>CBDUXL010000063.1:0-13678 GCA_965371155.1 uncultured bacterium | reverse complement strand
TGAGAAAACCGCCAAAAAGCTCCTTGCTCAGTACCCCACGATTGAGGAGATGTATGACAACCTCGACAAGATCGAGGAGATGTTCCGCAAGAAGCTCGAGGCAAGTGAGGATGTCGCTCGGTTGTCCAAGGACCTGATTACCATTCGAACTGATCTTCCCATCGAGTTGGATGAGGACGCCGTTGAGGAATTCAGGTTCGATCTGGGAGAGATCGACAAACGCGCCGCTTCTGAGATGTTCAGCAAACTGGGCTTCAGAGCTTTCCTCTCCAAACTCGATCTTGAGGAAATCCCCCAGGAAACAGGACCTCAAGCTCCCCCGATCGAGTGGGTTGTTGTAGACACCGAGAAGGCTCTCAAGGAACTCGTTACAGAGCTGAAAGAAAACGGCCGCTTTGCTCTCGATTTCGAGACTACATCGCTGGATGCCCGAACATGCGACATAGTCGGTGTTGCGTGCGCGATCGATGGGAAAACGGGCTACTACGTGCCGGTCGGACACGAGGTTACCCTCGGCGATGAGTTCACCAAACAACTCCCGTTGAAAACGGTTATTGATGCGTTTCGAACGGTCTGGGAAAGCTCGGAGATTGAGAAGGTTTGCCAGAACGGAAAGTACGAGTGGCTGGTTTGCCACCGTTACGGACTCGAGCTGAACGGGCTTATCGACGATCCCATGATTGCCGACTACCTGGTCGATCCCGACAACCGTCACGGCCTGAAAGAAATGGCCAAGCGCATTCTCAACTGGGAAATGACCACTATCGAGGAGCTGATCGGGAAACGAGGGAAGAAACAGAAGTCGATGGATCAGATCTCCATCGATATAGCCGCACCATACGCCGCCGCCGATGCTACATCCACCTGGCTGCTCGCCGAGAGGCTCAAGCCCAGGCTGAAAAAGGACGGTTTGGCTGATCTTTACCGGAAGGTCGAGATGCCCCTGGTCACCGTTCTGGCCCGAATGGAGGCGGTGGGTATAAGGGTTAATCCCGATGTGCTGAAAGCGATAAGCAAGGACCTTGGACAGCGCATGGAGGATGTCTCCAAAGTTATTTTCCAGGGAATTGGTCAGGAGATAAACCTTAATAGCCCGAAGCAGCTCGCGGAACTTCTGTTCGACCGGATGGGTCTTCCAAAAGTGCGCGGACGCAGCACCGACGCCGAGGTGCTGGAGAAACTGAGCGGCATGCACGAGCTTCCTCAGCAGATCATTCATTATCGCACGCTCGCGAAGCTCAGGGGGACCTACACCGAAGCGCTGATCGACTTGACCGACCCTGACGATGGTCGAATACACACCAGTTACAACCAGACAATTGCCGGAACAGGCCGCCTTTCCAGCTCAGACCCAAATCTGCAGAACATCCCCATCCGAACACCTGAAGGCAGAGAAATCCGGCGCGCGTTTCAACCGAACGATCCGGGAGACGTGCTGCTATCGGCCGATTATTCGCAAATCGAGCTGAGGCTTCTTGCGCACTATTCCGAGGACAAAACGCTTATGGAAGCCTTCGAGAACGATGAGGATATCCATCGCCGGACCGCAATGGAGATATTCGATGTTCCCGCCGACGGAGTTACGCCCGATATGCGTCGCAGCGCCAAGACCATCAATTTCGGAATCATATACGGCATGGGTGCGCACGGACTCTCCGAGGCTCTCAAGCGGTCGAGGGGCGAATGCAAGCAGTTTATCGAGAGGTTTTTCGAGAGGTACCCGAGCGTGCGCGATTGCATGGACCGGATGATTGAATCCGGCCGCGAACAGGGCTATGTCACCACATTGCTGGGTCGAAGGAAATACTATCCCGAACTGAAGAGCTCGAATCGCGTGAAGCGAGCCGCAGCGGAACGAGCGGCGATCAATATGCCGCTGCAGGGATCCGCGGCGGACATAATCAAGCTTGCTATGGTCGAGCTATGCGAGAAGCTCGATGAAGCCGGGTTACCTGAAGCCATCCTGCTTCAAGTGCATGATGAACTTGTATTGAGCGTCCCAAAAACTCGGCTTGAGGAGATCGCGAATCTCACCGGTAACACGATGAGCGGAATCTACAAGCTCAATGTGCCGCTTATCGTAAACTGCAAGGCTGGACCGAACTGGCTTGATATGGAGCCTTCGGGGGATTTCAGGACGGGTTAGTCGGAATGGCGCATCAACTCAAACAATATCCGGTCACCAGAGTGGATGTTAATCTGTTGAGAATGTGAGAACCTGAGGAGGAGAAGAATCATGAACGAGCTTGCCATCACGGAAGTACACGCAAGAGAAGTCCTGGACAGCCGTGGGATGCCGACTGTCGAGGTCGAAGTAACATGCGAAGAAGCCTTCATGGGCAGGGCGATTGTCCCGTCCGGTGCATCCACCGGCACGCACGAGGCGTTGGAGCTTCGCGACGGCGACAAGAAACGCTTTGGCGGCAAGGGCGTTTTGAAAGCCGTGGAGAATGTAAACAGCATTATTCGCCCCGAGGTGCTCGGGATGAACGCGCTCGACCAGCCTGCCCTTGATGGGTACCTGATAGAACTGGACGGCACCTCTCACAAGGAGAAACTGGGCGCGAATGCCATTCTCGGTGTCAGCATGGCCGCGTGTCGGGCTTCCGCGAATGCGATGGGCATACCGTTGTATCGCTATCTTGGCGGTATCAATGCAACAAAGCTGCCGGTCCCGCAGATGAACATCCTGAATGGCGGGAAACACGCCGCTAACAATGTGGTAGTGCAGGAGTTCATGATCCTTCCCATCGGCGCCGAGAACTGGGCGGAGGCGCTCAGATGGGGCGCCGAGGTCTATCAGGCTCTCAGGGAAGTCCTCAGCAAGGATCAGAAGCTTGGCGGCGTCGGCGATGAGGGGGGTTTCGCTCCTAACCTTGACTCCAACGAGCAGGCCTTTCAGCTCATCGAGCGCGCGATCCATAATGCCGGGCTGGTCGCAGGAAAGGACATTTACCTTGCCATCGACGCTGCCGCTAATGAGTTTTTCGATGAGACGAGCGGACGGTACCGGCTCGAGGTCAACGAGGAACCGATGACCGCCGAGGAGGTTAGCGATCGCTACGCCCGATGGGTCGCCAAGCATCCGATTATCTCAATCGAGGACGGCTTATCGGAGGACGACTGGGACGGCTGGGTGTATCTCACCAATGTGCTTGGAGACAAGATCCAGCTCGTCGGCGACGATATTTTCGTTACTACGATCGATCGCCTCAGGACCGGTATCGAGAAAAATGCCTCGAATGCCATCCTGATTAAACTGAACCAGATTGGAACCATCACCGAGACGCTCGACTGCATAAGGATGGCAAGCGAGCATAGTATGAATTGTGTCATCAGCCATCGATCCGGTGAGAGCGAGGACAGCTTCATTGCCGACTTCACCGTCGCAACCGGCGCGGGCCAGATCAAAACCGGAGCACCCGCTCGAACCGATCGTGTGGCCAAGTACAACCAGCTTCTCAGAATCCACGATGAACTTTCGAAATCTTACTACGTGGGGAAGAGCATATTCGGACGGTGGCCGGAGCCGATCATCGCGGGACGGAAAGTGGCGACCTGATTTAGCTGAGGGAGATACCTGTGATTTTGACTGAGGGGTGTTGACTGGAGACACCTCCCATCGTCCTCGATGGGCAGGTGTCCCCGCGTGATGTGAAGTATGATGTATCCGCCGTTACACTCTTCCCGGTTGCACCCAACCCATTCTGGCCCTACAATGACCCCTGATCGCTCCACATCGGATGCAAAGCCTTTTGATGTCCTTTCCATTTCATTAGAAGGCATGCAACCCGACGGTGGGGAAATAGTCTGAGGTAGTGATACCTCGTTTATTGGGAGGAAAAATGACTCGCAACTTCATTCCCGCAGTGATAATCGCAGTTATCGCGGTCCTGTCCATCTCCGCTCTGATGACGGGCTGCGAGCGACCGAGGGTCGGGAGCGCCAATTACCAGGATCCGCTTGCGGACCCCAGCCCTTATGAGCCTGCCGAGGAGTTCAAATACCTCGTGGACCTGAAGAGCGCCGAGAATGAGATGATCGAAGCAGCCGAGCAATTCAAGGATATAGCCGAAGCATCCGGCGATCAGAGCTTGCAGATGGTTGATCTCAACCTTGCGCTCAGCGCACTCGGCATTTTGGGCTTTGTGGAAGATGAGCTGATGGCGGAAGCGAACGAGAGCATGGTCCACGCTCATTCGGCCTACACGATCCCGGGCCAAGTATCCAGTGCTTTCAAGGTCTTGAACGAGGTTGGCGCCGCAGAGGTCAAGCTGCCGGCACATTTCCCATCCGACCGATGGCTCAGTCACATCTTCCTGGCAAATCCGGGGCATCTGGTTGATCACTCGGACTTCAGCATAGACTCGATGGCCGCGATGTACGGTTTCGACTCCACTGCTGAGATCTACGAATGGCTGGGCGATGAGATGGTCATTTTCAGCCTCACCAATCCCGATTTCGACTCCGATGCTGAGCCTACCCCCGAGAACATGCCTTTCTACAGCATTATGGCTGTCTCAAGCAACGATCCCGAAGCCGGAATCGATGTGCTTGATACCCTCCTGTCATCACTGAAAATGATCTTCGGATCCGATTTCATTGAGAGGACCGAGTTCGAGGGACATGACGCGCTTATCATGTCCGCTCCATCAATTGCCGACTCTCCTCTCGCAGGAATGATGTCGGAGGAGGAGATAGAGCAGATGGAGGAGCAGATGCTCGACTTGCCTCCGACAATTGCTTTGGCGGTCGATGACTACCTCTTTCTGGGCGATCAGCCTTCCGTGGAGTCGGCCCTTGAGATTTTCGATCCCCGTCGAGCCACCACTCAAAGGGAGGCATCGATCGAGGTCGAGGCGAACTGGGACCAAATGCTCCTCAGCTTCGTGCCGGCCAGTCCCGGAGTATGGTTGTCCATGTTGGGTGAACAGACTCCTGAGGTCGCTGAGCTCTTCCAGAACATGTACGAGGCCACGGCGGACATACAGGAACTCGGCACGAGCCGCTTGACCATTACCGCCTATCGGCGAGGGGTAATTGAGATCGATCTCCTGACCAGCCGCGAAAGCCTCCGCCTTTATGGGGCTGTCCAGGAGGTCATCGAGAACACCCCCGAGGCGACCTGGGAGTCCATCGGGCACCAGATGGGTGAAGCGCTTGCCGAGCAACAACAGCAAGACGGTTTCGGAGGCCAGGAGTACGATTTCGATTTCGGCAATTAATTTGTAGGGGCAGACCTTGTGTCTGCCCTGTGTCTGCCCTGTGTCTGCCCTGTGTCTGCCTTGTGTCTGCCCTGTGTCTGCCCTGTGTCTGCCCTTGTTGTTTGTCTGATCTTTTCCCCTTTTGTCGATATCTGATATAGTAGCTACAAGCACAAATGCCCCTGCCGTGGAGGGGCGGATTCATTTCCAGTGAATTTCAAGGCTTTTCAACGTATCCACCTTCTGGCGCTGCTCGTATGCGACCTTGCCACCGGCTTCGCGGTGTTTCTGATCGCCTTCGAGCTCGCCTGGGTGATCAATCAAGCCACCGATCCGTACTCGACCTGGATGCCCTTCCTGCCGTACTTCAAGCTGGCCATCATCTGGACCTTCCTCAATGTTGTCATCTTTTCTTTCGCAGGGCTGTATTCCCGAAGGCCGTGGGGAAGCTATGCGGGTGAGGTAGGCGGAATTCTCACCGCGGTATCGACATCCATGGTCTTCGCGATGGCCATTACTTTCTTCGTTCGAAACCTCGATTTCAGCCGCCTTGTTTTCATCACCGCATGGATTCTTGCGCTCGTGCTGTTCTGGATCGAAAGGGGTCTATTGAGGTGGCTGAGGCGGTCCTTGTACGACAACGGAACAGGATTGAGGCGACTCGTTATCTGGGGTGGTGGGGACGTCGCGGTAAGCCTGCTTCGCCTCTACAAACGCGAGCAGTGGCGCGGCAAACGTCCTGTCGCGCTCGTTGATGGCGAGTCTTTCGCCGAAATCGCGCCGGATCTTCCCGTACTCACCGCCGGTGAAGGCCGTAGCTGGATCGCTGATGACAAGGTCGATGAGGTGATCGTCACTCGTCACGACCTCCCCCGCGAATCGCTCTATGAGCTCGCCCAGGAATGCCGAACAAGAGAAGTGGCTCTCAAGCTCGTTCCGGACCTTCTGGAGGTCGTCGCAGGGCACCTGTCGGTGGAGGGTGTCGAGGGTATCCCGATGGTCGAGATGGGGAACAACCTTGGACGTCTCTATCCCCAGCTTGTGAAACGCGTTTTTGACCTCATCGTCGGCGGATTGATTACACTTCTCCTCTCACCGGTCCTTCTTATCTGCATGATTATGGTTCTTTTAAGCGGGTCGGGACCGATCCTTTTCCACCATACTCGTCTGGGAAAGGGCAGAAAAAACTTCGACCAGTTCAAGTTCCGCACCATGGTAAAAAACGCTGATGAAATTCTTGCAAAGGATCCCGAGTTAATGCGGAAATTCCAGGAGGGCTTCAAGCTGAAGGATGACCCGAGGATTACGCCCGCTGGACGGTTCCTCCGCCGATGGTCACTGGATGAACTTCCGCAGCTCTTTAACGTCCTGCGCGGCGAGATGAGCCTGGTCGGACCGCGACCGATCGTGGATACTGAAGTCGAGAAGTACGGCGTTTTCGCCGACGCGCTATTCTCAGTGACCCCCGGAATGACCGGCCTGTGGCAGGTCAGCGGACGAAGCGACGTCGGCTACGAGGAGAGGGTGAAACTGGATTTGCTGTATATCGAGCGCTGGACTCTCTGGGAGGATTTAAGGATTTTGCTGCTCACTCCGGGAGCGGTGGTTGGAGGCAGGGGAAGTTATTGATCTATGGTTTATTGACCAACTGATTCACAGCTCAAATTAGCTATTGCCGTTCCGACGACCGAGCACAACCACCTGATCCAACGCTACGTTCTTGTTCCCATCCGGGAAGACGATAAACGGGTTCAAATCTATTTCTGCAATCTCCGGATTCTCCCACGCAAGCTGAGCCAGCCTCAGGATGCTCTCAACCACCGCATCCAGGTCGATCGGTGGACGTCCGCGCGCGCCCCCCAATATCGGCCACCCCGGACATTGCATCACTAGCTCCTTTGCGTCCTCGTCGGTCAGAGGCACCATCCGAAACCCGACCGCTTTCAGTATCTCAACGTAAATCCCGCCGAGCCCGAACATCAGCATGGGCCCGTACTTCTCGAGATTCCTCAATCCGAGAACGCACTCCACTCCCCCGTTGCCGAGATTCACCATCGGCTGCACCAGAAAACCGGTCCCTTCCTTGAGGTCGTGTTTCTTGAGGCCCTCGTCGATACGCTCCCAGGCCGACATGAGCTTAGTCGGATCGGGGATATCGAGCTCGACTCCGCCCACTTCGGTTTTGTGCATGAGTCCTGCACGGCTTGCCTTGAGGACGACCGGGTACCCGAGTGTCTGCGCGGCTTCCAGTGCCTCATCTCGGGTGGAGACCCTATGTGTCCTCAGAGTCGGGAGGCTGTAATTTGAAAGAACTTCCATGCACTCATTGTCACTCAGCGCAGTGCGCCCTTCGTCAAGCGCGGCACTGATGATCTTCCGCACCGCGGGCAGGTCTACAGGGAATGTGACCTCGTTCCCGACAGGCTTTTCGCGCCATTCGTAGTAATATGCGGCGCGTGAGAGAGCCTTGGCGGCCTCCACCGGCATCTCGTACATCGGGATCAGCTTGCTTCTCAGGAACCGCTCGGCTTCTTCGCTCCGGTACTTCCCGCGAGCCAGCCAAACAACCTGCATCGGCTTTTGCCTCCGATCCGAAAAATCGGCTATCACCTGCGCAACCTCCATCGCATCGATCATAATGACCGGCACAAAAAGCACGGTTATTGCGTGGATGTTTTCCTGCTCGAATGCGACCTCGAGTGCAGCTCGATACTGTTCTGCCCCCCCGGATGCTATGACATCGATCGGGTTTCGGAGGCTGCACTCCGGACGAAGGACTTTTCTGAGCTTTGCTTTGCCCTCCTCGGAAATTTCCGGGACATTCAAGCCCTGGCCTATAAGACCGTCGGTAGCGAGTATCGCGGGCCCACCTGCGTTTGTTATCACTGCCACGTTGGGCCCGCGCAATGGAGGTTGATTCACCAGAATGGTGCTGACCTGGAAAAGGCTCTCAACCGAGTTCACCCGGATTACGCCGTACTGCTCGAAAATCGCCTGATTCGCCGCCTCCTCGTCCGCGAGCGCACCGGTGTGACTGCTCGCCGCGGCTGCGCCCCGAGCGGTTCTGCCGGCCTTCAGAGTAATAATGGGTTTCTGATGGCAGATCCGTCGGGCCATCCTGGTGAATTCCCTCGGCTCGCCGATGTTCTCAAGGTAAAGAAGAATGGCTTTGATATCATCATCGTTCTCCCAGTACCCGAGAATCTCGTGGGCGTCCACATCCGCCTTGTTTCCTACCGACGCGAACTGGGCCATGCCGAGACCCTCTCGCTCGGCTCTATCAATGAGGATCTCACCAAGAGCGCCCGATTGGCTGATAAACCCGATCTTGCCGGGGGTTGGCTCGTATGTCGCGAAAGTAGCGTTAAGTCGTACATCGGGGTTGGTGTTCACAACACCGAAGCAGTTCGGGCCGATCATTCTCATGTTGTGGCTTTCGACCAGATCTGCAAGCTCGCGCTCCAGGGCTGCGCCCTCGTGACCGGTCTCCTTGAAACCGGCGGTCACTACGATGAGTCCCTTTACCCCTTTCCTGCCGCAGCCTTCGACCACATCAAGTACAGCGTTCCTCGGAACGAGGATAACCGCCAGGTCCACTTCGTCCGGCACTTCCTCAACCGTTCTGTACGCCCTTATGCCCTGCACGAAGCTATGTTTGGGATTGACCGGAAAAACCGGACCCTGAAAATTGCCCATGATCAGGTTCATGAACATGGCACGATTGAGAGTGTGCTCCCTGTCCGAGGCGCCTATGACCGCAACTGACTTGGGCCGAAAAATCGCGTCAAGTCCTTTCATATCTGTCCTCCGAATTGAGGAAGTATACCAGATAGAAACGCCGGAACCCCGTTTCGCGGTGGGCGAGAAAATGGCAAATCCTCCGGAACGTGGTAGAATCTGCCCTATTCCAGACTGGAGGCACAGACATGCCGATCACCGTGTACCCGATTCCGACGGTCCTTGAAACATATTTCATCGATGAGGCCCGCACCATGCCGACCGCTCACTGGGCGGCCGCAAGCCACAGCGTTGCGCATCTCGGAGGCAAAATCAAACAGATACTCGGTAAGGGCATTACCGCCGGATGGGCGCTTACGGTCTCATGCCCGCAAGGCGACAGCCTGGCGAGTTACGTTGCCCTTCAGCAGATACTTGAGCATGCGGCGCAGGGTCGATGGGTGGTCGTGGTTGTGCCGGAGGAAGGCGAGGGAGAATCCGAAGCCGCAATCTGGAGCTACATGCACTGCGCCATCGGTTGGGAAGTCGGCGTGGTTGGCGCTGTTGTTGCAGGTTATGTTCGGGACATCGATGAAACAATAGACAAACTTGGTAAAGCGTTTGGCGTGTTCGGATATGGCGCGAGCCCAGCCGCTACTACGATGACCCCGTCAGGGACAATCGGCGCGCCGGTTGAAATCAACGGCGTGACCATCCGCACGGGCGACCTTATTGTCGGCGACTCGGACGGCGTGGTCTGTGTGCCGAAAGATGAGATCGAGGCGGTCTCGAACGTTTGCAGGGATGAGATCGTTACAGCATGCAACCGCCTTCAGGAAGCCAGGGAAGGCAAAGGCGCTGTAGATGTAATGGAGCTTGGAACCCTACTTGATGGCGAAGTGCAAATGGAAGAATGATTGATCTTCGTAACCCCAATTTACACGCACTGCGAGTTCCGTAGCCTGGGAACCCATTTGCCGGGACTTGGTTGCATTTAACATTCCCATGAGGTGACTGTCCCAATCACCATTCCCCGTCCGGCATTACTTTCACTATATACACGTCGGCGTTATATGTATCTCGAGCGTCCACTTCCTCGCCCGGATCGAAGTCAACACCCTGACCTGTTATGCCGCCTGCTATATATGCATTCCCGTTGCCGTCGCAGTAAACTCCATACCCATAGTCCATTACAGTTTCCCCGCCCCATATCGCGGCCCAGTTGAACCAGCCTGCGGTGTTGAAACTGCTGAGGAAGATATCGTATGCGCCGTTTGATGAATGCTCCTCAACTTCCGCTCCCGGATCGAAATCACACGTGCCTTCGAAATTGCCGATAACATACACTCTATCATTACCTCCCACATTCACCGACCAGCCGTAATCGTTGAGGTCATTTCCTCCCCAGACCCTCGCCCACTGGTGGCCGCCCAGGAAGTCGAACTTGGTCAGAAACGCGTCGTATCCTTCGCCGTTTGATATGTACACTTCAGCGCCGGAACCCGGATCGAAATCGACCATCCCTTCAAAACGCCCTGTAACGTATATATTGCCATCGGAGTCGGTGTCCATCCCGAAGCCGTAGTCATCCAGATATCCGCCCCAAATGCCGGCCCATTCGAAATTGCCCGACAAGTCAAACTTGCTGATGAACACATCACAACCACCGAGCGGGGTGCATAGCGCCTCATCGTCGGGATCAGGATCGAAATCAATGTCCTCCCCCGCGACGTTACCGGTTACATATATGTCCCCGAAATCCCCGACCGCTACTTCCTCACCGTGATCATACACGACAGAACTTATATTCCCGCCCCAGGATCGCGCCCACATAAAGGCGCCTGTGTTGTCCAGGGCAACGAGGAAGACATCATCCGCAGCCAGTGCCGTATGCGTATCCTCCCCTTCGCCTGGATCCAGATCCGTGTCTCCTGCAAAGCTCCCAGTGAGATATACATTCCCGAACTGATCGGTATCGACTGAAAATCCTCGATCCTCATGGAACCCGCCGAATGTTCTAGCCCACACGAATTGACCGGACGCGGCAAACTTGCTTACAAAAACATCATAGCTGCCGTTGGAGGAATGCAGATCCTGTTCCATCGGAATGGTTCCGGGATCGAAATCCACATTTATCCCTTTGAAAACGCCGGTTATGAGAACATTACCATCGGGATCTGCAGCCAGACCGTAACCTCGATCGTAGCCGCTGCCTCCCCAGGTCTTGGCCCATTCGAACTCGCCAAGAGAATTGAACTTGCACGCAAAAACATCCATACCGCCGTTCGATGAATGATAATCCGTGGCAACCGGGTCCGGATCGAAATCCACATTCGAACCTTTGAAAACGCCTGTCGCGTAGATATTCCCATCGGCGTCGATGGTGATATCGAACGCGTTCTCATTTTCCATGCCGCCGAAACTCAGTCCCCAACCCGATTCTTCAATGCTGAAATTACCGTCCGAAATATCGCGAACATTCGGGTCATCGGTCGAACTAATGCGGACGCGGACGCTGGTCGACGGGTCATTGGGTATATCCACCCACATGAAGGTTCCCGTATCATCAACATTCTCTGCGATCGTATGAATGTCAGATACAAAGTAGTCTTTAGAATACTCAATCAACAAAGTGCCGGTAAGGTCGATTGTTTCCCATGATATCTCCTGCGAGGAACTCGCCTTCCACTCCTCGCCGCCATCGGGCGAAAGCACCTCAATGGGCGGATTGTCAATTGTGAAAACATCGTCCGAGACATCGAAGATGCTCGGGTCGAGCATCGAGCTTATCCGCACCCTCACGGTATGCGACAAATCGTAAGGGATATCTTCCCAAAGGAAACTCCCATCGTTCTCGATATCGATAGCAATTACATGAAGGTCAGAAACAAAATTGTCTTTGGAGTATTCAATATAAACGTTCCCTTGCACATTTTTATACACCCACTTTATTTCCCTTGCAGTGCTTGATTTCCACAACTCCCCGCCGTTCGGACTCACAACCCTGATAAACGGCTCGGTTGAATCGAAGATAGTGAAGTAATCATCCGAAACATCGTTTTTGCTGGAGTCCATCATCGCGCTCACGCGGACCTTGACGGTTTCCGACGGCATATCCGGAATGTCTTCCCACAGAAAACTCCCGTCATCGAGTTCGTTGACGGCGATCGGGTGAATATCCGTCACGAAATCATCCAGAGAGAACATTATAAAAACGTTTCCCTGAAGGTTTTCAGTTTCCCATTGAATCTCAAAATCCTTGTCGACTTCCAGCAACTCGCCGCCATTGGGTTGAATCACGTGTATCCAGATCGGCTCATAATCAAGCACCTGGGCTTCGGTATAGAAATAGCTCGCCAGGTTACCCGATGCATCATTGACCACTCCATAGTCGTTTGAGTAGTCAAGGTCGGGATACATGACCTCTATCCAAACGGGGATAGGATCCTGCGAGTGAATATTCGTAACGGGAATTGCCGTCTCGAACGTGTGGTACTTGAGGGCAGTGTAGACCGGGGTCATGTCGACCACGTATACGCTGGTCCACGCTTCGGAATAGCACCTGATCTGGTACTCTTCTATAACGGTACTTGTCAGTGTAGCCGACCAGTCCCAGGGACTGATGTCGAGTCGTACATGCCCGCCATTCTCGGACTCACTCACGTAATATGCTGTGCTGTCATCCTCAACTTTGATGATAAGCGCTTCATCGACATTTGCTTCCAGCGGGAAATCGTAGATGGTGTCCGGGGGATCGGGTGCATTAACATTCGGCGCCCAGTGAGCGATTATGGGTAACGAAAACGTCACACCTGTTTCAATGGGGAAACGCAAATCGTATCGGCGGGTATTTTTGTTCTGGGGAGCGTGCGACGCGCGGTTTGAGCCATATCCTATGAGAAACTCGAATGCGTCCTCAGTAGCTCCGAGGCCGTCGGCGTAGAATTTGTACGGGTTCACTTGCGCGGAAGGGAAAAAGGAGGATGGCCCCCCGCTGAAAGCGTTGTAGCCGAACAACTCCCATACCGAGCCGGCCCCGCCGAACTCCGGATAGTTGAACCACCTGGTGTAGCCGTCGGGATTCAGTAGCAACTGATCGTCGGCTCCCGGGATGCTCAATCCGGCGCCGGGAATCGCATCAGATCCCTCTCCCATGAAAACGCCCATTACATCAAAGCCGTAATAGTTGTCCACCAGGAACGGGTTCGTGAGGTGGATATCGAGCGTGCAGTATATGAAATCCTGCTGGATATTGACCTCGATCAGCTCCGCCTCCATTTCTATCGGCGGGCCGGTGAGAAAATGGGTCACATTGCAGGTGAAAACGGTCCCTCGGTCGGGAATGACCTGCATTGCCTCGTCGACCAAATCAAGCTGAACGCTCCAGATTCCCCAGAGATAGGTGTTTGATCTTGAGGACAGAGTTCTTGGGGAGGTCAGACCGGGGGAGGTGTCAAATCCGGGATCGGTGGGCGAAGCGGAACCTGAACAACCGCAAATGCATAACAGCATCAAAGCGAGCACTGTCGCTGCAAGCCGCCACCGACTCCTGATTGCACTGCTGATTTTTCTTCTCCTTTATTTCCAGAAACGACTGTCTTTGTATGCGCTCCTACATGATAGTTGAAAGGAGATTCAAAAACCATACTCGCACGAGAACTTGGGTGCGTCCGCGGATTGATTATGCTGGATGCATCTTAACCGGGACCGCGAGCGTCCCCGGGGCTGTTGAAAAAGTCTCCATGCAAAGCAGAGTC
>CBDUXL010000062.1:0-13678 GCA_965371155.1 uncultured bacterium | reverse complement strand
GAGTTGCCTATCCGGACATTCTGGAAACCCGACTTCTGGAGATCTTCGACCACCGGGAGATCCCACCGAAGGCTCGCGCGCAGGAAGTGAGTGTGGAAAAGTTCGTAAACCTCACGAGGACGTTGAATTGATGGCGCACTCTGAGCTAAATGTCTCCGGAAGGATGTAAGAGGGTGACCTACATGCTGATTTCGCGTTTGTGCTTTATTCCACTGCTAATTGGAATGCTCCTGATTGATGCGCCTGCAACGGGGGCCGAAAACTCACGCAACTGGCCGCGAATCTACACGCACGGACCCGGCTGCGGACGATATGTCGCATTGACTTTCGATGACTCCCCTATGCCCGACGCGATGGAACTTCTGGACGTGCTTGACGAGCTTGATGTGAAGGCAACCTTCTTTGTGAACGGGCTATTCGCCGAATGGCATCCGGCGCTTCTGCAGGAAATCGCTTCAAGAGGCCACGAGATCGGCTCACATTCATACGATCACCCGGACATGACCGAGGTCGATGACATTGAACTCCGGATGCAGTTCGATCTCACCAACCAGCTCATTCGCGGATTCACCGGCATCATCCCTCACCTGTTCCGTCCGCCGGGAGGGCACTACGATTCCAGGGTCGTCGATGCCGCCTACGCCCACGAGCTTACTACCGCGCTATGGACCGTCAATGCCGCCGATTACGCCGACCTGACCTCTTCCCAAATCGCATCCCGAGTGCTGAGAGGGACCCGTCGCGGCGGAATAATCCTGATGCACGATGGGATCAAAGCAACCCGCAATGCTCTACCCGAGATTGTCCAGACCCTTCGCCGCCGAGGGTATACATTCGTGACCGTCGGCGACATGCTTAGATTAACCCACGGCGAGTGCCCATGGCGGGAGTACGATGAGGAAGGTCTCGTGCCGATACAGATTCTCCCACACCTGTAATTCTTTCCATTCCCCAACAATAATTCGGTGGCGCACAACTTGTTGTGGGTTCGTTGGCAAAAGGACTCGGTGGCCCATATCTACGATGTGGGCATATCCTTCCGCAATGCTATAATCCGCACATAGCACATGAATCCCCATAACCGCTCGCATCTTGGTGTTCTTGTCGCTTTCATCGGTGCGACCGTCCTGATCACCTGGCCGCTTGCGCTGAAACTCACACAGGGCGTTCCCTACGGCGGCGACGCGTTCCAGTTCATCTGGAACGGTTGGTGGGTCGCGAAGGTGACTCACGATCCGTCGCTCTCGCTCTGGTGGACACCGTATCAGTACGCGCCATACGGAGCTTCACTTGCCCTTCACGACCTCAGCCCTCTCAATGCCTATCCTCAATCGTGGTTGCGAACGATCGTCGGCGATTTCGGTGCCTACAATTTGCTCATCCTCTTCCATTATGTCCTCGGAGCCTGGGGCGCTTACATTCTGGCCTGGTACCTGACCGGAAACCGGCTTGCGAGCGTTGTGGCAGGAGTCATCTACGGGTTTAGCACCCATCACGCGATGCACCTCTCGCAACTGAGCACCGTTTCGTCCGGATGGATGCCCCTGGCCGTTTATTACCTTATCAAGTACACTCGCGACGGAGGCTGGCGCGACGGAGTTCTGGCGATTCTCATGCTCCTCACCGCCGCGCTGTCTCACTGGTACTCGCTTGTTTTCACAGGCGTGATATTTTTCGGCCTGATGTTGATCGGGCAGGCCGGATTGAAGGACCATTTCGCCGGCTTCAAGCGATGGCAGCGCGCGTTTATTCCCTGTCTGGCCGCGGTCCTGATCCTAAGCCCGCTCCTTTTTATGGCCTGGGTTGAAATGGGGGGCGTTCCCATCGACTGGCTGGTCGCGCTTGGAAGACAGTACGTGCTTGACCCAATCTGGCTGATAATTCCTCCACCCTCGCACCCCGTTACATCTCTCGCCAATTTGGGCGGGTTGTTTTCAGAACGGATTCCCGGGAATCTAACAGAGGGAGTCGCATCGATTGGTTTGGCTGCGACCTTTTTGGGGATCGCCGCCTGGTTTCGCAGGAATCCCACCACGCGAGCCTGGTGCTGGCTCGCTCTTGCGCTGTTCCTTATCTCGCTTGGACCAACTGTCATTCTGCTTGGAAAGAATCTCGGGATCCCTGGTCCTTTCCTGATCTGGGAGCGCATTCCCGGACTCAATCTGGTTAGGGTGCCTGCTCGATTCGTCGGGCCGTTTACGTTGGCGTTGGCGATATCAGCAGCCGGATGGCTTGCCGGAGTTCCGCAACTGCAAAAGAAAAGCCGGCTCCGCACGGTTGTGCTATGGGTGCTGCCGCTGATTATCCTGTTCGAAACCACAGTCGTTCCGTTGCCCATGTCCGGCGACGAACTCCATCATCCAGCTCTTGAACGACTGCCTGAGATCTACTCCGATGCAACAGGCGATCCGAATCCACCCGATCTGATCATCTACTATCCTCTCGTGCCGCTACGCGCCCAGTTTTCCTATCAACAGACAATTCACGAGCTCCCCACAGTCAACGGTCATCTCTCAAATCCACCAGAGGGAGCGATCGACTACTTCTTTACTTTCAATTGGCACCCGGAATACCTCAGGACGCTCGGAGCTGACCTTTTAGTTTACCAACCCTGGGCGTCGCTCGATCAGACGATCCCTATACCTGAGGATGCAAAGGACGTCCCTCCGGAATGGGCCGGTCGAAGAGTCGATGCGCTGGTTCTCTTCCGGGATGTAATGGGCTGCACAATCGCTTACGAGGATGATGACCTGATTATTTTCGTGTTATGAGACCACTGGGACCGCGAGCGTCCCGCTCGCGCTTGATGAACAGTGCGACCGGGACGGTCGCGGTCCCGGATGTTCGGCAGAAGACCCCCCAACAGGACCGCGAGCGTCCCGCTCGCACAACCCAGCCTATTCCGGGACCTTCCTCACGATACACAGCGGCGTTTGTTGCGATGATTGCCCGAGCGGGTTATCACGAAAAACCTGTTCTGCAAAATCGTTCGATATGTCCTTACTCGATTTCCCCAGCAGATCCACCCCGATGTCGTTCGCGTCGATAATCACCACTTCATAACCCAGCTTCTCTTTTAACTCGCCTGCCGCCTCGTTTGGCTTCGAAGGCCCCAGTTTTGCGTACTCGTTGTATGGCGGAAGAGTGTAATCGCAAGGTCCGTCAATTGCCGCGACCGTTCTCCCGGCAATCCTGTAAAAGACTCCCCTGATTCCGAATGGTTTTGTCACCGCCGCCGCGGCCGCCGCGAACAGCAACCTTGCGCAGCCTGCCTCCCTTATCGCTAGTTCCATTGTCCATGGGCTTCCCAGGCCAATGCCGTATGGCGACTTATGTACGAACCTGACCAGGAATTTCGCGAGCCGGGAAGGTTCGATATCTTTGATCGGAAACGCCCGTCCCTGCGTAATAGCGACAATCTTCTCCGCGATGAAGACAATGTCTCCTTCCTGAAGGTGCGGGGAAACATACTTCTGCACAACTTCCAAAAGATCATCATCTGCAATGATCACATGGGTCCCGATCGGAATCCTCGCATAGGATGAGCCGGCAACGGTGATGACCAGCTCCTTGCCCTCGTTTGGTTTCAGATCCTCCATGAAATCTCAGTCCAGTTCACCTAAGCCTGCTCGTCCGCTCTGGACGACTCGCGGAGTTTCATCAGCATCTCGCGAAACGGCAATCTGTTCAGCGGACCTGCATCGAGCGCTCCGAGGAAATCCTCACCCCAGTCGTTGTAAACCGCTCGAGGGTCGAGCAGGATCACTGCGCCTGCCGGACGGTCCGCACGGGCATCCGGCGGGATTGGTCCTGCGATCAGACTGTCGATCCACCGGTTGGTTATCTCGACCGCCAGCGGCACCAGGTAGGATTTCATGCCGTCAAGGCCGTCCGATTCCGCCATCTGAAGCGCGGCCCGGTGCAAAGGCTGCTCCGGCGACGAGAAGGGAAGCTTCACCACCACCAGTGCGGTGAACCCCATCGGACGGAGATCGACACCCTCCAGGAGATTCCTTCCGCCCATGAGCAATGTGGCCGGGTTATTGAGATACTCCCTGATGATCGCGCTCTTGGTGCCGTCGTGGAACTGAGCGAGGACAACCACTCCTTGCGGTGGGGAACCATCAAGGATCTCACGGACCTTCCTCAGCTCATGATGAGCGCTGAACGCCGCAACGGTGCGCCCGCCCAGGGTCTCAGCCAGCATGCGGAGAAGGTTCGCGGTACGCTCCATATAACGCTGCCAATGGTATTTCCGACCCGACCGTCCCGTCGGCGGCGTGAGATCCTCCGGCACAAAAAGCTCCGGTGGCACCAGCGACGCATCCTCCAGCACCACTTCCTCGACCGATGTGTCCGGCTCCAGTCCCCACAGGGACCTCAGTCTCTCGAATGAACCACCATGCCGAAGGTGTCGGCCCGTTGCAACAAATCCGCCCTTGACCTCTTCGGTCAGCCCCTGAACCGCTACCTTTATTTCGACCGGGGTCAGCCTCAATGTCACCCTTCTCGGACTGCGAAGCGGAGCACCTTCCAGCGACGCCGCCCAGCCGGGATGAGTGCGCCTGAACATCCTGATCGTGCCGGCTGCATCATCAAGCGCCTTACCGAGGCTTCGATATTCGTCCGGTATGTCGGCAGCTTCATTCAGAATTTTCGCGGCATTCATCAGTCTCTCCCCGCAAGGCTCAAGGGTTCCTGCGAGAATGGAGAAGACCTCCTGATTCCAGGTTTCGCTGTCGATATGCAAAGGACCATTGAACGTGATCACGCCGGTGTCCCTGCACTCTCGAATGGCTCGGCGGGACACATCCAGAATCTCTTTAACAGCCTCTGATGCGCTCTGGAGTGCTTCGCGTGCGGATTCGCTCAACAGTTCAACCCCTTCAAGAAAAGATGCGATTTTACGGGCAAACGGCTCGAGATCCAGCACCTTGCTTGCGGAAGCGCGCGCGCCATCAATGAGCTGATCTGCTCCTTCGATTAGCAGGGACGGCATTTCTCCAAGCAGTCGAACGGATCCAGGGCTCTCGTCTGCCGGCGCGAAAAGGTGCTTATGATCGACGACCACTCGAGCGGCTTTTTCCGCTGTCGATTTGGCCATTTCAGTGAAGCAGGGCTCAGTAGGATGCGAATCGGGCGAGATACACCCCAGGCTGCCGGCGGCGGATGCGTTGAGATGTCCTTTCAAGCCTGAGAAATTGTTGAGAAGCCACCAGTTAACGCGGCCCAGTCGCCCGGTGCGGGTGCCTGCAATCCATCTTACGAGGACAATACGCTCGTATGGGCTGAGCTCAAGCCACCCTTCAGGACGCCCGTCTTCGCCGAACGCCTTCCTGAGACACAAGTACTCGTCCCTTCTGCCCAGATAAAACGTGCCGTTCCCGCTGCCTGGGCTATCCATGTCGGAGTCACGACCCATCACCCGGCGACGAGAATTCTCATCCGGAACTGCAACTACAAACCTGGGAACACCCTCGACCCCGGGTAGAATCGCGCAGGATGCTGCTGAGGACCCGGGTCGGATATCCTCAATCAATGTAACTCCGCCCCGTTTAAATCCTTCAAGGATTTTTTTCTCAAGGTCAGGATCAGGGTTGCCTTCAGGTACGGGCGCTACTGGATATTCCGGGAAAGGCTGCAGGGACGATCCGTGGCCGTGCCGTACGAGATGCTCACGAATCGCCTCGTCCAGACGCCACTCGATTGAGACTTCCCCGGGATCAATAAGCCCATCAAGGACATTAAATATTGTATCGAGGCTCTTGCCCCGATAGCTCGCCAGGTGCGCTATGAAATCAGGCGACCAGTTGCTAAGCTCCTTGTACATTTTCAGTACGAGGTTCCCAGCCATGCGGGCGTCGAGCAACGCACGATGGGCTTCGACAACCTGGACTCCCCACAGCTTCGCCAATGCGCCTAATTGCAGTGTGTCAGCCTCGGGATCAACAAGCGCCGCCAGATGAAGCGTGCATACGGAATCATTTGCCGGGATTTCCAGGCCAAGTCTATCTATGTGATGCGTGAGGAATCCAATATCGAACGTTGAGTTGTGTGAGACCAGGATGTCATTGCCGATGAACTCCAGGAAATCCTTGAGGCCTGAGTGAGCATCGCAACCTCGTTCGAGAACCTCCGGATCTATCCCGGTAAGCCGCCTGTTCCGTTCGGGGTATCCCTTTTCCGGTCTAATCAGCGCATGGAAAATCTCGGTTTCTTTTCCGTCCACGAATCGAACCGCGCCGAGTTCGATGATCTCACTGACCGTAGGGTCAAGCCCGGTGGTCTCGATGTCGATCGCCACAAACCTGGAAAAGTCCCAGATCGGCGCGCCAACCTCGCCCGCGACGGCTTCTTTGGCTTCCATGAGGGAATCTTGTTTTGAGTTATCCATAACTAATCGCTTTCCATGCCGTTCCCATCCGCTCCGGGTTTGCCGAAGCGTTCCACCAGCACATGATTTCGCGGCGTCATGTACTTGTCCTCCGCCCAGTCGGGATCGACAGTCACCATGTCGCATCCCGGACGGTCGTCGGGCCCCGCCGCGAGAATCGACCCGTCCGGAGCCACTATTCTGC
The DNA here is from genome assembly GCA_965371155.1 of uncultured bacterium. GTDB lineage: Bacteria > JAJVIF01 > JAJVIF01 > JAPKYR01 > JAPKYR01 > CBDUXL01. Next base: position 7,100 of record CBDUXL010000062.1, on the reverse strand, counting down.
TCCCGGCACGGAACTCGATCTCCCCGGTAACACCCGGATCGCTTCCCACTCGGCCCGCCGTCACTATAAACACCCGATTCTCAAGCGCTCGGGCACGTATCGCGAGCGGACAGGCATCCGGAAGGACCAGGTTCGCCGGATGAGCGATCACCTGCGCGCCGGTTCCCTCGCCCTCCCCCCATGCCAGAAGTCCCCACGCCTCGGGAAAAACCCAGTCGAAACAGATCTGCATCCCTACTCGAACACCATCGACCGATGTTATCGGGCTGGGGTCGGTCCCCGGCTCGAATATGTCCCACTCGCGATCGAAAAGGTGGATCTTTCGATACCGGGCCACGATGCCGTCCGGTCCGATCATCCACGCGGAGTTGTAGAGCTTATTTGCATCCCCGCTGTCATGCTCAAGGAACCCCCCGACTATGGTCGTGCGAAACTCCCGTGCCGCGTTCAGACACATGGTCACAGGCTCGTTGGCCTCATCCGCTGAAACCGAAAGCGCCTGAGCCTCCCCGCGGTCTCGGACAGCGTAACCCGAGTGGAAAAGCTCCGGAAGCACCACCAGGTCGGCATCGCAAACCCTCTCCATGAGCGCGTATGCCTCTTCGAGGTTACGCCTGGTATTGCCCAGGCGCGGCGATGTCTGCACGAACGCAAGCCTCATGGCTTCTCTCTTGCCGATCGCGGGAAGTAGGACGGGTCCTTTCTAGGCCGAGTGATGCACCCGACGGGGATAACCTAGTGGATACAGGAAGAGAGGGAGGATGTCAAGCTTTGCAGATGATCAGTCAGCGCTCCAGTGATCAAATCCCATCATCTATTACTTCGAAGTCCTGCTTCTTAAGTTCAGCACGTACAGCATCGGCATCAGCCTCGCTATCGTACGCACCAACTTCTATCAGGAACTCAGGCTCATTGTCACTATTCGACCGAGCCTCAACACGGCAATCGAATCCCATCTTTTCTATCTCATCCGCTTTCTTTTCTGCAATATTCCATTCCGAATATGGGCCCGTAAGCACGCGAAACTGCTTGGTCCCATGAGGTCCCCCGAGTGCCAGACACATCCTGTACGCCGTTTCGTCCGGTGTCACGCTCCCAAGTGATGGCTTGCGCTGCCCGATGAACTGGCTGCGGTCCACATCCGTCGACCTATGACCTTTGACTTCATGAATGAAAAGCTGACATATCCTCATTCCCGGTCTGATCTCGATTGGTACCTGCCCCAGGTTCGTCAACTCCAAAGTCAGGCAACCTGTAAAACCCGGGTGGACACCAGCTGCCGTCGCTATTACGAGCCCGCGCCGACCCCAGCTGGACCTCCCAATGACATAGGCCCCCACATTCCGTGGCAATCGTACCCACTCCAATGTCCCTCCCAATGCCAGACTCCCCGGGTGAAGTACGTAGCTACACCCAAAAGGCAGATAATGTGTTTTCGTGAGTTGATTCTGGAATTCCTTTGCCCCTACTCTCAAATGTGTCATCCGAGCGTGCCTTGGGGTAACCAGCCAGCAACCCAGACGAAGATCAATGGATGCTGCAGCCTTGTCGACCTTCAACAGGACCTTTGGAGCGATAATCAGGGGATCATCCGGATTGTGCTTCTTGCCTCCCGGTAGGTGGTCAATTACCCATGCACTGTTGTACATTGCCCTCGCCCCCCACAATTCTCTCAACTTCTGTGATCTCTATGCTTTTCAATACGAGGTCTTTCAATACATCGCCTTTGTCCACACGATCCGGCAAATCTGGCCACAGTTCCTCGAGGTTCTCGTACGCCCGCCAAGCAGCATTGAGAATGGCAGCAATGTCCCTGCATTTCTCGGCCGGAACTACCTTTTTAAACCTTGAATACACGCGCTCCTCGTCCCCAGACCCACTATTTCTCCCTACCGACAAACACCCACGATTTCTCATTATCTGAATGCCGCTCTCGTTTACCATTTTGTCTGCCTCCCCAATTAGGAGGTCTTTAACAATGCTGTCAATGCATTGATCTGCGAGCTCAAGACGCTTACCATCTAGCCCCTTCTGGTATCCAGGATCTTCTGTGTAGACGAAGTTGTCCGTGTAATCTTCCGGCACATCGGTTCCGAAGGAACTAGCTGCGTCCAAAAGGTAGTCAATCCTTTTCCGGGTAATGGGGTATCCTTGCGGACGGCGCAGGTTTGATCCAGGGGAAAGCAAATACGCCAAAGCCAGCAGGAATGACCGTCCAAATATCCGCAAACCTACGAAATCTGCAAAGCACTCTTCGGATTGAGCCATGGCCGATTCGTAGGCCAAGTCAGTCTCCAAAAACAGGATGACATCGTCTCTTTGGGGCTTCTTCGGTTCTCTTTCATCACATTCCTTCATGTACTCACACTTGGGGCATTTGCGACATGGTTTTGCGTATGAAAATAGGTCCTTGTACCTGTCCCAGTCACTCTCTAATACTAGATCTGCCATTAGATCCGTCACCTTGGGCTTCACGCTGTTCCCGAGATCCGCTCTCTCCCATAATGCGTGGCCTAACTCATGGCCAGCCAGGGGCAGCAATAGCGGATTGGCCGATTCCGATGCAGGCAAGCCGATGAGTACGAAGTCCCTGAGTATTCTCATTGGATAGGTAAAAGGAAAATAATGCCATTCCGAAGAGAGAAGCACATGGGTCTCCGCAGCGCCTTGAATTCCGCTAGAGCCTAGCATTTTACGTGCAAGGTTATTCAGCGGACCAACTACTTCGAAAGCGTTACGGACGTTTGTAGAGCGAAGCAAGAATCCCATACGTGGCATGTATTCGTACAGAATGACTAGGCAGTTCAGGCAGTATTGGTTGATGTCCTCTTCTGTTTTGGTCTTCTGAATTCCCTTTTCAACCAAGAGTGCTTGGGCGAGTATCTGTAGGTTGCTTTTAAGAACCAGAAATACGCCTCGTATGATTTCCAATGCTTTGCGTGGACTCGGATAGGGGAATTCGCTCGTAAGGAGTTCATCGACCTGTAGCAGGGCAGAATCAAGACGCTTGAGAGAATAATTGAGCTTGTTCACCTCAAATCCCTACGTGCGTGGCAGCATCTCTAAATCTAGAAAGGAGCGTCGATCTTTCATTGCTCGTTCGGCCACTTTGAGACAGAATTCCCTGAGCTTGATGAGGGTACTTGGGTTCTGTTTCTCATACGAGACCGGATCGTCTATGAGTTTTCGAAGCTCGTCTGTATATCGCTCTGTCCCTTTCAAAAGCTCTCTCAGTTTCTTTGGCTCTGTTTGCGAAAGACTCGAAATAACATCACTCATCACGACAACGGTTGTTGGATCAAATAGGGACTTGCGAAGCTGCTCATCGGTCCCCTCTTCAGACCAGTCCGGCATCTCCAGTTGCTCAGTGAGTCTTTTCACGAGACCCCTTACAGCCCTAAAGCCATCCGTCTCCGCACGAGTAGGTCGGCCTAACTCAATCGCGGCATGGCAAGCCAGCGTTGAGAGATCAGCTTCCATTCTTCGCAGAATGTCTTCCCTCGTGTCGGTATCCCTTCGTGGCGTCATGTGTTCTAACCTCCAAGCTCTTGAGAAAAATGCTGGAACTTGCCCATATGATACCAGAAAATGCCCACAGATCAAGACCCGAGACCTGTTTTCTTGGTTCAAAATTCACGCCAACTTATGGCCAGTCTAAATCAAAATACTCTGCTCTTTGCCATCCTGTTCAGCATCCGTTGACTTGACAGGCTTGCAGGTCATGTAAGCCTCTAAGTAGCTTTATAGGCTTGTTTTGCTTACCCAGAACCTCGATCATTGAGGCACCCGCGGCTCCCTTGATTTCAGAATCATTGCAGCGACAAAACATTCTGCCGGTGTCTTTCCATTAGTCTCGTACGAGCTTTGCCCTCTTTTGAGGCCAGCCCAGACAGAAAAAAAGATTTGTCCAAAAATGCCTTAAGGATAATACGTGCACCAAAAATGCCTACGAAAAGCAAATTGGATGTGCAAAGCAGCTCGAATGTGCAATCTGCACTTCATGCACCAAATAGTCCAACGCTGAAAAAAGTGTTCCTTCTTCACCCTAGCCATCGAACAGATAGCCTGAAAAAACCTGAAATGTCAAGCACTAAAGAACCGCCCTGTTTGGGCGGTCCTGGAATTCCACTTCTCATTTGGTGACATCCCTACTCCTCCTCCACCGGTTCCGCAGACGCGCCTGCGACCATATCCTCGATCTCTTTTATCAAGTCATTGTATTCGCCCAGGAACGCCGTCAATGCGGCGGCCTCGGCGGCCATGATGTCCGGTTCATTGCGACGATTCGTTATGCCATCGGCAATCTGACCGAACGCTTCTTCGAAATCATCCTCCAGGTCCTGATACATTGCCCACTGAGGCGGTCGCCCCTTGAGTTCCTCGTATGGTGAGCGAAGGTCGGCAAGCACAAGATCATTGAAATCCGCCAGGGTGAGCGGCGTGTATATTTCCATGTCGAACCGGTCCCAAATCCCCAGACCCGCAAGGAAAGCTTCTCGTTTCGCTATATATCTGTCCTCAGCGTTGACTATGGTTTCCTCGGAGACGTTTGCATCATCATAGAGCATGACAAGATCCATTGTCTCCTGCCCGAGGTCCGCGGCAAGATCCCCGACATGCACGGCCAGCTCATCCGCCAGTTCGTTCAGCCGCATTGCAGCGTAGTTGCCCATATCTTCAGGGGGGCCTTCCTCTTCTGCAACGTCGGTTGAAGTTATCACGTCCGTGGCTGTGAACTCGTCGGGAATCTCCTCTTCCGGCGGCTCTACAGGAATCAGATCTTCCGCTCTGGATGTATCCTCAGACGGAGCCGCTTCCTCCGACGGCTCCTCATCGGTGTCCTCAAGGCGTTGCTCCAGAGCTTCTATTAGCGCTTCAATCTCGTCCGCGTACTCCTCATCGGTCGGCTCAGGCTCGGCACTTTCCTCGTGATCCCGTTCAGTGGCCACACTTGTCGCGCCCTCGTAGGGAATATCGAACCCCTCCGGCTCATCACGCGAGGTGGCATCCGGCTCCGGCTCCAGTGTCATCTCACCGGTGCTTTCCACGCCCTCAGTCGGCGTTTCGAACGGGTGATAGCTGTCTATCAGTGATCCCCAGAAACTTCGGCCCATCTCCCGTCGAGAAGCCTCATCATGCGCGGTCTTGATAACCTCACCAACTCTCCGAACGACCGCCTGCTTGTAGTCAGCGGGATTGTACCGGTCATACTGGAGACCATAGAACGTGCAACGCTGCGAGTAGTATGTCACGCTGGTCAGGAGGTCCCAGAGGAAGAGGTAAGGATCGTCCTCGGAAAGCGCCTGATCGGGAACGAAGCCGAAATCGGATAGATGCCCCAGCAGCCAGACCGCCGGGACCTCGGGATCGCGTCTGCTGGCCCGACCCCTGGTGTCGTCGCGGAAAGAGATGTAATCGTCCCGATACTCCGGATGAGGAAGCCACACATCCCGGTAGAAAGTGAACAACGTCGTCCGGGCGGCTTCAAAGTCATGCCAGGGTTCGAGAATCTTGGGAACCAGCAAATCCTCCCGCATTGTTGCCAGGAAAGGGAACGCGACCGCGATAATATCCGGCAGCAGATCAAGCGTCCTGAGTGCGTCGTCGGCATCCCCTCGCCGACCCTGGACCCCGGCGGTGACAAGCAGGCGCAAGGTCTCGCTTTCGTCCACCCAGGTCAGCCCGGTCGGCCTATAGCCCAGCGCGTCGAAAAAGTCGTCCAGAAACTGCTGCTCGTACAGTTCGCCACGGGCGACGGGGCTGAAGTCCCTCGGAGTTTGCGCCTGCGCCGGGACACTGTGAAAAACCAGCATCAAAGCCACAAGCAGCGCATATCTGACGCATCTTGTGTGGTTTTTATCGAGCTTTCCTTTCGGATTGACCATGTCAGGACCGCCTCGCTGTGCATGCTCCCTGTCGGGGCATGCCTATTCAGATGAACCGCGCAGTTTCATCAATATTATCGTATTAAAACCGATTTAATTCACAAGCTACGGTTGATGATCGTCCGATCGTTACCTTATTCAGACAATTTCACACCCAAAAGGTTTGAAAAGTGTAGCACAAGTTGCCGCTGGACATCGTCCTGTCGAACCGTTCCGTCGGCGAGAGCCGACAGCGTCGCGGTCTTAATATCCGTTATCCCACAGGGCACGATCAGCTTGAAATGATCGAGATCCGGTTTGACATTGAAAGCAAATCCATGCTTGGTAATTCCGCCCGCCTTGATAGCCGTGCCCACAGCGCCGATTTTTCCAACGTCCGTCCAACATCCCGGGAAGCCGGCTCTGCGGAACCCTTCAACTCCCCAATCTGCGCAGGTTCGTATCATCGCCTCCTCCAGAAGCTTCACATACTCGCCTGCTCTCAACCCGTGATCCCGTAGCGCGATGATCGGATACACGACAACCTGACCCGGCCCGTGATATGTAACGTCGCCGCCGCGATCGATTCTCCTCAGCTCAATCCCTCGCGCCCGGTATTCCTCATCGGTCAGCAGGAGGTTGGATGGGTTTGTCGTTCGGCCGCACGTAATAACGGGATCGTGCTCCATTGAAAAAACGACTGGCAGACCCTCTCCGGTTGAGCGAAAACGCGCAATTGCACATTCCTGAAGCTTCAGCGCTTCATCGAACGAAACACGCCCGAGCTTCCTGTGCCTGATGGCACGTACGCCCCTGGAAGATACCGCCGATTCTGAATCGGAATGTCCGAGCATTGACTGGGTCGTTAATCCTTGCGCAGTGCGCCCTCGATCTCGTAAGTGCCCTTGTCTTTCCTGACGAACTTGGAGAAACCTTTTTCCTGGAGTGATAGGTGGCCCAGGCGATCGATACTGAAGTTCGCGGTGGTGATGATTCGTTTCACATTCCGCTTGCACTTAGGGCACTTGGCCAGATGTTTGCTGCCGAATTCCTGGTGGATTTCAAATGTCTTCTCGCAGCCTTTGCCGGGCTCTCGAACGTGTTCATAAACGTAAACAGGCATTGCTTCTATAATTCTACATTGCTCCGCCCATCGGTACAAGCCTGAGACCAATTCCATTTGAAAGTGTTTTTTTCGAACTTCGGGGACAAGGCATTTTTCCCTTGATATGCAAT
>CBDUXL010000061.1:0-13906 GCA_965371155.1 uncultured bacterium | reverse complement strand
GAGCGTTGGACCTACAACGCTGTGGACGACCGTATGCCGGATTTCTCGCCGGACGGCACCGAGCTTGCATTCGCGACCGTAAACGCCTGGCAGTTCGATATCTACACTACGAACCTTCTCATCTCCCCTCCCCCGATCCCAAAAAAGGTTACCGTTAGCTTCGGAAGCGACGAGGAGCCGCATTACGACCGCGCTTCGCCCTTAGGCGACTGGCTCTACTTCCAGTCCAACCGCGCGGGTGGAGGGAACTACGAGATTTACGCCCTTGATCCAACGAATATGGAATCAAGCTCCAATCCGGCCTCACGTTACACGTTCAACCCTGCGTTTGATGGCTACCCCACGTCACTACCGAACAGTCCGGACGTGCTCGCCTGGGCAAGCGACCGCTATGGGAATACGGACATCCTGCTGTTTGACGGGTTTGAGATCAGCCAGATCACCACGTCTGAGGCTACCGACTCTCACCCGTCATTCTCACCCGACAGTGATTGGATCGCATTTATGACCGACCGGTATGACCATCAGTTCGAGATTATGCGGATACCCACAGAGGGCGGCGACCCGATCAGGATGACTTTCAACGATGGTCCGGATCTCTTCCCCCACTACGGCGGCGCACCTTAATGGTAACCACACCACCTGTGGTGTGGCCACTTGTGGTGTGGCCAGATGTGGTGTGGCCACTTGTGCTGTGGCCACTTGCGGTGTGGCCACTTGTGGTGTGGGGCTGAATCTCAATCTCACAATACCCGTCTCTGGAGCCAGCTCGAGCCCAGGTCAATCAGAGTTACAGTCACCAAAATCAAAATAAACGCTGCTGAGACCTGGGTGTATTTGAAGAGGTTGATGTTCTGCTGGAGGAAGACACCGATTCCGCCGGCTCCGACGAAGCCGAGGATCATGCTCATTCGGACGTTGATATCCCAACGGTAAATTGAGTACGCGAGGAACAGGGGACCGATCTGCGGCACCACGGCGTAGACGACCGTCTGGACCTGCCCTGCACCGGACGCCTGAAGCGCCTCGATCGGCCCGCGGTCGACACCCTCCAGCGCTTCGGCAAAAAGCCGTCCGAGCATCCCGATAGAATGGAAACCGAGCGCAACCACGCCCGCTGCGGGTCCGACGCCGACAATAACCGTGAAAATCAGCGCTACAACAAGCGCCGGGATCGCTGAGAGGAAATTAAAGAGGAATCGAACGGCGCCATAGATCGCGAGACCCGGCGGGCTTGAGCCCACAATATTTCTGGCTGCAAGAAACGACAGTGGAAACGCGAAAATAACTGCAATGAGTGTACCGAGAAGTGCGATCTCGATGGTTTCCAGCATGTCGGGGAGCAGAACTTTCAGCGTGTCGCGGCTGAAGTCGGGGCGAGCAAGCCCACCCCGTCGACGTTTCACCGGCACCTGCTCACCATCGACCTCGCGTGTGACCGGCACCAGCTCACCATCGATTTCCCTATGGACCTGCCTTGGCACTCCGAGGAGGATGTTCAGAGCAGCGTCCCAGCGGTAACTGGGCGTGTCGATCGTAATACCCTCGTCCTCTGAATAACTGAACTCCGCCATTTCAGTGTCGTGGGAGCTCCAGGCGAAGACCGCAACGATGACGATGATTGCAGGAATCAGCCAGTATCGAGGTCCGGGACGCTTGAGTTCGGGGTAACGCTCCAGGATTTCCTTCATGCTCGACACTGCGTTAGGGATGATACCCCGCCGGCGCCGCGTCGGCAACCGGTTCCTTTCGGGGATACCTCTTTTCGGATCCCCTCGGGGACACCTCTTTTCGTCCTCGAAAAGCAGGTGTCCCCAGAATTAAAGCTCAAGGTATTTCGAGCGCTTGCCTTTCCTGGCTGGTTTAGGCTGGGAGGAGGAGGGCTTCCTGGATGAGGATCCCGGCAGTGTGGTTCCCTGGCTTAACTCGCTTCTGCGCGCCCTGGCCGCGGTGGTTACTTCCACTTTGCGTTTTTCTCCAAGTATGATTGTTTTGACGGCCGGGATTCTCATTACTGCAAGCGCGAGAATGATTCCGCAGCCGGCGCCGACAAAATCAACGCTCATTTCCGTGGCACTCACCAGCAACATGAAGATGATTTCTGCCGCACAAAGGAACATGACGATGTAGACAACGGGTGCCGGGAAAAGCCCGAAAACCCAGAACGGATCGCGCGGCCACATCGATGCGTACGCAACCATCACGGCATAAATTGCGGCACTTGCGGTAGATGCAGGAATCGCTGCCAACTCAGGAAAAGGCATCCTGACCAGAAAGCCGACCACCGTAGATACAAAGGCAATAATAAGAAAAAAGCGCATGAACCGGGGAGTGCCCCATTCGCGCTCGACTTTTGGACCAAAAACCAGGAGGTACAGCAGGTGGAACACCATCGACCACCAGCACAACACCGGGAAAAACGGCGCCGTGATCAACTGCCAGAGCTTCCCCTGCACGACCGCCGCCGGGACCAGGTAACAGTTGACGAAGAACTGCCCCAGTGGCGGATAGAATCTCAAGCTGAACATGGTCAGGAGCCAGCATGCGCCGAGAATACAGAGCATCCAACGGGTCCAGGTGGCGCCCTGGGTCCAGCCCCCGTGCATGCCGAGACTGTAATGTCGCTCGAACCAGCGGCCGTACTCTCTCATTCCGTCCTGACTCACATTGTTATCCTACCATGCCCTAGAGCGATCGTCATCAGTTTCAAGTGAATCCGCCCCGTCAACTGATCGTGTAGAAAAAGAGGTTGGATTTCCTGAAGGGATGTTTTCGCGGTCTCAGCAACACGGAGTTCGCCGTTCCGAGCACGTTGGATCTTTCTTTTGGTATCTTTACACTTAGTGGCGTAGGGCGTTACAATCCCCACTGGACTATCTCCCTGAACAATGCGTCCGCCAATTATCGGATTCGATGCGCAGTCTCTAACCGGCAAAAACCCGACCGGTCTCGGTGTGTACTCGCTTAGGCTGGTGAAGGTTCTGCAAAGACATCCTGAAGCGCTCGACCTTCGCCTGATCTGGCCGACGCGTCGCAAGCCTTTTCGCCGCACGATGGAACGGCTTATCTGGGAGCAGTACTATCTGGTTTTTGCGGCGATCAAGGAGGAAGTGGACCTCATCCACGTTCCCTGCTTCTCCGTTCCACGGATGACGAAGATTCCGAAAGTGGTTACCGCGCACGACCTTGTTGTTCTGCGCTATCCGAAACTCATGGCGCCCGGCAGTCGCTGGTATTTCTCCCGATGGATACCCTCAAGCTACCGTAGCGCTGATCACATCATCGCGGTCTCACACGCGACAAAGAACGATCTTGTGCAACTTCTCGGAATCGATCCGGATAAGATTGCCGTCATTCATCACGGTCTCAATCCAGGATTCAAACGAACCACCGATCCCCATGAGATCAATCGCATCCGGTACAAGTACCGCGTTCCCACAGAATTCCTCCTCATGGTCGGAAGTTTTGAGCCGAGGAAAAATATTCATCATGCCATTGATGCCTTCTCGAGAATATCCGACGCGACGGACAGGTTGAAACTGGTTCTTGTGGGGAAATCCAACGCCTATCAGACCAAAATGCAGGAGAAGGCGAAAAGCCTCGGCGTTGAAGACCAGGTGCTTTTCCCAGGCTATGTGCGGGACAGCGAGCTAGTCACGCTTTACTCGCTCGCTGCGGCGTTTCTCTTTCCATCAGCGGCTGAGGGATTCGGGCTCCCGCTTCTGGAAGCGATGGCGACGGGATGCCCGATGATCGTAAGCGACATTCCCGTATTTCACGAGATAGCGGGCGACACGGCTGTATATGTGCCGGCTGGTGATCCGGCAGCCTTGGCCCAACGTATGCAGCGGATGGTCGAGGACAGGAGTTACCGGGCGAGCTTCTTTCGAAAGGTCCTGGGAAGGTCGCTCAAGTACGACTGGGACCGTGCAGCGAAGGAGACATTGAAGGTCTACATGAGGGTTCTCAATCGTAGAGGGGTTGACCTTTCCGAAAAATGAATATGAAATCCACTGTTCTTGCCGCGTCGAACATCTTGACGAACGGCGAATTATGTGGTATAAGTATATAGGTCGCTATAAAAGGCGATGGGCTCCAGCGGTGTTGACCAGCCACCGGCGGTCGATGGTGATCGCTCACGGACCGTGGAGCCGACTTACGGCCATCCGCGCTCCGGATGGTTTTTTTTTCGCCAGACCACCGGGGAATGAGAGGCCGAACCGTGCACAGACACTTGAGCATGGAGATGAAGTGCAGCGTTTTTGTCGGTAGTATATTCCTGTTTTTCTTCATTTCATCGCTTGTGAGCATGGCGAAAGCAGAGCCTGCGAGCGCAGCCGATGAATTCGGATCCTGTTGCCCGCACAAGCTCATTCAACTGTCGCACCTGGACGAATCCCGGGAAAGGATTCCGGGAAAGCTGGAAATGACCATACCCAAAGGCTCCGATGAGTCATGCAGAAGTGGATCCGGCAGTGAGGTGGCGCCTGCGGGACGATATACGGTCCTGCCGCATGTGCTCCTGGTAAGGTTCTGTGACCGGTTCACTGTCGATCCATTTCGGTAGGGCTGTCGGGTGGCTGAATTACGGGAAACCTCGCCGCGCCGAACTCAACGGGTGATGCAGACGACGGCATGCGATCACGAGACCCTTGCAGGGGATGCGAGGCGGGCTGAAAAGCGGGGATAACGGGTGCAAGGTCAGGGTATAAGGGCGCCTCTACGGGCGCCTTTTCCATTATGTACGAGAAGATAATGAAGAGGGCAACCACGAGGGTTGCCCCTACACCCGATGAATAGCGGAACCCGTAGGGGCAACCCTCGTGGTTGCCCTGGATCCGGGATTTTTCAATAGCCCCGAGACGCTCGCGGTCCCATGCGCGAAAAATCAATCCGCGGACGCACCCACCGACAGAATTCAGGTTGCGCCGGGAGAGCGCAAAGGGTAAGATTTATTCATCCAAGCGTTGCTGGAAGAGAGAGGATCACAGATGACAGACAATGTCACGAATCCGGACGAGGTTCTGAACCCGGAAGTCAACCTGGATGATGATTTCATCGTTCCATCCAAAGAAACCACCGATGTCATTCGAGAGGCCGTCCAGGTAATTGAGGGCGAGCGAGTGGACCTGCACCAATCGGCCGCATTCACTGTCCTTGCGGAGGAAGCCAACCTTCAGGAGTCTGCGGCATTTATATTGAGGGCCGAGGAAGTCCGCGTGCAGGACTCCGTGACATTCATCCTTGCCGCCGGGGAAGTCAGGGGCAACATAACCACGCTTTTCACCCCGACGACCGCAGCGATTCTAGGGGCAGCGATAATGCTCGGCATGTGGATGCTTCGTCCGCGGCGCTAGCCGCCGCTCCCCACCGAAGCTCAAATCTCATTCTGATTGCCCTGATTACACGGCTCGTCCTGTCGTTTCCAATGCCGGAAAATAATGTTAGGATTCGACCCAAGGAGAGCGACCCATGCGTTTAAGCCACCACCTGGTGCCCACACTTAAGGAAATGCCTGCCGAGGCGGAAACGCTAAGCCATCGGCTCATGCTCCGCGCGGGTTTGATCCGCCAGCTCACCGCGGGTGTTTACAGCTACCTTCCCCTGGGGTGGCGCACGCTTCGGAATATCGAGCAGATTATTCGAGAGGAGATGGACGCGATCGGCTCGCAGGAGATGCTCCTTCCGCTGCTTCATCCCGCCGAGCTCTGGGATGAAACCGGCCGTCGCAAGGACATGGAGGAAATCCTCTTCCAGCTCCAGGACCACAAGCACAGGAATCTCCTGCTGAGCCCGACGCATGAAGAGGTCATCGGCGAGCTTGCCCGTGCCTACATTCACTCTTACCGTGACCTTCCGCAGCAGTGGTACCAGATTCAGACGAAGTTCCGCGATGAGCTCAGGCCGCGCTCAGGATTGATCCGGACGCGCGAGTTCACGATGAAGGACGCTTATTCGCTCTCGGTATCGTGGGAAGACCTGGATGACTGGTACGAGAAAAACCGACAGGCGTACTCGAATATCTTCACGCGGGCAGGGTTGACCACTGTCATTGTGGGCGCTCACTCCGGCGCTATGGGCGGGACCGGAAGCGAGGAGTTCATGCTGGTCAGCCAATCCGGTGAGGACTCGGTGGTCTTGTGCGACTCATGCGGATACCGGGCAAATCTCGAAATTGCCAAGAGCGAAGTCAAAAATGCAAAGCCCCGGGACCTCCCGACTGAAGAGGTCGCTACGCCCGATCGCCGCACAATCGAGGAAGTCGCCGGCTATCTGGATGCGGATGCGTCTGAGACCATGAAAAGCGTGATCTACATGCTGGTCACGGAGAATATTCCGCTTCTGGTTCTGATCAGGGGCGATCTGGATGTCAGCGAGGCGAAACTCGAGCAGGCGCTTTCCGGGCAGGAATGGAGACCCGCGCATCCTGAAGAGATCACGGAGATGTCCGGCGCGGAGGCCGGGTTTATCGGGCCGGTCGGTTTGGCAAGGGATGACGTAAGGATCATGATCGATGATTCAATTGTCCCGGGAGTGCCCTATATCGGGGGCGCGAACAAAGATCATTTCCACATCAGGAATCTGATCAGAGGACGCGATTTCGATGGTGAATCGGCTGACCTTCGCCAGGCGCGATCGGGGGACGGCTGCGCCCATTGCGGCGAGAAGTTAAAGGTCGAGAGAGCTATCGAGCTTGGACACATATTCAAGCTCGGCACCAAGTATTCGGACAGTATGGGCTGTATGTTCCTCGATGAGAACAATGAGGAAAAGCCGATAATCATGGGCTGCTATGGTATCGGCGTGCAGCGTATTATGGTCGCGGCAATCGAGGAGCACGCCGATGAGAACGGCATTGTCTGGCCGATGAGTATCGCTCCGTACAAGGTGATTGTGCTTCCGCTGGACCGAAGAATTGCCGAGCTATGGGAGAAGGCGGAGAATATATACGAAAAATGCCGGGATGCCGGAATTGAGACTATGTTGGATGATCGGGACGCATCGCCGGGATTCAAGTTCAAGGACGCTGACTTGTTTGGGATTCCGATTCAGGTTATCCTCGGGAAACGGGCACTGAAAAGCGGGAATGCCGAGGTTAAGATCCGTCGCACCGGGGAAAGGCATGATGTGAGGTTGGATGAGTTACTGGATGACCCCAAAAGGGCGCTGCCGTGGTTGGATGATCCTGCTCTGAGTGCACCGAAGGGAAGATAGATGATATCAGGGAGGACCCACAACAGGATGTGGCCATTTGCGTAAGACCGTGTGTATAGTATAATCTGCATCGACTCCGAACTACTTCAAGACGGCACGCGGAGGAGTGTGATGATTGTCAGGGAAGATACCGGTCAGGCGGGGATTCAAACCGCGGTCCTCATATTGCTCGTTGTGGCAGCCTGTTCGCTCGTGCTTTGCTCAGGATGCGGGTCAGGCTCCCCAGAGGGTGTAGTCGAGAAGTTCATAAACGCCCTTAGCGACGGTGACGAGACACGGGCAATGACATGTTGTAGCGAAGTTTTCATTTTCAACAGGGGAATTGAACGGTTCAGGGCGGATGTGCCGGAGGATTCGTATGCTGAAGGTAAGCACTTGTTTGCAAGGGAGAATCTAAGGACCGAATATGACAACGACAAGGCGCAGGTCTGGAGCAAGTATAGGAACTACATTGTCTTCAATCTCATAAAAGAAAGAGGGAACTGGAGAATTAAAGATGTCGAAGTGGATACACGCGACATCGAAGAGTTCAACCCATATTTTTCGACGCGCTGACGCTCATTTGGTCAACATGAAAGCTTGAACTGATAACCTTCAGTGTCGATGGAGAAACTGACCATGACCCTTCGCATACTCTCTCGGTTCTCGCGGAGAAATATTCCCGCAGTTCTCGTTGTCGCGATGCTCTCACTTGCGATTATTCCCGGATGCACCACGCCCAGAAAGGTTGTGCTGGATTTCACCGAGGCGGTTGTCGACCAGGAATTCTACCAGGCAAGCTATTTTTGCACCCAACGATACTACCTCGAAGAACTCAGGTATCTCGAATATGCCTTTACCAAGATTGGCGAGGAAGAAAGGCCCCCTCTGGAAATTGATGAAACGGATTTCTTGAACCTGCGTGCCTTCCTCGAAACCGAGTATGATGGCGATACCGCAAGAGTCTGGAAGCGGGGCAGTAAGGAGATAGTCTTCATACTTGTCAAGGTCAATGGACGCTGGAAGATCGACGACACGGAAATAGACTGGGGTCCCGATTGGGAGGAATTCAAGGAAAGGATTGACGCCGAAGGGGTCCTGGGCTTCTAGAGCGTAGCGCATGAATGTGCCGGCCTGTTGTCCCTTGAATGCACTGGCAGGTTGCTGAAAAACCCACCACGTCAATGCGGGCGCAGCATGCAGCGCACCTTCCTGATTCCTGAAAATCGCTGTTGATGCGACCTTCATAAGATATGCCTTCTAAACCTGTTAGCATCCGGTAAATGCGAAAGGCATCAAACGTGCTGCAGGCACGCACTATCTGTGTTCTACACTACAAGTATTCCGATTCGACCGCAGCAATTTTCTTGCGCCATTTTCGGAGAATAACTGTTTCTCTCCCGCTAAAGTCAAGAATAAAGCGATGAAAATCGCATAAAATTGATTTTTTCCTTTGTAACACTTTGATTTTTAAGTATTGCTAGTATAATATTGCTTTGCCACAAACCAAAAAGATTGGAGTGAAACAAATGGCACGAGACATCAAATCAAGAGTGATTGCAGTTACGCGCGATCTTAAGACTGAGATTGCGAAGCTGGAACGCGAGCTTGCTGAGAAGAGGGAGGTTCTCCATGCCCTGACCAGGTTGAAGGGTGGCCCTCTGCGCAGGTCCGCACGTCCGGTAGCCGGTTATGGCCGGAAGACAGTGACAAGGAAGATCGCGAGGGGCCGCAAGGCGATGCCCATAAGGCGGAAGTCGAAGAACCGCGACGCACTGATCTCCGCGGCCAAGAGTATGAAAGGCACATTCGAACTCAAGGACCTTCTCAAGAAGGCCATCGCCAAAGACTCGACGTTCGGCGGCAAGAATCCATCGACCACTGCACTTGCTGTCCTGAAGACCACGCCTGAGATCAGGAAGGTCAGACGAGGACTGTATCAGTATAGAGGCTGAATCGGTTTAAGGGCTGAATTTCAAAAACAGCTCCAACCGATTCCTGCACCATCCTCCGGAACTCGTCGGACGAAGCATTGTTGATGCAATTCCTTTGCCGGGCATCAATTGCCCGGCTTTTCTCGCGTGCAAGCGAGATTTATTGCCCTCAGGTCCGAAAAGATCTACTCGACGGCATCCGGGGGAATCTTGAGAAGGAAAACATCTGAACCACCACTTGATGATCGCTCGTAATTGCCCTGTCCTAGGTCGAAATCTACGGTACCCTCAAAGATCCCTGCAACATAGATGTTGCCAAACACATCGACCACGACATCGTGACCTACTGCCAAGACATCCGCTCTGGCTTCACCACACACTTTCTCCCAGAGCCGACCACCGATTCTATCGAAGCCTGAAAGGTGAAGCAAAGCTATTGCCGGAATGGGGATGCCAGCTGGTCCTGGTTCAATAGTTCCTTCAAGATTGACTGTCAGATATCCGACGGCATTGATATTCGCTCCCGCATGGACTGCCAGCGAATTGCCCCCGGCTGCACCCAGTACCGAATCACTTCCAGATTGACGACTCCAGTTGTATTGGCCATTTGAATCAAAACTGGAAAGAAACCCGTCTTGCCCGCCGTTGCACGAATGCTCTTCGACACAATCACCGGGATCGAAGTCGGCCGTCCCCATATAAGATCCCACCACAAGAACATTTTCCTGTGAGCCAATCGCCACATCCCTCCCGACATCCATCTCACGCCCGCCCCAGCGACGAGTCCACAACAATCCTCCGCTTGGACTTAGCTTAGCCAGGAACGCGTCGCTGTCCCCAGACCACTCTAGAAGGTCGTTTCCACTGCTTGCGGTCCAACCCATGGAATTGTGATAAGGCACAGCATAGGTTACGCTGTATGATCGCATCGGCTTGGGAGCGATATTTTCGCCAAATGTACTGTGGTCGCCGCCGTAGTTACCGGTGACGTAGACGTAACCCTCGGCGTCCAATGCGACGGCCCGCCCCGCATCATCATTTTCCCCGCCCCAGCTCCATGTCCATTGGTGATTCCCGTCATTGTCGAACTTGCTCAGATAGACATCGTAATCGCCCACATCATGGAGCATATGATTTCCTGGTCCAGGATCGAAGTCCACGCTTCCGCGGAACTCACCGACAACGTAGAGCATGCCGTCCTTGTCCACAGCAATCCCTTTGCAGCCTGTTGCACCCCAGCTCAGACCCCATTGGAAATTCCCCCTCAAGTCGAACTTGCTCAAGAAGGATTCCATTCCCCATCCTGAAGGATCGTACGAGGGCTGGAGACTGACAGCCTGACCCGGATCCAGGTCTGCCGTACCCAAGTAATGACCCGCCACGAAGATGTTTCCCTCGCCGTCCAGAGCTATCCCACAGCACGATATTCCTCCTTCACTTTCCCAGGTTTTGACCCAGATCAGCTTTCCGACAGAATCGTAACAGGCCAGAAAGCCATCCCTGTGTCCGCAGATGATAATATCTTGCTCCTGTTCACTGTTCGGGTCGAAATCGACTGACCCAGTGCTTGAACCTGCAATATAGACCCGTCCATCGGTGTCTACTGCCAGAGCGCTGCCTCTGTCATTCTCCGGTCCACCCCAGGTCAAGACCCATCCACACTGGGCGTGTTCTTGCGAGTCTAGTGCTCCTTCCGTGCGTTCCGGCAAATTGCACGATGCACTGGTGAAAAGCAAAAGGGCAGCAATGACGAATGTTGCAGAGAAAGAGAAACGCATGACTAGTTCTCCAGATTCCTGGCGGGTTAGGCTCTCCATATGCTAGATACTCATACCTTCCGAATAGATCTACTCGACGACATCCGGGGGAATCTTGAGAAGGAACGTGTCTCGGTATCAAATCGCTTTAATAGTCACAGATTCAATCTCATGCAATATCCTTCCCAACAACCCATCATCGCGTCCTCGACATCAGACTATCTATCCTCCGGACCGCCTCCCGGTCCTCTTCTTCCTCTGCGAGTGGCTTCGCCGCTTCAAGATGCGCCTGGGCTTTCTCGAAATCCTCGCGCTCGATATAAATCTCAGCCATCCGGATTCTCAACTCGTAGCCGATCTCCACGACACTCAGCGCAATTGCCAGATGATGCAGCGCGGTATCATAGTCCTCGGTCTCCAGAGCCAGGATTCCGAGCGTCTTATGCGCGGGGATATTTGCAGGCTCCAACTCAAGAGTGACATTCAGCCCCTCGATAGCTTCCGCAACCAACTCGGAGCGATTCGGCGCGTCCTCAGGAACATCGTCCAGCACCATCCGGGCGAGATTCAGGTAGGCAACCGCCCTGAACGGGTTTCGCTCGACCATTTCGCCGAGCTGACGCGCCTGCTCGAGTGCCTCGTCGGTTCTTCCGGCCCGATCGAGCGCGTTCATGTAGATGAAGCGCGAAAGAGCATCCTCAGGGCTATCCAGGACGGCCTGATGGAGTGTATCGAGATCGGGCTGATCTGGCGGTTCGGCGCTGTCACCTGATGGAATTTCATCCACCGGCGGAAGGACCCTGTGGAATTCGGGACCGGTGTCCTGGTCATCGGCCCCATTGCAGCCGATCATGGCGAAGATGGCGACTACGAATATGGAGAGATAGAGGATACGGCTCATATTGCACCCTTGAATTTGCGACTAGTGACAAGTATAGCAAAGCAGAGCGGAGCATTGGGACTTGGCAGTGCGGGTCTGATAGGACACTTGCATCGCACTGACTTGCACTGTAATCTAGCCGGCAGCAAAAAACCTGCATATTTCGCAAGGAGGAGATCGATGGCAAACAGTAAACGCAGAATGCCGTTGGGGTGGCGAATCCCGACGCTCGGCTTGATCGTTCTCGCAGCTATCGCACTGGGGTTTATCCCCGGTTGCGGTGGAGGTGGGACGCCGGAACAGACGGTCGCGGGATTTTATGAGGCCATATACGACGGCAACGCGTCCAAGGCAAGAAGCTACTGCACCTCGAGTTTTGGTGAAGATGAGGTCAGCAACCCCGAGGATTTCCAGCAACAGCCCCCCGGAGAGATGGGGGACATGGGAGACATGGGGGAGAACATCTTCACCGAGGAGAATCTCACAGGTGAAATCAGTGGCGACACCGCCCGTGTCTGGCTCAAGGATAGTGACATCCTAGTCTTTGTGTTGGTAAAACAGGGCGGTCGCTGGAAAATCGACGACATGGATGTGAATATCCCCGACTTCACCGAGATGATGGAAGGGATGCCGGAAGGATTTGAGATGCCAGAAGGAATTGAGATGCCTGGCGGCTAGTGGTGGTACGCGTAGGCGGGTAGCAAAAAAATCCTGCATATCTCGCAAGGAGGAGATCGATGGTAAACAGCAAACACAGACTGCCGTTGGGGTGGCAACTCCCGACGCTCGGCTTGATCGTTCTCGCAGCTCTCGCACTGGGATTTATCCCCGGTTGCGGTGGAGGCGGGACGCCGGAACAGGTGGTCGCGGGATTCTATAAGGCCATATTGGCCGGCAACGAGTCCAAGGCAAAAAGCTACTGCACCTCGAGTTATGGTGAAGAGGAGATCCCCATATTTGTGGGAATCTGGCAACCGTTCACCGGAGACACGGAAGAAAACCCTTACGCCAAGGAGAATCTCACGTGTGAAGTCAGTGGCGACACAGCCCGCGTCTGGTGCAATGAAAGCCCAGATGTAGTCTTTGTGCTGGTAAAACAGGATGGTCGCTGGAAAATCGACAACATTGATGTGGAAATGCCCGATTTCTCCGAGATGCCCGAAGGAATGGAGATGCCTGGCGGGTAGTGGTAGTACGCATAGGCGGGTAGCGATAGTGTAGTTGGAGAGCCATCCGAATACGGAACCGGTGTTGCATGCTCTTTCTGAGCATGCAGGTCATTCCTAATCGAGCTTTTAATTTAGGTGCATCCGCGGGTTGCATGCTTGACATCCGACTGTATATGGCGTATATATACAGTACGATCACCATGCTGCTTCACTTGTCGGATGTATCCTCGGAACCACTGCACGGCCAAATCTCCCGTCAGATTCGCGCGAAAATTCTCGCGGGCGACCTTGCGGAAGGTTCCGCACTGCCGTCCATCAGGGCTATGGCGAGAGAGCAGCATGTCAGTGTGATCACTATCAAGCGCTCCTATGAAGATCTTGAGCGTGACGGGCTTATCTATTCAAAAAGGGGAAAGGGATTCTTTGTCGCTCAGCTATCTGATAAACAGAAACAGGAAATGGCGCTCGAGGGTCTTCAGGAGCATCTGGACCCAATACTCATGAACGGCATTGCTGCGGGACTGACCTCCAAAGATATCCGACAAGCAGTGCAGAAAATCCTCAGGAACAGAGGAGCGAAGAAATGACTCAGGCAATCGCAACCAGGTCCAACTCGACCAAGGCATTCTCCCTGGAGGGAGTTGTCAAGCGGTACAAAGGATTCACGCTCGGACCTCTGGATTTCGAGCTCGAATCGGGTACCGTTCTCGGGCTTGTGGGTCCGAACGGCTCCGGCAAGACGACCACGATCAATACTATGGCCGGACTGGTCAAGCACGACAGCGGCACGATTAAGGTTTTCGGACGCGAGACCAATCCGAACGATGCCGCATGGAAATTCGATATCGGCTACGTCGGCGACACGCACGTTTTATATGAGTCCTGGTCCGGCGAGCGTTACCTGAAATTCCTCTCGGTGTTCTACCCCAATTGGAGCGACGAGCGCGTCAGGGAGCTTGCGGAGCGCTTTCA
>CBDUXL010000060.1:0-14047 GCA_965371155.1 uncultured bacterium | reverse complement strand
TTTGAATCTTTACTTTATTCCTGCAATTGGTCTCATATGCGAGGGGGCAGTTGAAATTCCACGACTGAATCGCAGCGGGTTACTCGACAGGATCAAGGCCATGACGGGCGAGCTCTTCGTCGAGAAACGCCTTGAATGTCTGCATTTGAGCCTCAACGAAGTCAATTTCGCTGGGTGACACCAATCTTGAGCCGGAATAGATGTCCATCAGCAGGTCTATATATAGTAGGGTGATTTCCCAGAGACGGTCCTTGATCTCGAAAAGCTTCCCGGCATTGGGGGGAGAGGGCACGGCGGCTCCGGTCTCTTCAGACTCCCATTCGCTCGTTTCCAGCACATTGGCTCTTGCGGTTTGCAGGAACTCCGGGGCGAGTTCCCTTTCTTCGTCAGAAGCGGATAATTGCGCGTATTGGCCGGACAAGTCTGCCGAAATGACGATCGCGATCGATAAGTTCTCCGGCATGTTGATCCGGGCCCTGATCGGTTCTATGTTCTCAAGCGCGTTACGTCGCATGCGCTCCATCCAGACTACATCCGATGGATCTCGCATGCTCACTTGCCGGGTGCCGTGCAGCACGGCGGCTGTTCCCGCGAGAAAGATTACAGTAAAACTGAGAATTGTCAGGTAAGTCCGCAGTCGCAACATTCAGGTGCGCCTCCGTCACGATCCGGGCCGGGTTCCCGGTGAACGGTCAAAATAACGAGCCTTTCCTTCTGTACGAATTACCAGAGCCTCCTGGAAGTCTGGGGATATTTGAGGCAGCGCCCAACCGACCTCATGAGACAATATACCATCCTTTAGGCCGTGGGTAAATCCCGCGCGGCGTGAATCTCTCGATTAATATTGTTCGGGTCCTTACTGATATCTGATTCTGGGGTCCACAAAGGCGTACAGGATATCGACCACGAGGTTCACCAGCACGAACACAAACGCGAAAAGAACCACCCCCGCCATCACAACCGGGAAATCGCGAAATTCTATTGCATCGACTATTTCACGCCCCAGACCGGGCCAACTGAAAACAGTCTCCGTGAGAACAGCTCCTGCGAGAAGCAGCGCGAAATTCACGCCGATTACGGTGATTATCGGTATCAGAGAGTTTTTCAGGGCGTGACGTACGATAACGGTCCATTCCGACAGTCCCTTTGCCCGGGCGGTGCGGATGTAGTCCAGGTTCATCACCTCGAGCATGCTCGATCGTGTCATGCGAGCGATAATCGCCATCGGCACCGTAGCCAGAGTTACCGCGGGAAGTATCACTTCCTGGTGCCAGGGAATTCTGAGTGTGAAAAGCCCGAAGTTCAGGGAGAACCAATCGATGTCACCGTAGCCGATTCCCCTGATCCAGTGAAGTTGCCCCTGGAAAAGGAGGATCAGCATCAATCCCAGCCAGAAGACGGGCATGCTGACTCCGATGAGTGCTCCGGTCATGGTGAGATAGTCCAGAAACGTGTATGGCCGCACTGCGGAGATGATTCCGGCGAAAACCCCCACGACAATGGCGATTATCATCGCCACCATCGTAAGGTAAGCGGTATTGACGAATTTTTCGGCGAGGATGTCCCTTACCTCGCGTTGCTGACGGTAGGAACGCCCGAAATCCAGCCAGATGGCGGGGCTCAATATAACGTTGGATAGTCTTCCGGTAGCGATCGTGCTGTCCGGATGCTGCGCGACGGCATACTCGACCTCGGGCAGGTTCGCGGATTCGGTGTCGAAAATCGCCCTGAGGACGGTGTCCTGTCTGTTTGTGAATGCCACGTTTACATCGAGGCCGGGGGTAAAATCGTTAATACGTGCACGGTTCCCGCCGAGCATCAAAAGCGCGTTCGGCATCATCTCGAATTCTTCAGTATCCCCGTTTTCATCCTCGAGCGTGAAAAACCAGAATCCACCTCTGCGTTCTCGCGCTCGGATGGTTCTGCCGGCAGGCGCGGCAAGCTGTCTCAGGTCGGCGTGGCCCCGCGAGGTGTCGTCGTAGATTCCATCTATGACCAGGCTTTCGGTGAGGTCGAAGACGGCAGTGAATTCCCTTCCGCTGAGGAAACCTTCAGGGCGGAAGTAAGTGCTGTAACTTTCGCCTTCAATGGCAAGCTCAATTCCGCCAACCCCGCCAACCCCGCTCACCCCGCCGACGTCGCCGCTTTCATTTCCGTTGCAGACACGACAATCAGCATCAATCGCGTAGCTGGTCTGGGTGCCCTGGAAATTCTCCAGTAGAGCAGTTGCGCCATCCGGCGTTTGTTCGAGACCCACGAATATGTGCGTGGTTGCGCCTCCCGCCGGGAGGTCGACAGGTTGATCGCAGTCGCGCTGAATCAGATGCGTGAGAACCTTCCGTTGGAACGGCTTGTTGGCGACGGGCCTCACAGTCCCGTCGGTCGCAATTAATGTGTCACGCTTCAATTTGAACTGGTAGACGGCGGATGATTCGTCGGAATCGACTCTCAGCTTGCACTGGGGCAGATCGCCCGGATTTCTGATCAGGTTGCGCACCCATATTCCGTACTGAACGTACCAGGGTTTGTCCAGCCCGAACTTGTGACGGATTCTCAACTCAATCTCACGGTCCGAACGCTGTCCCATGATCGCGCGGACCGGGTCGCCCGGAATGATGAACGACAGGGTGAACGTGATGAGGCTGATACCGATCAGAACGGGAATGAGCTGGAGAATTCGACGGATGATGAACTGAAGCATTATGTGGATTGTAACCCCAGAGGTGACAGGTGGGCAAATGGTCGTGCGGGGGCGCACAGCCGTGCGCCCGTACGGGACATTTTTTGCAGCCCATCTAATAGAGAACCTCCTGATTCGATTAGTAACAAGAATATGCCCCCGAGGCTTATTCTAATCGTGTTACATAAAATATGAATACATGCATTTGGGTTGGTTAAAAGGGAGGAAAGAGGAATACGAGATCGGGCGCATAGCGGGTTGTCTCTGCTCTGAGGTATAATCGCAAACAGCGCGCTTGCGCGAGGAGCGAGATATGACTGAAAAAATCCGGGTACTGGTTGCGAAGGTCGGTCTGGACGGTCATGACAGGGGTGCGAAGGTGATTGCAAGAGCGCTCAGGGACGCCGGTATGGAGGTAATCTACACCGGTCTGCATCAGACGCCGGAGGCAATCGTGACTGCATCGGTGCAGGAGGATGTCGACTGCGTTGCGATCTCGATCCTCTCGGGCGCGCATATGACCCTGATTCCGAGGGTGGTTAAAGGGCTGAAAGAGGCAGGGGCTGATGATGTATCGGTCCTGGCGGGCGGGATAATTCCTCCCGAGGATGCAGAGGAGCTTTTGAAGCTGGGAGTCAAGGCGGTGCATGGTCCCGGAACGCAGTTGAAGACGATTGTGGAGACCATTCAATCGGCGGTAGCGGGTAGGGCGGGATAGCCGTTGGGCGATCGACAAACGCAGGCTGGAACGGCCTTAGCAGGATTGGAGTAGTGTACGTCTGTTCCCACGGGGCAACCTGGTCGGCAGGAAATCAAGATTGATATGTTGATTGGTTGTACAATGAAAGAATAAAAATCGAAGAAATTGAGTCGCATCGACAGACTTGGGAGGCGTTGGACAGGGAGTCCTTGAGCCGACTTGCCGGATTTCAATAAATAATTACATAAGTGGCTCTCGTGAGCAGTAAGCGTTCACTTACCATTTAGGGCTTGACAATTATTCAGTGATCTGGTAATAAGGTAATACATCGTTTCGGTTTATTTGTAAAATCTAAATGGGGAGGAGACAAATGATTCGAAACATACTGGCTGCTGGCATCGTCGGCGTGATGCTGGTAGGCTGCGCTCACAGCGCAGGAAACCCTATTTCCACAATTCCCTCAGGAAGCGAATCATCAGAGGTTGTCCCGACACCTCAGGCCATCGACATGCGCGACGGTCCTTATCGTCTATGGGGGGAATGGACTTTCTTTTTCAACGCGGAGCACGATCGAGTCGATGTGGTCCCGCAACGCAACGGTCGGTTCCACCTTAACGCGCTGAAGTTCCTCGAGGAATACTGCGCCGACTGCCTGCAGATCACCGGACTCGAAAACAACGGCGACGGCACAATTGACCTGACGGTCAAAATCACACACCCCTTCCCCGGCTTGCCCCAATACACCGGTTTCGATGTAAAGGGGATAATCATGTTCAATGGATCGCTTGAATTTCCGCCACCGGAGAACCACAAGCTGCCGCTGCCGAGTCTGTGTTATATCTCGTGGAGAGAACTGGGCGATCCGGAAGTTTTGAATTCCGACGGTTACACACACCGCTGGAGCCCGGTGCACGACTCGGGAAGCGGTCTTCCGATTTTCAACTACTGGGAGGGCAAATACGCCATCGGTGTTCCGAATGCGGGACTAAACGCCTACCTCAACTTCTATAGTGACACCGAGCGGCACATGTTCCGGACCAATACCCAGGTAACCCGTACTTACAGGATTTGGCTTCCACCCGGAGAGTCTGTCGTCGCGGGCTACGCGATCGAGGCCTGCTGGGAACCGCCGACGGTTACACCTGTAATCGACCCGGCGGAGGATTTCCCCATAACGGCCAACCAGGCCGAGCCATACCATTTCAAGGTGATTCTCAACAACGGCGAACCCATACTGGTAGGGTCGGGCTGCTGTGGCTTCGGACCGGACCCATGCAGCGATTTCAGGTTCCCGGTCAGGGAATGGGATGATATTCACACGACACACATTGCGTGGTATGTAACCAGTTATCCTGTTATTCAAGCCTCGACGGTGATGTATTCCTCGCTTGAATGTGATGATTCCTATGGTGAAGACGTTTATTACATCGGGTGTAACTACTATGACCCCACACCGGGCCGGCACCTCGACATTGTGTCTGTCTTTGATGGGATGCCCGGGGGTGCCGGGAGGACAGGCGGCGTATTCGATTTGGTTGATTACACGATCATTGAGGACTGATAATCGGCATCTATGACACAATACCTGGCAATATGTTCAGGTAGGCTACGCGCCGATCCCGGGGCCCTGGAACCTGTTTGACGTGGTCGACCAGGACGCCGGCATTGCAACGGACATTGAAGTCACATTGGACAATTCGTACTACATTGGGTTTTCGGACGCCCTAGATGCGTCGGCGACGACTGTTTATGCAGGCTGGGGCAATACTACTGATTAGGCCAGGCAAGAAGCTGAATTTGTGCTTGACAACGCCCCCTTATCCAGGGGGCGTTTGGATAACAGGGAAGTCAAGATTTCGTGGGCGTCGTCTGGCGCCAAGGGACGTTGCGTTTAGCGCTTCCGGAAGCGGCTAGAATCCATTTCACGCCTAGAACCAAATTATCAGCATGTTGACGAATTCCTCGACGGTGACCGTACCGTGGAAACGGCGATACTCGTTTCCGCGCTGATCCAGGAACACAAGCGCCGGTGGTTCCGAGCCGTGCAGGTAATACTGGGCCTGGTCCCGGCTTTGGTCCGTGTCCAATCGCACAAAAATCCAGCGCTTTGAGTTCGCCAGGACATCCTCGTGGGTGAATACATCCTGCTCGACAGCCTGGCATTCGACACAATCGGGATTTGTGAACCAGACGATAATCTTGCGGTCGCCTCTTTCGCCTGCGGCCCTGATTGCGGATCTGATTGACCTCGACCAGTTCAGTCGCGTTGGTGGGGCTTCCGTGTCGATCATCGGCGAGTCGTAGGGGCGCTCTTCCTCGACCGGATCGGGAAGCTGAGAGCCGCCTCCGATAAAGTTGATATCCGACGCCGTGGATGTCTGGCTATCGGGCTGGTCATCCGCGGATGTATCGTCCCGGGGCGCCCCGCAGGCGGAACAAATCAGGAAATAGGTGAGAATCAGAGTTATTCTGGCATAGGAATAGCGAAACATCATTCTTACCTCGCCTGAGCCGCCGATTGCCGGGCGGCCACAGATGGACCCGGAGGGAAACGGGGCTTCATGCTCTGATGGAAGTATAACAAATCAGCGGGTCTGACACAGCCGAGGGTTTCCAGGCAGCCACGGAATTGATGAGGAAATCTTAAGATGTAATTGAGGGGATTATGGGGCCAGGCACTATCAGTGCGGGAGTTCGGATATTATAGCTAGAGCGGTGGGCATTTCTGTTGTGCTATACTTAATGAAGTTAAATGCCCCGTGCGCCGGAAAGGACTGTGAACGGCACAGGATCGGTCCTCCGGCGCGGCGAGGAAGGATGGAAGAGACGCAGTGACCGATAACCCGGAAGGCCCTGTTATTGAAGCGTCCGATGCTGGCGAGGTCCCGAAATTCAGCCCCCTGATTCCCTTGAGGGACCTGGTGGTTTTTCCGTATCTTGTGGCGCCTATTTCGGTGGGTCGGCCCGGAAGTATCCAGGCGCTGGATGAGGCGATCGACTCGAACCGAAAGGTGGTGCTCGCAAGCCAGCGTGACAGCAAGGTCGAAACACCCAAACCTGATGATCTCTACGAAGTCGGGACTCTTTCAATAATTCTCCGGATGGCCAGACTGGAGAACGAGGTCCGTGTGCTGGCGCAGGGACTGACCCGAGTACGAATCAAAAAATTCGAACAGAATGATCCGTTTTTCCGCGTCGAGATTGAGGAAGTCATCGAAGACAAACGGAAAAACAAGACCATTCAGGCCCTCATGAAAACGGTGAGCGAGCAGTTCAAGCGCTGCGCCACGATGGGCAAGAACATCTCGCAGGAGATGTTGATGGCCGCGGATGGGATCGAGGAGCCGGGGATGCTGGCCGATATGGTCGCGACCAACCTCGATCTCTCAGTAGGAGAGAAGCAGGAGATACTGGAGACGGTCGGCTCGCAGGAGCGCCTTCGGAAGGTTGTGAGTTTCCTCACCAAGGAGCTTGAGGTTCTCTCAATCTCATCGAAAATCCAGAGCCAGGCGCAGGTGGAGTTGGGAAAAGCCCATAGGGAGTACGTGTTAAGGGAACAACTGAAAGCCATCCAGAGGGAACTTGGGGAAGGCGATGACAAAGGCCAGGAGATAGCCGAGCTGCGGGAGAAGATCGAAGAGGCCAATATGCCGGAGGAGGTCGAGGACAAGGCCTACAAGGAGCTGGGGCGGCTTGAGCGGATGCACCCCGACAGCGCGGAGTCAAGCGTTGTCAGGACCTACCTCGATTGGCTCACCGCTCTGCCCTGGGACATTTCCACTATAGACAGCCTCGATATTCCCCATGTCGAGCGGATACTGAACGAGGATCATTACGGTCTGGACAAGATCAAGGAGCGATTGCTCGAGTACCTGTCCGTGAAGCGAGTGAAACCGGACATGCGGGGGCCGATCCTGTGTTTCGTGGGTCCTCCCGGAACCGGTAAGACATCGCTGGGACGGTCAATCGCACGCGGTCTGGGGCGGAAATTCGTACGAATGAGCCTGGGCGGGATCCGGGATGAAGCCGAGATTCGAGGGCACAGGCGGACGTATGTCGGCGCGCTGCCGGGTCGAATAATCCAGGGCGTTCGAAACGCCGAGAGCAAGAACCCGGTGTTCATGCTGGATGAGATTGACAAGCTTGGAAGTGATTTCCGGGGCGATCCGTCGTCCGCGATGCTCGAGGTGC
Source organism: uncultured bacterium (assembly GCA_965371155.1). Classification (GTDB taxonomy): domain Bacteria; phylum JAJVIF01; class JAJVIF01; order JAPKYR01; family JAPKYR01; genus CBDUXL01. Next base: position 6,476 of record CBDUXL010000060.1, on the reverse strand, counting down.
TCGATCCGGAGCAGAATTTCTCTTTCTCGGACCATTACCTGGAGGTTCCGTTTGATTTATCAAACGTGATGTTCATCGCAACAGCGAACCTTCCCGACACCATCCCGCCGCCGCTCATGGACAGGATGGAGGTAATAACGCTTTCGAGCTACACGGAGCGGGAGAAGGTGGAAATCGCGAGACGGCACCTGTATCCGAAGCAGCTTGAGAATCATGGACTGATTGCCAGGCAGTTGAAGATTTCAAAGTCGGGCTACCAGTCCATAATCCGGGGATACACCCGAGAAGCGGGCGTTCGCAATCTCGAAAGAACCATCGCGACTCTGTGTCGCAAGGTCACCAGGAGGATTGCCACACACGAAAGGGGACCATTCTCGGTGACCAGCAAGAACATTACCGACTTCCTCGGTCATCAGATGTACCTGGAAAAGGAAGGATATCGTTACTACAAGCCGGGAGTGGCGACGGGATTGGCATGGACCTGGGTGGGCGGAGACCTTCTGTATATTGAAGCGAGCAGCATGGAGGGTAAGAACCCCCTGATGATCACCGGACAGATCGGCCAGGTCATGCAGGAATCGGCCATGGCTGCACTGACCTTCGTGCGGTCCAATGCCAAAGATCTTGGATTGGCTGAGGATTTCTTCGCCGGGAAAGAAGTGCATGTTCATGTGCCTGCGGGGTCGATACCGAAGGATGGTCCTTCGGCTGGAGTCACCATTGCGTCGGCGATGGTGAGCCTGTTCACCGGCGTCAGGGTGCGTCGAGATGTGGCCATGACCGGTGAGATAACCCTCTCCGGTCAGGTTCTTCCGATCGGGGGGCTCAAGGAGAAGGTTCTCGCTGCATATCGACACGGAGTCCACGAGGTAATTCTTCCCAAGGCTAATGAGTCGCATCTGGAGGATGTGCCGGATGAGGTCCGGCAGAAGATGAAGTACCACTTCGCGCTGACAATCTGGGATGTTCTGGATGTTGCGCTGGAGAAACCGGCAGGTCGAAAAAAGACAAAGGTTCAGGCCGGGCAGAAAAAAGAGAGAAAGCCAAAGAAAAAAGCTGCGGCCGGAAAAGCGCGTGCCGGTAAGTCGACGGGAAACGGGAAGGCCAAGAGGAAACGCCGCTCGAGACCGGTAAAACCTACGAAACCCCGCCCGAGGCCGGGCGCATAATTCCCTCCGATGCTGATTTCTCGCTTCAGCCGAGTTTCGTCCCGCTTTGAGATAACAGACGCAAAGGATTCGATCGAGCGTCCCCCGGGGCATCTCCGTCCCCCTGTGGAATCGCCTGCTGGGAGGGTGTTCCCCTCTACACTTGGAATAAGTGAGGTAGTGAATATCGGGGCAGGGGAGATATATGTTTACCTGTTCTGTGTTATCATTAGAGGGGTGTATGAACCTCTCCGCATACGGGAGACTCTGCAGATTGGCGAGCGAAGCGCCGGGTGAGACCATGAGACGCTTGAGCCTACTTGTCGCGGTTATTGGAATGCTTGTGTTCTTCTCGCCTGTGGCGAGAAGCGAAGTGTACATGGACTATGATTTCGCTGAAGGCATCGTATGGCAGGTCGGTGGGTTCGAGGTCTACGATGTGATTATCCGCGGCGAGGTTGTCGGGGAAGCGAGAGTCGACTACAGCCAGCTCACCATGCTTGATCAGCCCGCCATTCGACTGGAATGGTCGGAGACATGGGTCAATGGTGATGAAACCAACGAGATTCTAATCGACACCAAGATGATCGTAAGCGACCTCAGAGCCGTGCTTGTCTCGAGGACCGAGAGGATCGACGACGATGAATGGGTCTACGATGGGAATTACTCGGGCAATGATCTTGCTATCGGCTATTACCTTCCCGGCGAATCGGAGCGGCAGGAGTACAGAATCAACCGCTCGGGTAGGATTCTGGATGAAGGTGTTCTCCCGTTTCTTCTTAGAAATATCCCGTTCGATGATGGGAACTTCGCGACGCTCACGGTCTTGGATCCCACAACGCAATCGTTTTTCACCCCGATTGTGATTGTTTCAGCGAGCGAGATAGTTGAGACATCCGCAACGCAGTACGATTGCTGGGCTGTCAATGTCAGCACGCCCTCGGGGGGCTTCACCGCGTGGTACTCCAAGACGGATCAGCATTATCTCGTTAAGATCCGCTACTCGGACAGGGAAATTGTCCTGAACTACCATTCCTGAATGGCTTATTACCCCGGCTGGATTTGCCTGGTTTGGCGCAGGGGCAGTGCCCTGCTACGCGAACGTTAGTGTCAGTATTTCTCCGCTATAGGTGTCCACGAGGTTATCAGCCATCCCGTGGGTTTCGAGCCTTCACCCTCGGCTTCGTCCTCGCCCCCTCCGACAAATTGCCTTACAAGCGTGACACGAAACGGAGCGCTGCTGGGAACAAGCGGATCGTCAGCTACGGCCGGAAAGCCGATCAGCGCATCGGTTGCTACGAATACCACGTGCAAAGACGCCTCGGTTTCGGTTTCCTCCATCACTGTGATCCGGTAGAAAAGCCCGATGAACCGATCGACATCATGCTCTTCTTTCGGAGTCGGCGGAGTTGAGTGGTCAGGGAAGAAAAGGAGACGGGCCCATGACTCGATCCGATCCGCGGACTCCGGTGCGACGAACTCCCGGGCGGCATCGAGGTCGCCTCTTCCGATGGCTTTGAGGAAGGCGATTATGACGCGGTTAGGGGTCTGCTCGGGCGAAAGAGCACCCTCGCATGCGGGCAACGCAGCGACCGGCAATAGTGCAGCCATGATCGCCGCCAGGTGCATGGAAACAATGGCTCGGCGCACGTGATATCTCCTCCGGTGACGTGGCTTCATGAGCGCAGGGCGCTCGACTAATCAGTACAACCCGGTCCGGGGCGGAACCGGCCTAAGGCAGACTCTGAACGTGGCCCTCGCTCTGCGGCGGTTCCGTGGGAGGCAGAAAAAACTGCTCCTCGTCCAAAGGTTCGGTTTTTTCATCCTCGTCTGTTGCCAGAAAGATGCAGACCCGACGGTCCCTCCCATCGTCGAACGACCGCGATCGAAAGCCCGGGAATTCCTTGAGAAACTCGTGGACCTGTCTGCGATCGCGCTGGCTCATTGGGGGGAGGCTGACGCGTTCACCGGTGCTGGCCTCGTCGACCGCGCGTCGCACCATGTTCCTAAGGGCTTTCAGCTTGTTCTCGCGGTATCCACCAGGATTGATCAATACGGGCTTGAAGTACTCAAAGCTGCGATTGTGGATGGCGCCCACGATGGTCTCGAGAGCTTCGAGTGTGCTCCCGGATTTCCCGATAACCAGCCCGAGATGGGGACCTTTCACGTTGATGGTGATTTTGTCGAATGACTCGACGTAAAACAACTCCGCGTTGACTCCCATCCTTTCGAGTATGGGTCTCAGGCACTCAAGCGCTTCCTTGCCGCGGCTTCGATTCGCCTCGATGCGGACTCTTACCCCTTCGGGAGTTTCGGTGACACTTCGAACGCACACATCCTCCCGGGAAAGCCTGAGTTCTTCAAGTGCTAAGTCAACCGCCTCCGACTCGGTCGGGGCGACCTTGTCGCAGTACAACATGGTAAAACCCACCACCTTTCGAGCCCGGAACCACGGGTCGTGCTGCCGCAGGTGGGCTACTTCTTTTTTTTGCGTCCTGCCGAAGGCGCGCCTTTGTTGGACGCCCTGGAGCGGGTTCCCTTTTTCTTGAACACCGTCTTGTTGGACGGTTTTCCGGCTCCATCATCCTTCGGGGATGCTTCCTCGAGCAGACCATCCTCGAGCGCGATCTCCCTTTGAATACGCCAGTACTGCCCCATTTGGAGGATATTTGACGTGATGAAATAGACGAGTAGTCCCGTGGGGAAGATCATGCCGAATATGAAGAACAACGGCATCATCATATTCGTCATGTTCGGCTGGCCCGTGCTTGAAGCTTGTGATTGAGCCTGCATCTGGCGCGATTGAATCAGCGTGGTGGCGATGTACAGCGCCACAAGCCAGAGGGTGGGTAGATAGAGGAAGCGGTCGGCGAGAAAAGGAAATTGCAGGAGGCTGTAGAGATCCAGCACGCCCGCTCGCACAGCAATTTCGGGATAGGGATGGGAAACGAGCGGTGGTATGGTAAGGGTCGTCCCGAAAATCGTCGCGAGCTCGAATCCCGGCAACCTCAGATAGAAACGGGAGTCCCTCAACGCCCAGAAGAGGGCAATGAAAACGGGCATCTGGACAAGCATCGGAAGACAGGAGCTCATGGGGTTCACCTTGTACTTACGGTAAAGCCCCATCATCTCCTTCTGGGACTGGTCGGGCTTGTCCTTGTACTTCTCCTGGATCGCCTTCATCTCCGGCTGAAGCTTCTGCATGATCTTCATAGCCCGGTTCATCTTCTTGTTGAGCGGATACATCACGGCACGCACAAGAAGCGTGAGCAGGATGATATCAATGGCCCACGTGTTAGTGATCTTGTGGGTCATCTGCATGATCCAGAGAAGCAAGTCTATGATCGTGTCCAGCATAGCTACAGAACAGTCCCGTCAGCGACTTTTCTTTCACCGACAAAAGCGGAAATATCGCCTGCGATTTTCCGCACGCACGACACACACCTGCCGCCCGCCGGCGGCATGCGTGCTGCCCTCTGAAATCGGAGTGCCCTACCGGCCTCCTCGCCGGTTAATGGGAACAATAATACCGCACGGCGGGACGAGTGTCTACGCAGGTTCAAACCATTCAGTTAAGAGCTTCGTATTTTAACCTCTTTACAGTCCTCCAGGGAATCCTCGGGCTCTCCCGGAAGCGGGGGGACCGGGTCGAATCCGCCCAGATTCCAGGGATTGCATCGAAGGATTCGCGCGACAGTCAGCCATAAGCCCCTGAGGAAACCGTGTCGCAGGAACGCGACACGCGAGTACTCGCTGCACGTGGGGTAGAAGCGGCAGGTCGGGGGGACGAACGGGCTGATGAGTTTCTGATAGCCCACTACAAGCCAGCTTGCGAATTTTCCGAGGAGGGAATTCACCCTTCGGATCTCCTCCTGGCAGGTTTGCAGAACTCCTCGGGCAAGCCTGCAAGCCTCGCCTCGGCTCGGATTCGGCCTTCGCGTGTCAAAAGGTCCAGTTGCAGGAGCAACTGAAGAAAAACGACCTCGACATAATCGGCATGATCGTGTTTCGGCGGATGGTGCGCAATCAGCAGGAGTTCATGTCCCGGGCGAATATCACACCACCAAAGTCTGACAGCCTCTTTCATGAGCCTTCGAATCCTGTTTCGCTTGACCGCGCCCTTCACGGCTTTCTCCGGCACAGTGAATCCCACCCGTCCTGATGACCCGGCAGGCTCATCGGAGTTGCCCCCATTGTTGAGGAGTGTGCGACTCACGTAGAGAACAAGGAACGCCGAACGGTGACGCTTGCCGAAACGCTTGACACGGCGGAAATCGCTCGTGCGTCTGAGACGTGGCGGAAGGCGGTATGATCGGGTTTCCTCATTCATGTGCGACAGTGAAATCATACCATCCATCCATGATCGGGGCATTAAAAAGCCCGTGGATTGAGCACGGGCGCGAAGGCGGGTCATCAGATGGTTGATTTCAGCGTCGGACCTCCACGGCAAGGCGCTTGCGACCCCTTGCGCGTCGGCGCTTGATGATCCTCCGGCCGCCGGGTGTGCTCATCCTGTGACGGAACCCGTGCTTGCGGGCCCTCTTTCGCCTCTTTGGCTGATACGTGCGTTTCATCGTCAATCACCGCCCTATTCAGGCGCACACAAAAACACCCCCCATAAAGGGGCACTGGAAGGTACCACATATTGCGGATTAGCGCAAGCGAAGGGCGGCTGGTTTGATCACTTCAACTGCAAGCGGGTTCTGTTCCTGAAGGATACCATCATCTGCCTGGACGGGCTATGATCCGCAAACTCGAGCTTTTTCAACGGACATAGATTTCGTAGGACTCGTTTGCCCAAACACTTTCATATTCATTCAACAGACTGGTGATGTGGCGATACGTTTCAGGCTCGCGCTCCTTGAAACGCTCAAGCCAGACTGCGTATCGGGAGCATACAACGACTGCGTCGGGCACCTTGCCGCTGACGGCTCCCAGTCTGATGTCGTCAATTACGTTTGAGTCGAATCCCAGGGCGAACTCAAACTCGGCAGAAGCCATGATGAGATCGCCGTCAAGTTCCTCAAGCTTTGCGACTGCAGGCAAGTATTGGCTGCCGTAGTCATTTCTGTAAATACGGTATACACCGAGACCCACCTGGATAGCCAGAAACAGCACCAGCCCTGATACAATGACATACTTATGAACGCGGGTCCTAACCAGCCAGATTGCAAGGAAGGCGGCGTAGAGGGGGGTTATGTGAACGAGATATCCAGTTCCCTTATTGCCTATGAGGAAAATCATGAGGAGCAAGTAGACCCCAAGCAGGGCGGCAAGTGTTCTGCTGTATCGCAAGGCTCCTATCACGCCAACCATGTAACCGGCGAG
>CBDUXL010000059.1:0-14070 GCA_965371155.1 uncultured bacterium | reverse complement strand
CGTGAGGACGCACATGCCGTGAGGACGCACATGCCGTGAGGACGCACATGCCGTGAGGACGCACATGCCGTGCGTCCCTACGACGGAACCACCGTAGTGGCGCACGGCATGTGCGCCCTGCATGCGTGCGTGTTCTAATTCAATTCCGTAATGCTCGGTTTCAGGTCCATCTTCTTGATGTACTCCTGGTAATCGTCCCAGGTCATGTTATCCGGATGCTTTCCGCTCAATGCGACAATCAACGCCTGCAATACGTTCGTCCCGAAACTCCTGTCGCCCATTCGAGGAGTCGTCGTCACGAGCGTTTTCACGCCGACCGATTTCAGAAGCTCCACATCTTCAGCGGTCGTCGTGTTGGTGATAATGACCTTCCCCGACATATCGTCCGGCATGTACTTCCGGATAAAATGGAAATCCCCGGCGATAATCTTCGCCCGATGAAACTGCTCCGGGAATCTCTCCTTCCTCTCCTCCTGCTTCTTGCCGGTCGGGTAGAGCCACTTGAACGGCAGCAACCTCATGATCGGCAGCAGCATAGCTGCAGTACGATTAAGTTCAGCAAGCGACCTGATAGGCTTGTTGATTTTCAGTGTGAACAAGAGGTCACCGAAAACCGTATCGCAACCGACCTCGGTAAGTGCCTCCGCCATGCCGATCCGGTCCACGCCGCTTGCCATCAATGCGGTATCGCCTTTCTTGATGATTCCGTGGACATTCGCCAGGTCCGTGATTACCTGCCGCTCCAGCGTGTGTTTTATTTCGCCGCCGTCGACTATCGGGGTCTTCTTCGCGTGCTTTGCGATATTCCACGCGTCTCTTACCTTGTACTTCCGCGTCGATGACCAGAGGTAGATATCGGTCCCGCCGAGACCGAAACACTCGAGCGTCCCGTCCAGCTCGGAGATAACCTCAGCCGCTTTTTTCATGTCGCCATCGGTGCCCATGCGACCGACCTCCACCTCCTCCCCGAGGAACTCACCGATATAGGTCTTATCACGCTTGCTCGATCCGATGCTGACACTGAGTACTTTTTTCATGGCTTCACGCCTCCCTTTTATCATCTGTGCCCCGCCTCTTCGAGGTGGGCTCTTCGTGCAGGACTCACGATCTACTCCGCCTCTTCAGGTATGCCGGGCAGAATGGCAACGGTGAAATGGTCACCGAAATACAAGAAATCGGTCCGATAAATGTCCTTCAGAGCTTCGATTCTGATCTCCGCCGGAAAACCCACTCGCGACAGACGATCGGAGAGCGATAAAATCTCATCGATCGTGAATTGCATAACCTCTCCCGCCCCCGACGGAATGAAATTGCGCTCGTTGACAAGATGATCCCGCGCTTCCCCAAGGAAACTCGCGACCGTGGCTCGGTAAGGCTCGGCGGTCTCCTCGGGTTGCTGGTAAAGCCTTGAGAATATTAGCGAACCTGAAGTGAAAACCTTGTAATAGCCGGTAACCTCAAATCTGACCGAAACAGGCTCATCCTCAAACACATTCGCCGTTGCGTAGACAATCACAACAGCCTTGGGGGCTGGAATGGCGTTGATTCGCAGAATAGTCTCGTCAAGCACATCTCTGCCGATCTCCGCCATTTCATTATCAGACAGCACTGCCTGGCCCGTTTCGGGATCACGATAGCTGACCGGAATACGCTCGACCAGGCCGCGGAGAATCGCGAAGTTCGTCGCGTTGTCATCTTCCGTGCTGACCAGAACAGCGCCCAATTGCCGGCCCTCGACCACTTTGACCTCCCCTTGCTCCATCGCAACGATCTGGCGGTTGAGGTCTGCAATCTCCTGGTTGAGATCCCCGATTTCCCGGTCGAGCTGAATCAGAGTCGCCTCTTTCTCCCCGATGAGCTGGTTTCGCTGCGCAATCTCTGCCTCGAGCCGTTCCGCCTCGGCTTCTTTGGCCGCTACAAGAGCATCGTATTCAGCCTGAAAGCTCTGGAGATCGTCCCGGAGGCTTTCGATCTCCTCCTCAAGAGTTCCCTTGTCCTCCAGGAGGCTTTCCACTTCTCCCAGCATCACAACCAATTCCCGCTCGACAGTCGAAACCTGAAATGTCAAACCTTCGATCTCAAGATGAGCTTCCGCCATGTCGCCCATCAATGCATCCAATGCCACGCGCGCGCTGTCACGCTCTTCAACCAGCGAGGAGCGTTCTTCCCTGAGTCTTGACAGTTCTGATCGAATCACGTCTATCCTGAATATCATATCCCTGACCGCCTCGCTGGCCAGAGCCATGGCGAAAATGGTCCCGCCGGTGATGAGCATTCCGGCAACGACGGTAATGAGTATTGCGGTGTTGCGAGGTCTGAGCCCGAAAATCGCTACTCGTCGCTTGCCCAGAACGCGTCCGAAGTTATCGGCGGCCCACGCCACACCGCCGGAGACGATCAGCAGGACAACAATAAAAACGATCGTGGTTGTAGGCATACGAATCCCGGCTGCGCAAACAAATGCCGGCAGCCCTACAGAATTAAACAATGAAACATTATACGAAGGGTCACACGGAAGTTAAAGGAACGCAAGCTTTTGAAGAAAATCCATATAGAAAAAACTCCCCGCTAAGGAGAATCGGTACGGTAAATCGGCACGGAAAGTCGGTACCCCATGTTTTAACATGGGTCCTCACTCTCGAATCGCTTCCAGCAATTCCTCTTGAGTCACTACCGATGTACCCGGCTTCGTCACGACCACAGCGGCGGCAGCGGCGGCAAGCTCGCATGCCGACACCGGGTCCACTCCTTTTGCATACGCCACAGCCAGGGTTGAAAGCACCGTATCCCCTGCCCCGGATACATCATATACCCGACTGACCTTCGCTCTTATTCGCACCGGCCCGTTTCCCTCCCGATAAAGGTCCATTCCATCGGGACCCCGTGTAACCAGAAGGGCTTTCGGTGAAAACTCCTCCATCACAAAACGCGCTGCGGCGTCGCAGGTGTCGTTATCCACGATATCTATCCCCGAAAGCTCCGACGTCTCCTTCCGATTCGGCTTGAGAAGGTCGACGCCCTTGTACAATCCGACATTCACCGGTTTCGGGTCAACCAGGATCGGCACTTTTTGCAGACGGCAAAGGTCATGGACTGCGGTCATGAGTCTCGGGGTAATAAACCCCTTTGCGTAGTCTGAGACCGCAAGCGCGCCCACATTCGGAAGACTCTTCCTGACGAACTCGATCGCCCTGTCTTCCAGTTCCTCCGAAAGCTCAAGGTGTTCCTCCTCATCAATGCGCACAATCTGCTGGCCTGCGGCTACAACTCTGACCTTCCGCGTAGTGAGAACACTGCCATCCGCGATGACCCCACTGCCATCGAACCCATGCTCGCGCACGAGATTCATGAATTGCTCGCCCGATTCATCTGCACCGATCGCACCGACCAGCAAAGGTTCCCCACCCAGCGCGGCGACATTCATGGCGGTGTTTGCCGCGCCACCCAGGCGGTGTTCCTTCACCTTGAGCTTGACGACCGGCACCGGAGCTTCCGGGCTGATCCTCGCCGCGTCACCCATCAAGTAGGTGTCGAGCATCAAGTCGCCCAGTACGAGCACTCTTGCGTCTTTAAGGCTCGCGACAAGATGCTGTAGTTCCGAAATGGGTGTCATATTCATTTCTTCAATCCCACAACAAGTTGTGGGATCTCCTCAATCGCAAAGCAATAACGCACAAAGAAGGGGAACCATCAACTCATGATGCCCGATAATGTGCGCGCCGTGTCCGCCCGCCTCTTTCGCGCGACGCACGGGATTCAAATCGGATCGATAATGTCGAATGAAATCCAGATTGTAGCCGTCGAACTTGCCCAGTTTGTATCCAAGATTCTGCGCGAGTGCAATCGCTTTCTCGATTACCACCGGAAGAATAACCGCGCTACCCAGATTGACAATCAACCCTCCCTGAAGCTTCGAAACGCTTGCTGCGAAGATACGGAAGTCGCGGTAACTTGCGTCGCCTATCGCAGCCCCGTCGGCGTTCGGATGGATATGAACGACATCCGTACCTATAGCCACATGCACCGTGAACGGAACCTCCGCAAGATAGCACTGCGCAGCCAGGCAAGCATCGACATTTCCCGGATTTCTCCTGACCAGTTCCTCTCCAAGCGATTCCCCAAGACCGAGCCCATCACGATACGCCCTTTCTATCGCCGGATTGATAATCTCACCGGTCTCTTTCGTTACAGCGAATTTCCCTTCATGAATGGTGCCCGAGACATCCTCGGACGTGTGCCCGAAACAGGCAATTTCGGTGTCGTGAACGATTGACGCACCGTTTGTCGCCAGATGGGTTACGAAACCGGCTTTCATGAGAGCGATAAGATGCCTCGAAACACCCACTTTTATCGGGTGCGCGCCCATTGTCCAGATTCGCGGAGTACCGGACTCGCGTGCGTTTCGAAGGCTTGCCACAAGCTTACGGATCTCCTCACCCGCAAGGATTGGAGGGATCCCGTCCAGCAAAGCTTCCGCCTGATCTTTTGTCAGTTTCGGAGGCTCGGGAAAATCCTCAATGCGAACAATGCTGTGTCGATCGTGTATTGACTGAAGCTCCACGCCGCTAAGATCGATTTCTTCGTACTTCGACGCCATAGTTACAGTTCCCCTTGCTCCAACTCCTCGAGGACAATCGCTGCAGTGGTGATTTCAATCCCGCCGGTCAATTCAATCCTCCCGAACTCATCGCTCAGATACAGCTTCAGCTCCTCACCGTTGAAATGAACGCCCTCCCTATTGATATCGACACCGCCCGACGCAGTCAGATAACCGAGATCGCTGTCCCAGATCATCTCCCCGACAGAAAAACTGAGAGCGGCTCCCCTGGCTTTTCCAGTTACTCCCCCTCTCAGTGTAAGAATCCCGTCATTCTCGTTGAACGTGCCCGATTCGCCCTGGACCTCGAGCGTCTCGCCCGATTCCAGCCTGTAGAGCGCTCTGGGCGCTTGAAGCTCCATTACGCCGCCCTCTTCCCTGATCACCTGATCGAGATAGAGAGTCCATCGAACGGAGCCATCAGCGGAGACCTCCTCGAACACAGGGTCGTCAACCACTGCAGGGGGTATCTCACCGGCATTCTCAGGCTCGGGAGCAATGGCATCTTCAGGGATAGCCTCGCGCTGAGTGACAATGACCCAGGCTCCACCTGTCGCCAGGAGGATCAGCAAGGCCCAGAAAACGAACGGCAGAATTCTTTCCATCCTGTCACTCACTGTTGCCCCCTTCCGCCGTCTGAAGCAGATTCCGGAGACTCAGGCGAAGTGCACTGATCTGGGCCAGGACCGCATCGGGAGAACGGAAGTCGGGGATATCAGCAAGCGGCACCGCCCTATCCCACCCCGCCCGACTCACTCTCGACAGGTAAGTTTCGGCATCATCCAGGATCTCGAGCGCCCGCGTGTATCTATCGGGCTCACTCGGACCACCGGCCTGCCTGAGGACTCTCGCCGCAAGAAACGCCGCCAGGCCGGTCACGGCCGATGCTTCATCTTCGCCCGGATGCGCCTCAAGCACGGGTATCAGCGTCTGGCGGCAGAGCTGGAACTGGTTGAAAGCCTCTTCCAGGAGCGCGAAGTCCCTCCCGGCTTCCCTGAATGTATACCATCCGTTCAACAGATACTGTTCAGCCTGCCTTCGCTCAGCCTGGAAACCCGAAGCCGGGCGATCGCCCGTCCCTTCTTGCACGGATGCTGTGGCTTCCCAGGTTCTAAGCACGCCAAGAAGTTGATTCTTCCTGCCGCTCCATCGCGAGGTCACTCCTCCTGGAACCTCCATCCCGTCGATTCGAACCTTCAGACCTCTTACGGCATTCAGTCGCTGAATGACGGTCGTCTGTCCCTCAGTGACCGGCGCCAAAGGACCGGCAACCGCGCGCAAAAATTCCTCCATCAGTTTGAATAAAGTAAGCCTATAAACAGCTTCGGTGTCGATCCTGTCATGCCCCAAAACCCAGACTGGCGCCATATAGTCCTCAGCCTCGCCGACAGGTGATTCATGCCACTCGACCAGCAGGTCGGCAATATCCTGGGCCCATACCGGCGAACCCATCTCGATTGTATCGATCGTTTCGAATGCCGAGACCCAGCGATCATCGGTTGCCTCGTCCAGAGCGGCCATGTACTCGCGCGGAAGAATGAACCCAAAATAGACTCCCGCTGCGATGAGGACGATCCCCGGCAGGACAAGCAGCGCAAGAATTATCCAGGGAAATTTTCTCGGAGGCGCAACCGCCTTGGTTTCAACGACCACCGCGTCCAGGACTTCCTTCGATTCCCGGAATGCGCCGGTATGACCGCCCGCTCCCCGGAACTCCAGTATCGTGGCTCCGATTTGAATGCGGTCCCCGGGCAGAATTTCCTCCCGGTCAATTTTCTCTCCGTGCAGGAATGTGCCCTTTTCGCTGTCGGCATCATAGAGCACCCAGCCGCCCTCTTCCCTGGTTATCCATGCGTGTTGGGACGACACGTCTTCATCCGTGTCAAGCAGAATATCGCCCAGCGTTCGACCGATCGTAGTTACTGTAGGCTGAAGCTTGAATTGCCTGCCCTCCTGCTCCCCTTTCACAATGACCAGCATCGGTTCGTGGCCTTCGGCCTCGGCAGCAGGTTTGATACTTCTGGGGAGTGTCTCGAGCACCTTCACCGCCGCCGTTTTCACCTCCGCCATGCTCTGATATCGGTAGTCCGGATTCTTCGCAAGCATCCGGAACACTAATTCCTCCAGAGCCAGCGGCACTTTCGCATTCAGCTCCCGGATCGGAAGCGGTTGAGTGCTGAGCACTCGATGGATTATCTGGGGGAGGTTCTCACCGGTAAAAGCTTTCTCACGAGTCAGGAGTTCGTAGGCAATACACCCAAGTGAAAAAATATCACTCCTCGGATCGGCATCCCCTGCCCCTTTGACCTGCTCGGGCGCCATGTATCCAGGCGTTCCGACAATGGCTTCCGATCCGGGCGTAAGAGTTGCCTGCGATGCGATCTTCGCAACACCGAAATCAGCGATTCGAACCTTCCCGGCGCTCGTCAGGAAAATATTGCCGGGCGAAATGTCTCGATGCACAACCCCCTGCTCGTGCGCATAGCCAAGCGCGTCGGCAGCCTGAAGGATGATGTCCGCCACTTCATCCGGCGCAAACTCCCGCCCCGATTTAAGCGCGTCTTCCAGCGTCACTCCCTCGACCAGCTCGTACGCGATATAGAACGTGCCTTCATCCAGCCCACAATCGAGAACCTTTACCACTCCGGCATGATCGATCGAAAGCGCTGCCTCCGCCTCAGACTTGAAGCGCTTGATGAATTCCTCTTCCTCACGCGCATCGAGATGTCCGGGCAGCACGAGCTTCTTCAACGCCACCGTGGAGCCGTCCTCGGTCCATACAGCGCGATATACAACGCCCGTAGCGCCTTTGCCCAGTTCAGAGATGATACGGTATCGTTTCATTTGGGTGGGGGTGTCATCTCTTGAGAATGACTACATGCCCGTTAGGTTCGATCGGCGCCCCTAAATGACATCGAAACTGTCCAGCATACTTTCGCCAGCGGGAGCCGCCTCCTCCCCTTCAGGCGCCTCATCCTCTACAATCGACTCTTCATCCTGAAGATTTATCTCCTGAATCTCCGTCATGGTCGCATCTATGCGCTTCTCGATCCGGTCGACATCCTCAAACTCAACCTCCAGAAGCCCCAGAAGGCCCGCGTCGTGGATTTGCCCCGTGCGCCTCAGCTCATCCACACGCGCTCCCAGGCGGCTGAGAATCTCCCTGCGCCGACGGTCGAGACCGGTAAGCTCCATCCGAAGTTTGGTAATCATGGCGGTGCGCTTACTGTCGACCGCTATGCGGTGGCAGATATCTTTCAGCGAGCGAGTGAAGTCGTCAATTGAAGTCATGCTCATGCCCCTTGACGGTTATCCCCCGACAGATATTATAGCATCGACGCCCTAATCGCTCATATACCCCCATTGGAAACGTTCCTCTCAGCGTGCTATATTCCCGGCTGGAGGGATTCGACATTATTGATGGCCGTCTACAACAAGAACCAGTTGAAATTCATCCGGCGTTCGTGTGAGACTCTGCACGATGTCGAAGAACACCTCAAGACCATAATCGGAGTGGGCGTCACAACAGCCGAGATAGACAGAGTCGCTGAGGAAATGATTCTCGCAGCCGGCGCGATTCCTGCGTTCAAAGGTGTAAAGGGCGACCCAGACTATCCGGCGACCTGCTGTGTGTCTATCAATGAGGAGATCGTCCACGGAATCCCCGGTCCGCGGAGGCTCAAAAGCGGCGACATCGTCTCAATCGACTGCGGCGCGAAACTCAAGGGCTATTTCTCTGATGCTGCGTTCACCAAGGGAGTCGGGGATGTCAGCGACACCGGACTAAGACTCATGGAAGCTACCAGGGAAGGGCTTTTCGCGGCTGCCGAAAAGATCGCTCCGGGGAATCGGATTGGAGATTTATCTGCGGCTATCCAACACGAGGCCGAAAGCCGCGGTTTCTCCGTTGTCAGGCATCTTTACGGTCACGGCGTCGGCGCGCATCTCCACGAGGATCCCGCCATCTATAACTATGGAATCCCGGGCACCGGTCCGGAAATTGTCCCCGGAATGGTTATCGCGATCGAGACGATGGTCTGCGAGAAGGATTTCAGAATCGTGACCCTGGACGATGGCTGGACAGTCGTGACCGCCGATGGGGGCCTGTCGGCGCATTTCGAGGATACTTTCTACGTTACAGATAACGGGGCTGAGAATCTGACGAAGGTCAACATCGAGGGAACGCCCGTTCCCCTGGGTTAGAAGTCCTTCACCTCGTACCGCTCTTCCTTGAGCCTTTCTCCAAATCCTTGATCCTCGGGTGTGGCTTCCGCTACATGTAGCAGGATACGGGCAAGCATCGACGGGTCATGCCTCATGGCGTGAGGGTAACCTCGTTCCGCATCATAATGCACCCGATCCACCATCCTCAGAAACTCGGGACTGATCAAGTCTCCCTTGACCGCCTGAGTTCCATCGGATTCCAGATCGTCCACAACCTTACGGAAACCCTTTTTTCGATAAAGATCCAGGATATCCTCAGGAAGCGGGCCATCGTGCTGAAGGTAGAAATCGATCCTGCGTCCAAGCATATCCCGCAACACATTCAAGTGATCGCGTGCAGTCATTCCGTCCGTGATCCCGGGCTGAGTAAGTATATTGCCGATTGCTATCAGCCTTGCGGTGCTTTCGGAGATTGTCTCTTTCACTCCTGGTGCGTTGAGAATTGAGCCGATCCCGATCCAGAGCGTACCCGGGCAGATGATAATCCACTGAGCCTGCTTGAGAGCTTTTATGGCTTGGGGATGAGTCACCAGCTCGGGCTGATGGTGCACACCGACTATGACCGCGTCCCGATTGGGTCGGTTAATGATCTCCCACTCCCCGACAATCTCGGAGCCGTCGCTAAGCTCGGCCACGATCTGCGCGTCGGTGTCGGAGATGGGCATAATATGCGCCTTGAGACCAAGCGCCTGAGAAAGCCTCCGAGAGGCGTGATACAAACTGTTTCCCTCCTCTGCAAGCGCGGCCAGAAGAAGGTTCCCGATGTTCACACCTTTGAGGCGGCCTTCGGAGAACCGATGCCTGAACAGTTGTCCCCAGACCGTCTCGCTACTCAGCGCGGCGATCACGGTCTTGACATCCCCCATCGACGGGATTCTCATCTCTCGCCTGAGAGCACCCGAATGCCCGCCGTTGTCGGTAACGCCGACCAACGCTGTGACCCTGTCCAGATCGGTCAGCTTTCTCAGTGCCCTGAGAATAACTCCCTGTCCGGTTCCGTTACCAATGGTGACAATATCGTGGTGCTTCATGACACGCTCCGACGGATTTCAGCCCAGGCGCCGGGGTCGGTTTCGAGATAATACACGATTACCACCCCAGGCCGAATGCTTTCCTGTCTCGCTGCACGCTGTGATTATGATTCGAACGCGGTATCTTACTCGACCGTAACGCTTTTTGCCAGGTTACGGGGTTGATCCACATCGCACCCTCTGTGCACGGCAATATGATATGCAAGCATCTGAAGGGGGACGGTCAGCAGGATGGGAGAAAGGACCTCGCTGACCTTGGGCACGTAGAACACATGGTCGGCGACATCGCCTATTCTCTCATCACCTTCATCAGCGATCGCGATTACCTCTCCATCGCGAGCCTTGACCTCCATCAGGTTCGAAAGCGTCTTCTCATAGACGTTGTTCTGAGTGATAAGCGTCACTATGGGCATCTCGTGACTGATAAGAGCAATCGGTCCATGCTTCATTTCACCCGCCGGGTATCCTTCGGCGTGTATGTAGCTGATTTCCTTCAGTTTCAGAGCGCCTTCCAGTGCGATAGGGTAGTTGATCCCTCTACCCAGATACAGAAAATCCTGCTTGTCGCGATAGTGCTTTGAAAACTCCCTCAAAACATCATCCTGCCTGAGAACGGTACGCACATGCTGGGGGATTTCCATCAGGTCCTGCAGCACTTCCCGACATTCGTCAGCGGAAACTCTTCCTGTTTTACGGCCGATCTCCAGCGCGAGCAGAACCAGGACGGCAAGCTGCGCAGTAAAAGCTTTGGTGGACGCGACTCCGATCTCAGGTCCGCAGCGGGTGTAGATCACCGCATGGGATTCCCTTGCCACAGTGCTGCCGACCACATTCACAATGCTCACCAAAGTTCCACCGCGCTCACGCGCGCCACGAGTCGCCGCGAGCGTGTCGGCTGTTTCACCGGATTGCGAAATCGCGACAACCAGGGTTCTATCGTTAATCTTGGGATCGCGATACCTCAACTCGCTCGCGTAATCGACTTCGACTCGGAGATCGCTGAAACGCTCAACAAGGTACTTCCCCACAAGGCAAGCGTGCCATGCGGTTCCGCACGCGGTCATGAGAACATGGTCAAAATTAGCGTAATTGTATTTCGCAACCTCGGACAGTTCGTCGAGAATCACTTCCCCTGCTTCCAGATCGAATCGCCCCCCGATCGTATCCCTGAGACTCTGCGGTTGCTGGAATATCTCCTTCTGCATGAAATGGTTGTAGCCCTCTTTCTGGGCCTGAACGGGGTTCCACGTGATGTGCGTAATCGGCTTGTCGATTGAGTCCCCGTCGAAATCCGTAAGCTCGATTTTCTCCCGGTCCAGTATCGCCATCTCACCGTCGTCGAGAAAATACACATCTCGCGTATGTTCGAGAATAGCCGCGGTGTCGCTCGCGGCAATACTCCCCTCTCCGTTTCCATTTCCATCCCCCACGGCGCGGCCCACAATCATCGGCGGTCCCATCCTCACTGCAACCAGACGTGGGTCCTCCCACGATGCCACAACCAGCGCGAATGCGCCTTTTAGTTCGGCAATAGCCTTCCTCACGGCAGCGGGAAGATCGCCCTCGAAATACTCCGCAATTAAATGCGGAATCACTTCCGTGTCGGTCTGGCTTGTGAAAACGTGACCGGCCGCCCTGAGACGCTCCTTCAGCGCAAGAAAATTCTCTATGATTCCATTCTGGACTACAAAGATCCTACCCTTGTCGTCCCAGTGCGGATGCGCATTCTCCTCGGACGGAACTCCGTGAGTCGCCCATCGAGTGTGCCCGACCCCGATCGTGCTGGGCAGATCTTCCCCTTCCAGAAGCTGCTCCAGATACTTGATTTTCCCTTGCGCTCGCCTGACAACAAACTCACCTTCGCCGAGAAGCGCCAGACCCGCGGAATCATAGCCGCGGTATTCCATGCGTTTCAGCCCCTCGATTAGAAGAGGAGTTGCCGCTCGAGTCCCAATGTATCCGATAATTCCACACATGTCTTGGATTTGCCTCACTTTCAGAACGGCGCCGGCTGATAGCCTTCAGCCTCAAGTACTGCCTCGTACATTCTTATGTTACCATACACCCAATGAGCGAAATTCCGGGTTTCCTCATTCGGGATCGCGTTGATGAAAATATCGTCGTCGCGTGTCGGGAGCCGCTCCCGGTTTCGAACCAGCGCCCCGGGACCCCCATTGTACGCTGCAAGTATATCAAGAAGACGGTTCCCGCCGACCTGCTCTCTCAAGTATGCAAAGTACCACGCTCCGAAATCAAGGTTCAACGCCGGATCCCAGAGGGTTTCCAGATCGAACGTTTCAGCGCCGCGCTGCGCGGCGATGAAACGTCCTGTCTGCGGCATGATCTGAATCAACCCCCGAGCATCCGCGCTCGATAGCGCCCGCGGATTGAAGCTTGACTCCTGCCGCATCGCCCCCCACAGCCAACTTGGTTGCACATCATGTGCCAACGCCGCTGTCGAGACCTCGTATTCGTAAGGTCTTGGGTACAATTCATCAAGAATCCTCTGTTGGCGGGCGGGAGTCAGGTACGCCTGGTCGCCCAGCGCCGCTGCTTCACGAAGTTCAAGAATGCCTGATCTTATGAAATCCTGTTCCGCGTACACAAGCGCAAGCCCACACTGCGCGCCCTTTCTGCCCTCGTCCAGAGCAATCCTGAACTCACTTTCAGCCAATTCCAGTATCCCTGCATCGTATAGCTCCCAACCGACCGCCAAGCCTCTTTCAAAGCAACTTAAGGTTTCGATGTCGAAATCGAACGGGTCAATTGCCCGCAGTGAATCAACGCTGGGACGCGCATTCTCCCTTGCCCTGATCCCCCAGTAATTCCACGGCGCCTCTAATGCAAGCTCCTGGTATGCTTCCCGGGCCTCCCTCGTGCTTCCAAGGCCCTCCAATGCCCTGGCGTACCAGAAACTCGCTTCCGCGCTTGCGGGATGATCCGGAAAATGCGTTCGACAACTCTCGGCGTGACCCCTCGCCGACTGATAACGCCCATCCCTGCAACCAAGATATGCAAGCATGGTCAGCGCTAATGGGGTCTCATCGCTCGCCGGATATTCCTCGACAATCAGCGTGCAGGCATCACGCACAGTCTCTAAATCCCTGTTTCCATAGGCTCGCAGGTAGAGCAGCTCGGCAGCGACAGACGCCATGGGGCCATGCCCATCCGCAACCGTCTGCAACGCTTCGACGGAGCGAGCGTCCTTATCGAGCCTCGTATACCCCCAGCTTATTCTTATGCCCGACCGGTCCGCCCATTCGGTGTTCGGAGCAAGATCCCTGGCTCGATTGCCCCAATCGATGCTCTCGTAGTAGTGACCAAGGAAATACTCGCACCTGCACGCGCCATGACATGCCTTGGCCCGTTTTTCAGGAGATAAATTCTCGGAATCGCCGAGTTCTGAAAGAATCTCCAAAGCCTCCGATGTGTGCTCCCAGACTGCCGCATACGCAGCCTCGAGCCGATCCGCTTCCTCGAGAAGATGAGGAGCATAAACGCCACCGAAAAACATGTCCGCAGTCTCCGCGGCTTCCTCGCTATCCGGAATATCCGTCAATATCCGGATCCTGACTTCCGCACCCGCTGTGAAATCCAACACCGCCTCGTGGATTTCCGCCCATTTCCGGAGGGTTTTCGATGCAAACGGGCTGGTCGGGTACCTGTCTAACGCTGCCCGGCATTCCACTATTGCCTCATCGTCGCGCTCAAGCTCCCTGAGCAGGTTGATTCTCTCAAGATGCGCCAGGGGTGCGAGCCTGCTCGATGGAAACTCCCTGATGAACTCACCGAACTCTGCAAGAGCTTCATCCTCCCGTCCGGCAACCTTCAGAGAACGAGCATAGTTGTATTCCACGTATGATCTAAGGGGATGGTAGTTCTCCAATTCCCCGGCGAAAATCGGTTCCGCCTCGCCCCTTCGACCTTCCCTGAGCAGCAAATAACCTTTCAGAAATAGAGCACGGTATCGCGGGATTCCTTCGTACCGTTCCGCGATATCATCGAGAAGCGTGTAAATCGGGGGATACCGGTCCGCCGGCGATACCGATATCTCCGCGTCATGCAGGAGAGCCCGGATTTCATCCGTCTTGAGCTCAAGCTCCTCCAGGCTCCTCCCAATACCACCCCATTCCGGACCTCCACTCTCGTGCTGATTCTCCCAACCAAGCCTCGCACCTTCCAGATGACCCAGAGTCAGATAGGCTCGGGCACGGGTAA
>CBDUXL010000058.1:0-14126 GCA_965371155.1 uncultured bacterium | reverse complement strand
CTGATTATAAGCTTGCTGGCTCACGCTTTCTTGTTGGGCTGCCTAAGGTTGCCGGTTGTGGTGGCAGTTTCTCCCGAGACCATTCTTATCAGTTTGATGCAACCCCCTGCGCTACCTGACCTTCAAGCAGAACCAATTGCAGACATTCCCGCTCCTCCAACTCCCGAACCTGATACCAATCAGTCTCCACCGGATGTTGAATCTACTCCGGAGTTTATATTTGCCGAATCGGATGAAATTGAAGCACCTGCGGAACCCGAAACATCCGTTGAACAACCTCCATCTTTTCAAGGGACAATCGAGGAGGTCGGAACGTCGGGATCTTTCAATGGGGCAAATGGGGATGACGCTTCGCATGAAGACACGGACACTTATGTTGCCGATTCGGAGTCGGGAGCGGGAAACACGGAAGAAGCCGCGGCAGTGGAAGATCCTGATCCCGACCTCGATGCGATTCTCACCGAATACAGGAACCGGGTCAAGTCTGCGATCCTCGCGCACAGGACCTATCCCGCAACTGCCCGGAGGTTGGGACGCGAGGGTGAGGTTCGAGTTCAATTCAACGTAAGTGCCAGTGGGCTCGTCTCTTCCGTGGAAATTATCTCATCCGGCGGGGATTCCTCTCTCGACAACGCTGCTCGCGACGCAGTCATGTCCGCGAGTCCGGTAGCTCCCATCCCCGAGGAGCTAGAGGCAGATAGTCTTACGTTGTCTATCCTCATCGTTTTCCAATTGAACTGAAGTAATTCCAGTTTCTTCTGGGGACACCTCATTTCGTCCCGAAATGCAGGTGTCCTCTGATTTTGGCGGGGACGTGCATAATGAAGCGACGCGCCCCGGTGGGGATGGGGCGCGTCGGAAGGAAGAGGGTGGGGTGGCTAATTCAGTACATAGAGATGAACACGAGCCGGAACTTCTGTTTCGTAATGCTCAACCGACCCATTCTGTAATCATTCGATGCAGTTTTCCTTCTATTTCATTTGGATAATATAACTTTTTCCTGAGGATCATGCAATGGTGGTAGTGCATCCATTGACGATCAGGGATTATATCGGCCGCAGGGCGAAGTTCCTTAGCTCGTGAATCGTCCCCTCCTTAAGAACGCAGGAATGTCCAACTCATCCTCATCTATCTCCGATGGCTCGGGGCCTTGAGGTGTTTGCATGTGGTCGCGCATCGGGATTTTCGGCTCGGGACGGTATTCATCAAAACCGGTTGCAAGGACTGTGACCCTGACATAGTCCTTCATTCTCTCGTCGATCACCGCGCCGAAAATAATATTCGCGTCCTGATCGCTCACACTGAAAACCTCATCAGCGGACGCCTTGACCTCCGTGAGGGTCAGGGTCGGACCGCCGGTGATGTTAATAAGCACACCTTTGGCGCCGTCGACGGAGGTCTCCAGGAGCGGCGAAGTGATCGCCTGACGGGCTGCAACCCTCGCGCGATCCTCACCGGACTGCTGGCCGATACCGATGAGTGCGGTCCCGGCTTCCCACATGATTGCCTTTACATCTGCGAAGTCGAGATTGATAAGCCCCGGAATTGTAATGAGGTCACTTACGCCCTGGACGCCGTGCCTGAGAACATCATCGGCGATCTCAAAGCTCTCCACCAGGGTTGTATCGGAACCCACGACTTCGGTCAGCTTGTCGTTGGGAATGGTGATGAGCGTATCGAGCTTCTCGCGCAGAACTGTGATGCCCTCGTCGGCGATCTGGGCACGCCTCCCTCCTTCAAAGGTAAACGGTTTTGTCACGATGCCTACAGTCAGGGCTTCACGTTCCTTGGCAAGCTCAGCGATTATCGGAGCGCCGCCGGTTCCGGTTCCGCCGCCCATGCCGGCGGTGATGAAAACCATGTCGGCGCCATCGAGTATTTCGCCGATCTCGGTCTTGGACTCGTTTGCGGCCTTGAGTCCGATCTCAGGGTCGCCACCGGCGCCCAGACCCCGTGTGACTTTCGTTCCAATCTGGATTTTGGTGGCGGAAGGATGTTGTGCAAGCGCCTGTGCATCGGTGTTGATGATTATGAACTGAACGCCCGACAGGCCCGCCTGCATCATTCGCTCGATAGCATTGCCGCCGGCTCCGCCGATTCCTATTACCTTTATATTGGCGGGGCTTGCGTTCGGATCTCTGGCGCCGCGACCAATATCGATCGGCAACCTCTCAAGCGGGAGTCTGAGTCGCTTCCTCTCTTCCTGCTTGCTGTCGGAGGCAGTCTCGCCCTCCGTGGGCTGCTCGTGCTTTTTGTCCATGTTTTCGTTAGCCACGTAGTGCTCCCGTTCCCGGCGACCAGGCACGCTGCCTGAACTCCGGTGATTCACGTGTCTATGTGAGTTGTTCTTTTCTTACTTCGCCAACCACTTCAGGAAAGAGACGCCCGCATCCTGAAGTCCGGTCAGAGCATTGGAAACACCGGATATTGCCCCGACCGGGTGACGCTGTCCGTATTCTCTCGCGCCTAACAGAACGAGACCGATCACCGTGGCATAAATCGGACTCCTGACCTCGTCAGTCAGACCGGTCACGTACTGCGGATACCCGATACGTGTCCGAACACCGACGATGTCGGACGCGAGGTCGGTAATTCCCGCAAGCAGCGATGTCCCTCCGGTCAACACCAACCCCGCCGAAATCCGGCTCCGTAGTCCTGCCTTGTCAAGGTTCTGTCTTACCAGTCTGAAAATCTCTTCCGCCCTCGGGTAGATGATCTCGCTCACGATTTTTCGCGGGATCGTCTCTCTCCGTTCGCCCCCTCCTTTGCTGATCTCGATAAGTTCGTCGCTGACCAGTGCTCTCTTATTCACCGCGCCCATCCTGATCTTGATGTGTTCCGCCTCGCGGGTCGTCACATGGATGCCGTACGCAAGATCGCTGTCGAAGTGATCTCCGCCTACCGGAAGAATCGCAACGTGCGCGACATTGCCTTCCTGGTACACGGCGAGATCGGTGGTTCCTCCACCGACATCAAGTAACGCGACTCCGGCTTCGCGCTCTTCAGATGTCAGTGTTGCTTCACCTGAAGCAATTGGCTGAAGAATCAGGTTTTCAATGTCGACATCCGCACCGTTTGCGGCGCGATTGATATTCTGTAGATGCTGAACCGCCGCGGTGATCAATAGCGTGCTGACCTCAAGGCGCATGCCGCTGATTCCGATCGGATCCGCGATCCCCATCTGTCCGTCGACTATGTAATCTCGAACGCAGACATCGATAAGCCTACGTCCCTTCGGTATATCAACACGTTGGGCAAGGTCCAACGCGTGCGCCGTGTCTTCCGATGTTATCCCCCGGGACGGTTCAGATACTGCAACAACCGCGTTCGAGGGAGTTGCATGAATGTGTGAGCCGGTGATTCCAACAAATGCGCTATCGACCTCCACTCCCCCCATTTGTTCCGCTTGCGTTTTCGATTCCAGAATCGACTGCGCTGTCCGGTCACGATCGATCACTACTCCCTTGCGAAGCCCACGTGAAGGGACACGTCCCACGCCGTGAATCGCAATCTCTCCATCACGTTCCAGGCTTGCCACGACTGTGCATATTTTCGTGGTCCCGATGTCAATTCCACATATGGTCTGCGTGGCAATCACGTCTCAAGGATGTCCAAGTTTGGCGAACAACCTTCATTAATGTTGTGCCCTGGAAAGGCAAAGTATAATCGCTCGCTATACGCGAATCAAGTCGCCGCCAGTATAATTCTTGTGTCTATTTCGGCAAAAACTTATACAAATTCAGTGTGAAGCCGATAGCAAATGGGAGTAGGGCAACCAAATACAGGTCAATTTGACTTTTCTCTCCAAAATAGATCATGAATGCGCCAAAAATCATTCCAACTACAAGTCTTGTCAGGACCTTCATTTCGGTGGAATCCTGCCCGGATAGATCCCTGCCCAGAGCGAAAGTGAGTCCGTCCAACAGACCCAAAAACAGAAGAGCCAGGTACTTGCTGCCCACGGAGTGGAACGGGATTTCCAGGTAGAACCCGACCGCAAATCCGACCAGAACCAGTATAAGCACGAGCACCATAAGCAGTCACTCCTCTTCCAGCGGTTTGGCATACTCCATGAGCATGCTGCCTCCGTACGCCGGAAGCTCGCAGTCGTCAAATGCGACGACTTCCGTATGAATATTGTAGTACTCCAACTGTTCGAGGACACCTCCGCGCATGGTAATCGCGTTGTAGAGATCTTCCGAGTTGCCGATGGCGAGAATGTCGAATGGTGGGGTCATGCGAGTATTGTTGACATCGATCAGGCTTCCAACGCAACGTATGGTTGAGTCGACAATCAGACGCTCGGTTCGTCCGTGAGAACGAATTCCGATCGCCTCGGCGCCCGCCAGCCAGAGTTCGTTCACCACGTTGAGAAGGTCCTGTTGGTGAATGATGTACTGAGCCGCATCCCCACCCGGGGACGTTTCGCTGGATTCTTCGCTCAGCGTCAGTCGAACTCCCGGGCCGTGTACTGGATCCAGCCCGGCGAGAATTCTGTAGAGAGTTCGACTATGCGAAAGCTCCTCGCTAGCCTCCTCGCGTTCCAGCAGGGCTTCCTCCAGACCGTCCGCCCTTGACCGAAGCTGCGCCAGCTCGAGTCGAAGCAGGTTGTTCTCTTCCTCGATCTTCAGCATCCTGTTCGCTATTTCCTGCCGGCTCTCGCGTGGAAGAGGCTCCCCGCTTTCCTCATGAATAACCTTGAACGGAAGCGCAAGCATCAGACCGACCAGCACGCTGAGAATCAGGGTGCTGGGCGATAACTTAAGTCGATTGCCGGTTCTTCTCTGGCTGGTCATCCGGATTCACCACTCTTGAAAGACCGAATATGCCGGCGTTGCGTTCAGAATCCTTATTTCCTTCATCGGGTTCCTGTCACATTTCTCCAAGCATGGTTTCGGCATCCGAGGGAATTTCCTCATTGCTTTCCGATTCATTCTGCCACGCTTCGATCGCTCGTCGCTCTGCAGGTGTGAAATACTCCTCCCCTACATGATAATGCGGAAACTTCAGGGATGATAGATCGATGCATGATATTTTTTCCGGATCGGCAAATCTCTCATCTCCGAGAACCGCCAGGAGCCGTCCGAATTGCTCATCCGGGGAATCGAACCTGCCCAGCAGAACGGAAGGACGACCCACGTACCCAACATGCAGCCGACCGCGATTGTCCATCCTGATTCCTGTCAGCTCATTCTCGTACTCGGTTCCATAGAAGGCAAGCAGGTGCACGAGGTGGATAAGCCGATTGAATTGCCGATCGAAGTATTCCAATTCCAAACCCGATTTCAGGAATGCACCCGTAAGATGCCATGCTTCCGACCGTCCGTGTATGGGCACGCCGCCCAGGCGAAGAAGTCCGGGCGGCACATTCTGCACGACGTGGCCGGTGTATATTTGCGCCGGATGTTTTATTTCTATCAATTCGCCTGTCCGGTCGAACACGAGGCGGAAACCATTCTGCTCTATTGCTCCGACACCTTTCCTCTCGGTGATGTTGACGCGAATTGAACGCGGACTCGTGATGGATATCTCGGCGTGATCGATCAGAGGATGACCTTCGAGAGAACGGCGGATTGCATCGCGACGAATGAACGGAACCCAGACGCCCGATGTGTCATCGAGCGACGCAAGTGAGATCACTTCGTTTTCGGTCAGACGCATCTCGCCCTTCACTTCAATGTGCGAGAGGGCGGGCCAGTCCGTGCTTGTCGCGTGGAATGTTGCTGCCACAAAGCACGCATATAACAGCAACCGGAGTAGTGGGTCCGGACGCATTCTGCGCCGTCGTTTGGGCTTTACAGGGGATATGCCTGCGACTTGCCTCCGCGTGCTTTGCGCACCGACCGATGGCCTTGTCCGCCGACGTCCGTCAATTCGTCCATTCATCAAGCAGCACCTCCAGAGAAGATTGGAAACCGCATGCACGAACTTCGGGAACAAGTGTTATTCCCGTGCGCTCGCGCACGGTTTGTCTTGCAAGGGCCATCAGCGCGATGATGTCGGTTGCTTTTGCCCCGCCCTCATTGACGATGAAGTTCGCGTGCATTTCGCTGATCGCGGCGCCGCCGGACCGGGTTCCTTTCAAGCCCGCTTCCTCGATCAACTGCGCGGCGCTTAGCTCCCCGGGGGGGTTCCTGAATACACTCCCGCAACTCGGCAGATGCACAGGTTGTGTAGATCTACGACGCTCGAGCCTTCGATCCACCTCAGCCCGAATCTCCTCAGCGTCGCCGAGTTCAAATGAAAGGCGGCAACCGAGAATAATTTCGTCCGACGCATGGAACCTGCTTGAGCGATATCCGAAGTCGCAGTCCTCGGGACCTAAGGTCGCGACCGTGCCCGACCTGGTGAATACATCGACCGCTTCCAGGAGATCGTCGATGTATTCCCCGTACGTACCGGCGTTCATGTAAATCGCGCCGCCGATGTATCCTGGAATGCCCGCAAGTCGTTCGATTCCCTTCAGTCCTTGACGACATCCCTCGTGAACGAGTCTTGTAAGCGGCAACGCCGCGCCGACTTCTGCATCTGCTCCCGTTATCCGCACTGTGTCGAAATCGCCGGTCAGGCGCAGCACTGCGCCGTCGAATCCCTGATCCGACACAAGAAGGTTGGAGCCGGCGCCCATGATCAGCAACGGAAGAGAGTGATTGGAAAGTGTGCTCATTACCAATCGGAGGTCCTCGATTGTGGGAACGTCGGCCAGCAATGCGGCAGGTCCGCCGACTTCCCAGGTCGTGTGAGGAGAAAGCGGAGTGTCCAGTGCAAGAGTGCCCTTGAAACCGGCTTCCAGCAATTCTGCTTTCAGTTTTGAAACTATTTCGCCGACTTTTATCACCTGGAAATTACTTTTCTCCTTGCTGAGTACGAGACACGAGCGCGCGATGGCGACACTCTTCCGGGCGTGACTCTCCTTGAGGGCGTTCTCCTCGGATGAGCATTGCCCGGCGAGAATCTCCGGGGCAGAGTGTTTTGGCGCGGGCGATACTTGCGGCGTTCAGAACGTTTGCTTTCCGCATTTTCCGACATGGCGCTCCGGGGCATGAAAGACTCTACTGGAACCCCGGAAGTGCGCGCGAGGTTCAATAGCAAACCTACCTCGAAGAATGTCAAAAGCAGATTGCTTCCTCCCGATGAAACAAACGGCAGAGGCACGCCGGTCGTTGGGAAAATCCCGAGAGTTACCGCGATGTTCATCGCAGCCTGAAATCCCAGCGCCAGGGCGATTCCGCATCCGAGCAACATACGGAACGGATCGTTCTGAGAAAGAGCGATTTTGAATGCCGAGTAAGTTAACAACGCGAAAAGCGCAATGACAACCAATCCACCGGCAATGCCGTACTCCTCGCACAGGATCGGAAAAATGAAGTCGGTGGTGTGATCCGGGAGGGAGTACATCGCGAGCGAACCGCCCGGTCCACGCCCGAAGATCTCGCCGTTTACTATCGCCCAAAACGACATTCCGACCTGATAACCCGCCCCGTCAAGATCGGTGAGCGGGGAGAAAATCGGCACGAATCTGGAGATCCGATCGGGATTAAAGGCGAATAGCGCAGCGACCGAAAGCACGGCAATACCGCCCAATGACATCATAAGCCGTCGACTCATGCCGCCGAGGCATGCCAGGGCAAAGCCGAGAACAAGTATGAAAAAGGCTCCCGACAGATTCGGCTGCAGGGCGATCATGATCATTACAGTTGCAGCCGGAAGCCCGAACAAGATCAAGCGTCCGATCTTTGATGTATCGAGGGGACCGAAGCGAGCGAGCACGTCCGCCAGATACCAGATAACCGCAAGCTTGGCGAATTCAAGTGGTTGAAAGCTGAACGGACCGAGATCGAGCCAACGCCTGCTGCCTCGTGCGGAATCACCAAGCCCCGTGAACACCAGTGCGAGAAGCACAATTGCTATCCCGATCGCCCACCAGGAGAATGAACGAAGCCTCGAGGGTCGAGCCGCGAACGCAAAAACGAGAATCAACAGACCGATGAGAGATCCAACGGCGCGTTTCATGAGAAGGCTGTTGAACGCGACCGGATCGGCTTGTCCTTCGGAAATCAATCCGGAATCGATCAGCAGAACCCATCCCGCGACGGCCAGGAACAACACACTGTAAAGCAACATACGAGCGTAGCCTCTGCCCTCGTCGGTTGCCCTGACGCATTCCGGTGTGACTTGAGTCATCGATCGCCGTCCACGATTCTTTTCTGCACCCATCTCCTGAAGGCTTCACCGCGCTCGACGAAATTCTTGTACTGGTCGAAACTGGACGAAGCGGGTGAGAGAAGCACAACATCGCCGGGCTTGGCAATTGTCAGTGCAAACGCGCAGGCCTCGGGAAGAGTTTTCCTGAGGGTCAAGTCGGTGTAGCCGGCCTCGCGAATGTCCTTTTTGAAACGGTTGCGCGTTTCGCCCATGAGAATTACGTGACGCGCCTGTCGCTGGATGTGGGGGACCAGTTCGGTTATGTCCAGACCCTTATCAAAGCCGCCTAGTAAGAGGATAATTGGTTTATCGAATGACTTGACAGCGCTGATTGTCGAGTGCACGTTTGTTGCCTTCGAATCATTTACCCACAGGACCTTGCCGGCTTTTGCTATTGTCTCGATTCTGTGCGGCAGACCGGTAAACTCGGCAATCGCCGGGCCGATCTTGTCGATGGGGCATCCCGCCAGCTTGCATGTGAGAATCGATGCGAGCGCATTCAATTGACTGTGTTCGCCGGGAAGCTGTAATTCGCTTGTGTCCATCACCTTTCTCGGACCTTTTTTCGTGTCCACCATCAGCCCGGAATTTTCTCGCCACGCTCCGCCGGGAAGTGGACCGGCGAGGCTGAACCCGTGGATCGGCACGCGCAAGACTGCGTGGGCTTGAAGACAGGTGGGATCATCGAAATTCAGAACCGCGTAGTCGTTCTCGCGTTGCCTTTCAAAGATGCGACCTTTGGTCCTGATGTACGTACGCATATCACCGTGACGCGCGAGGTGATCCTCGGCGATGTTTAGAAGTACCGAAATGAACGGACGAAAAAGTCGCACCGACTCCAACTGGTAGCTGGATACCTCGACAACGAGCCAATGGTCGTGACGTGTGTGTCCCGCCAGAGTTATAAAAGGTGTGCCTATGTTGCCGGCAAGGTGTGCGGTTAATCCGGCCGAATTGAGTATGTGGTGAATCAGCGTGGCAGTGGTTGTCTTTCCATCCGTACCCGTGACCGCGATGAGTTGGCCCTGAACCAGTCGCTGGGCGATTTCGATCTCGCCCGCTATCTGAACCTTGGCTTCCTCACAGGCCTCGACTATTTCTTCAGGTACGGCGATTCCGGGCGACGGTGCGAGCACGTCGGCTTCGCTTCGAAGGTACTCCGCCATGTTGCTGATTCCGCCGAACTTGAATCGAACGCCGCTGC
Organism: uncultured bacterium; assembly: GCA_965371155.1. Taxonomy (GTDB): domain Bacteria; phylum JAJVIF01; class JAJVIF01; order JAPKYR01; family JAPKYR01; genus CBDUXL01. The sequence continues at coordinate 4,717 of CBDUXL010000058.1, read as the reverse complement.
GGGTGAGTTCGGCGATCTTCTCCGTGCTTTCGGAGATGTGAGCTTCAGGGCTGTCCTCAATAACGCTGATCGGATAATCTCTTGAATGCAGGACATCGACCAACGCGCGCCCGGTGACACCGTAGCCCCAAATAACAAAACGCGTTTTCTTCGGATATGCCTTCATCGATTTTCACCATTCCGGGACGGGACCCGGGGGGAGGGACACATTATCCCTCCCCCCTGGTGACTCCCTATATAGACCGAACATTGGAGGCATCATTTGTTTCTCTTTTTGAAAAAGGAGGGAGGGGCAAGGGAAGCGCCCCTCCCAGCGCGCAGAGGTCAACTCAATGCAACCGGTCCGGTTGCTTAAAGAATCAGTACTGTTTGTTTGATTCAATAATTCCATTGAAATTCGTTTCTTGTTTCAGATTCAATTCTCAAACGGACCGGAGCGCGATCGCTCCGGCCACGATGCCTATGATCGATGCTCCAAGGACAATGATCGGCTCCTTGTAACCCCTGAGTTCAAACGCGTGATGTATTGGTGTCATCCTGAAAAGCCGCTTCCCGCCCGTGAGACGGAAGTAAACGACCTGCAGAACTACGGTGACGATGTTGATGATGAAAACGAGGCCGATAATGAGAAGAACGATTTCCAGCCCTGACGCTACTGCTGCTCCCGCAAGCGCGCCTCCGATACAAAGCGCGCCGCTGTCGCCCATGAAAATCCTCGCCGGATTCCAGTTGAACGGAAGGAATCCTGCGCAGATACCGATCAGCACGACCGGCACGACCACGCTTCCCGTGGCTGTCAAGAAGATCGCGCCTGCCAGGAATGCCGATGCGATAAGCACCGTGCCGCCGGCGAGACCATCAAGACCGTCCGTGAAATTCACTCCGTTGATTATCGTGAGGTAACAGAACAGACCGATCGGGATTTTCCATACGCCGACGTGGACCGGACCTTGCACGAACGGAATGCGCACGGTGTCGTCCTGCATCAGGAACCATCCGGCTCCCGCAGCAAGGAGGCCGACAATTATCATCAGGGGGAGCTTGTAGCGGGCTTTCAGTCCCGATGAATCCTTTCGCGCGAGCTTGAGGAGGTCGTCCGAGAGCCCGATCAAACCCGTAAGGAGTCCCGCCGCAACCCCGATTATCGCTCGTGGGTCGGTGAGCAGCATCGCGCCCGGGAAGCCGATCAGCGCAAGCGCGAGCAGGAATCCGCGACCTCCGGTTGAGGGAGTCGATGCCTTGGCGCGATGATGCTCCGGCCCCTGCTCTCGAATGACCGATCCGGTATGTCGCGATTGAGCGAGCATCCCGGTGACAACCGCCGTTATCGCCGCTGATGCGATCAGGCAAGCAAGGAGAACAATTTGTCCGCTCGTAAGTGTCATGGCTGACTTGTTTCTACCAGTTCTCCTCGAGCAATCGTTCAAGCTCCAGGGCGCGACTTGCTTTTATGAGAACAAGGTCGCCGGGTTTCAGAAGGTCCGGCAACGCTTCACCGCAGTTACGCACGTTTTCGAAATGCCTTCCGGGGATCGATGTTTCTCTATGCTTCTCGGCGGACTCACGTATCAACGATGCAAGGTCGCCGACTGTTATCAGGCAGTCAATCGGAAGTTCGGCAATATGTTCCCCGGCTGCCCGATGATATTTTCTTTCTTCCTTGCCGAGCTCGAGCATATCGCCGAGAATCACGACCCTTCGTCCGACAGTCGACCCGTCCTTGAATTGTGTCCGTTGGGCGAGTGAGCCCAGGGAGTTCTCAAGCGACATCGGGTTCGAGTTGTAGGCATCAAAAATCACTTCTACACCGCTCGGTCGAACCCTCAGCTCGGAACGCCCGGCGATACCGGGCACCGACTTCAGTGCGTCACCGATATCCTGCAGAGTTAGTCGATCGGTGCCTTCGGAGTCTTCGAACTCGATCTCCAGGCAACAAGCAGTGGCACAAAGCGCATTCAGAACTTCACCTGTTCCAGTTCACTGTATCAAAGTGGAGAACGAACCTCTAGGTGTGCTGATCTCTAATTCGGTCTCAAATTGATGGGGAGATATTCTCGATGGATACACATCGTTTGAATTCTGCAAGCCGAAGGTTACAACTCGAGTTTCTCCCACAAATTGCTTCGTATAGGGTGATTCTCCCGGAGCGACAACTACACCGCCGCCTTTCAACCCTTCGATAATCTCCCATTTCCCATGCGCGACGGCAATGATGCTTCCGAACTCGCTCAAGTGTCCGGGTCCGATTGCCGTAATTGCCGCAACATCGGGTCGAGCTATCAGACTAAGCTGGCTTATCTGGCCGCGACCACGCGATGCGCATTCCAAAACCGCAACGAGGTGCTCCGGCGTCAATTCAAAAACTGCAAGTGGAAGACCGATCTCCGTGTTCCAGTTGTGAGGGTTTTTCAATGTCGGGAAACGAGATGAAGCGACGTGCGCGATGTTTTCCTTCACGCTCGTTTTTCCGACGGTGCCGGTAATCGCTATCACAATTGGTTTGAACTTATTCAGGAGCTTCCGGGCGGCGTCACCGAGTGCCTTTGTTGTGTCCCGAACCACTAGGGCAGGGAAGTCGGGCTTTTTGGATCGTACCTGTGACTCGTACGCGGATTTGTCGGAGACGATAACCCCCTCGGCTCCTGAATTCAGTGCGGCCGAAAGATAGTTGTGACCGTCGCGGTTCTCTTTTCCCGCCAGTGCTATGAACCATTCGCCCGGAGCGAGCTTCCGTGTGTCGATCGCGAGTCCTCCGGGACCAACGCCCCCGACAAAGCAACCGGGATCGCCGGCGAGGATTTCGCCGCCCGTTGCTTTAGCCCATTCCGCAAGAGATAGATGCATTTCAATCAATTCCGGCGTACCCGTGGTTCTTCAACCACTCTTGGGACACCTCGCGATCGTCGAAATGGATCGTCCTGTCCTTGAAAATCTGGTAGTCCTCGTGACCTTTGCCTAAGACCGCCACCGTGTCGCCTGCTTGCGCCTGTTCGAGCGCTCTCTCGATAGCTTTCCGGCGATCTACTTCAACAAACACCTCGGCTCGTTTCTCCGGAGCGCGTGTGAATCCGACCATGATGTCGTTGATGATGTCGAGCGGTTCCTCATCACGCGGATTGTCCGATGTGACCACTGCGATATCGCAACTTCGCGCCAGTACTTCGCCGATCAACGGTCTCTTGCCGCGATCCCTCGATCCGCCCGCGCCCATGACAGCGATCAACCTTCCCTTGGTGAGATCCTGAAGGCAGGTGAGGACCTCCCTGGCTGGTTGCGGGGCGTGGGCGTAGTCCACGACGACCAGGAAATTCTGGCCCAGGTCGACTCGCTCGAGACGTCCGGGTATCGGTCGCGCGTTTTGAAGTCCTGCTGCAATTGTGTCCGGGTCGATGCCCATTGCGATTGCGACCGTCGCCGCCGCGCAGGCGTTCTCCGCGTTGAACCGTCCGACCAGGGGAAGCAAAATCTCGCGTTCCCAGCCCGATGATGAAAAAATGAGTCTTAGCTCTCCCAATGATGAGCCCAGGATTTTTCCTGTTAAGTTGATTTCCGCTTCGCCCGTTTCTTCACTCTCGTCGTATGCTGCAAACGTAAGTCTGCGAGCGGGATCGATCGGCATGAGAAACGCTTCCGTATGCTCATCCCCGGCGTTGCCGATTCCCCACACTTGCGGGTTAATCGCCACGGCATCCCGCGCAATCGCGAGTTTTGCGTCCAGATATTCCTCCGCTGAAAAGTGGTTGTAGTGATCGCGCGAGAGGTTCATGTAGGTGACGGTCTCGAATCGCACATCCGATGTCCGCAGCATTGCCCCTGCGTGCGCGCTGACTTCACATGCGATATCCGTCGCGCCCGAATCGACGAGCGCGCGCATATTGCGATGGATCTCGATAGGTCCGGGAGTCGTCAGGTCGGTCTTTATCTTTTCCTCCCCGAACTCGATTCCAAGCGTGCCCATGGTCGCAGGTTTGCGACCCGCGGCGGCGAGGATGTCGGCAATCAGGTGGACTGTTGTGGTTTTTCCTTTCGTTCCTGTGACCCCATGAACAGCAGCGGCATTACTTGGATTCGCGTAGAACGCCGCAGCCAGTTTTGATGCTGCTTTGCGGGTGTCGGCGACATGAATCTGCGGAATACCCTCAACAGGTTGCAGCAATTCCGGGTGAGCTTTCACGTGGTCCAAGGCGACCACGATCAGTGCAGCGCCTGCTTCTACGGCCTGCTTCAGAAACAGATGCCCATCGGTGTTCAAGCCCATGATCGCAACGAAAGCCCCACCTTCCACGACCTCACGGCTATCGTCTGCGATAGCCGTCAGGAGGCCGGGCGGCTCGCCGTGCCATTCTGCATCGGGAAACAGGTTCTCCAGTTTCCCCCTGGTGACCGGTATTTGCCGCGGTTCGATCATGGTTCACAACGAAACGTTATTATCACGCTTCATCCGGTGTATCCACCTCATCCTCGGGGCATCCCGTTGCGTCGATCCCTTCCTGCGCGACCAGCGCATCGCTTTCTCTCAACATGAGGCCGGTAAATATATCCTTGAAAATCGGACCACAGCTCGCGCCGCCGAAGTACGGGTGTTTCGGTTCATCCAGGATGACCAGAATCAGCCATTCGGGCTCCGGCACGGGTCCGTAACCGACAAATGTGGCGAAGAATCGATCGTCCGAGTAGCCGCCCTCTGGATCGATCTTCTGCGCGGTCCCGGTTTTCG
>CBDUXL010000057.1:0-14202 GCA_965371155.1 uncultured bacterium | reverse complement strand
GATGTCGATCTCAAGGTCATCGATGATGAGGGACTTGAGGATACTCTGGATGCGAAGATTACAGTGACGGTGACAAATGCCGACCCGATTGCGGTTGCTGTGGCGACAACTTCTACTGATATCTACGCGGGTGGGCAAGTCTCGTTCGATGCGAGCGCCAGCACCGACCCCGACTGCGATGACATCGTCTCGTATGAGTGGGATTTCGATGGGGATAGCACCTATGGTGATCTCTACGACAGCGGAACAGATGTCGAGCCGACAGTGATATTCGGGGATGTGGGCGATTTCTCGGTCACAGTGAAAGTGACCGACGGCCTGGGCGGAATCGGGATCAGTATTCCAATCAACGTTACCGTTTCCAATAATCCTCCCCTTGCGTGCGCGGAGATTACCAGCATCTATCCTTACTACTGGAACACCGATATCACCTTCTCAGGGGAGTGCTCCGAGGATGTCGACGGCAGTGTCGTTTCCTGGGAGTGGGACCTCAATGCAGACGGCACCTATGAGGAATCCGGAGAGATTGTGATCTTCAACTTGCCGGATGCCGGGGATTACGTGACGTACGAGATGCAATTAAGGGTCACCGATGACGAAGCGGACTGGACCCTCCTCAGTCAACCAATATCCTTTACAGTTTTTGATGCCATCTACGAGCCTCCGGTAGTCAGCAAGGTCAATCACTCAAGAACCACAAGTGAGAGGGGCAATAGCAGCGAGTCGGTGCAGTTGAGCGTTGACTTCACCGACGCGGGTCCTCCGGGTGACACGCACACCTATCTCTGGAGCTGCGACTACGGTAGTTTCGATGATGAAACCAGCGCGACGCCGATATGGTATCCGGCGTCCCAGGTCGTGAAGTGCGACATCACGGCGCGGGTGATCGATGAAGTCGGCATGTGGGGCGAGGGAACCTGCCAGCAGTGGGTAACGCAGTGGTCTGTGATGACCAATCCCAATTCTCCAAACGGAACGGATTTGATATCCTACTCCCTGAAAGATGCAGTGACGGACGTCTGGATCGATCCGGTGGATTACCAGTTCCCCGATATCCAGCCGAACGGCATGGTTGTCTACATGAATTTCTGGGCCACATGGTGCCCCCCATGTGTTGGGGAGATGCCTATTCTGCACCAGGTATATAATTTGTACAAGGACGAAGATTATCTGCACTTGCCAATAAATGTCCAAGAGACTGAAGCTACTGTCGAGAACTTTGTAAACACTAATGGATACGAGGCTTCCTATTGGCTCCTGGACGACGGCACATATTATTACCTGATCTACGAATTTATCGGCGGAAGCGTCCACTATATTCCCACGCACGCCGTTTTTGACCGCGACGGCAACTGCCGCGGCGCATGGTACGGGGGAATTAGCGGAGTTGGTTCCCTCAGCCAGTACTTTGATGAGTGGCTCTAGGCTGGTTCTTAAGCGAGATAACAAGGGGCGTCCCATTTGGGACGCCCTTTTTGGTTTAGGGGACCCAGGTCAAAGACCCGGGGTACCGATTGTGCATGAGGTGGGTGGCTAATCTCCCTCCACCTCCACCATCGCGCAGAGCTCCACCGCAGCGTCCATTGGAAGCTCATACACTCCGAGCGCGATCCGTGTGTGCCTTCCTTTGTCACCGAATACTTCAACAAGGAAATCACTGGCTCCGTTGAGCACCTGCGGTTGTTGGTAGAAGCCGTTTTGCGACTGCACGTACCCATTGAGCCTGACGAACTTCTTAACCCTGTCGAGCGACCCAAGGTGTGCCTTCATTTGTGCGAGGATGTTTATCGCGCAGATTCTCGCGCCCTCTGTCGCTTTCTCGACACTGCATGGGCTGGGGACGCTTCCCACCGCAACGAGCCGGCCATCCTTGATAGGCAATTGGCCTGATACAAAACACAAATTGCCTGTCTGCACGACCGGAACGTACGCGCCTAATGGGGCGTGGGGTGTGGGAAGCTCAATGCCCATTTCTACGAGTTTTTCTTCGATGCTCATTTGTCGACCTCCACCTGTAATACAGGCGACGATTGTATCAGCCTGTCAAGAAAAATTCACCTGCCATCCCGGACACCTGCTATGGACGAAATTCATCAATCAACTCATCCAGTGGCGCAACGCATTCCTTGCATGCCTGCTCGCGAACCCGGTCCAATCTTTCCTGGTAGCCTATACAGTTTCGATCCTCGTAGATCACTCCGCAATACAGCGTTTCAGGGCTCTCGGCGACATCGCACGCAGCCTTCCAGTCGGTTGTATCGTAGTCTTCGGGGAGATCCTCGGCAAGAGCCTTTATCGCAGTGTATTCGTCCTTCCCTCTGTAGGTAATGCACGGCGACAGAACCTGGATGAAGGCGAGACCCGGGTGTCGAATGCCTTGCTTCATCAACTCGGTCATCTGCTTGACGTTTCCGGAAAAAGCACGGGCGACAAAAGCGGTTTTATAGACGAGCATGTAACTAATCATATTGACCGGCGGGTCGTAGGAGCCGTAACGTGTTGTTGATGTGAGCGAGTCAAGAGGTGTTGTCGGTGACAACTGCCCTTTTGTCAATCCATACACGCGGTTGTCCATGACTATTACCGTGATGTCGATGTTTCTTCGGGCCGCGTGGGGCAGGTGGCCGGAGCCGATCGAGAAGTAATCGCCGTCGCCGCCCGCCGCTATGACCGTGGTTTCCGGCCTGGCGAGCTTAACACCGGTGGCAATGGGTAACGATCGTCCGTGAAGGGAATTGAAGCCGTAAGTGGAGAGGTAGCCCGGCAAACGGGATGAGCATCCTATGCCCGTGATCACCGCGATCTCATGCCGGGGTATTTCGAGATCGGCGAATGCCTGTGTAAGCGCCGACAGGACGGCGAAGTTCCCGCAGCCGGCGCACCATATCGGCTTCAGCTCGCTTCTGTAATCCTTTGATTTAACTTTCGATCTTATGTCTTTTCCATTATCAGCAGCGTTCATCTTCCGCTCCATTACAACTTCACCGGAGTTCTCCGCTGGTTTCAGATGTCCCCTCGGACAAGCATTTTGACATCGGGGGGTTGGTCGAGACGGTAGATGCCTTCCGGATCGATGATCTCCTTCATGTCGGGGGTGATCTCCTCTTCGCAGTGCTCGATAACGAGGTTGAGGACTTCCTCCAGGGGAATCAGCGCTCCGCCGCTGCGGGCATAGTGCGCGACACGTGGCGGCAGAAGCGCCTGGGTCTGTATGTACTTGAGGAACTGTCCTGTGAAGCTCATCTCAATAACGACCAGTGTGCTGAGGGTTTTGAACCAGTCCTCCATCTCCTGGACCGGCAGAGGGTGCAGGATTCTCGGCACCAGTCCGCAAACATCGATGCCTGCCCGCCAGCACAAATGAACTGCTTCCCTGATGACTCCCTTCGTGCTGCCCCAGCCCAAAAGGCCCAGCGATGCACCTTTCCGACCGTAGTATGTGTACAGGGGGAATCTCTCGATGACGTGGTCGAGTTTCCTGTATCGCTTCTCGTTCATTTCGAGGTTGATTTCCGCTGAAGATGTTGGAAGACCCATTTCGTTGTGTGCGATTCCAGCGGCCAGGTATTGAGTATCCTTCATTCCCGGGAAACTCATCGGGCTTACGCCGCTCGTGGTGATCCGGAACCGTTGGTATTCTTTGGCTTCATCTTCTGTGGGAATCCTCCTGGGTTCCACCTTCACCCGATCGACATCCAATGACTGGAAACTGGCTTTCCGCTGGCCGAGGAATTGGTCGGCCAGAAGAATGACTGGAATCTGGCAGGATTCGGCAATTGAGAAGGCGTAATGGGTGATGTCGTAGCAGTCCTCGGTGTCGCACGGCGCGAGGACAACCCTCGGGTCGTCGCCGTGTCCCCCGAAAACCGCCTGCAGGAGATCGGCCTGCTCGGTCTTGGTGGGAATGCCGGTGGCCGGTCCGCCGCGCTGGACATTGACGATCACCACCGGTATCTCGGCCATCGCGGCGCCTCCGATCATCTCCTGCATGAGGCTGGTGCCGGGTCCGGAAGTTGCGGTCATGGAAGGCACTCCGGCGAAACTTGCACCGACCACCATGCTTATCGCTGCGATCTCGTCTTCCGCCTGCACTATTGTCCCGTTGTACTTAGGCATGTAGCGCGCGAGCCACTCCATGATCTCCGTCGCCGGTGTGATGGGGTACCCGGCGAAAAACCTGCATCCCGCATGAAGAGCACCGTATGCAATCGCCTCGTTTCCGGTCATCAGAAGCTTCGGGGGAGCGGTCGAGTAGAAGAACCTTAATGGAAGCTCCTCCTTGAAATGCTCGCGAGCCCACTTCATTCCGACCTCGAGCCCGGTAAGGTTCATCTCAATGACTTCCCGGGTTTTGCGCTCGAAACGATGGTGTATGGCATTCTCAAGCCCTTGCTGGGGAAGGTCGAACACTTCCGAAAGCACGCCCAGCATTACCATGTTCTTTGTGAGTGCGTTTCCGACCTCCTCCTCAGCGAGTTTTCTGAACGGAACCTTCAGGACAATCGGCTGGAGATCGTAATCCAGCGGAAGCTCATTGGGGGCCAGAGGGTCGGTTTCAGGATACAGGACAACAGTATGTTGTTTCAGCGCGATCTCGGCGCTGAAAAGCTTGAAATCATCCCAACTGAAGCAGACGAGCACGTCCAGCTTGTCGCCCTGACTATGGACGTAGGTATCGCCCATTCTAACCCTGCAACTGGACTCACCACCCCGGATTGTAGGGCCGTAGCTTTTTGTCAGTATGCAGTAAAGCCCTTCGCGAGCCGCCGCTCCGGCCAGGATTTCACCCGAGGCGATGACCCCGTCGCCACCGGAGCCGACGATTCCGATCGTTATCTGGTTCGTCGACCTGACCTCGATCGGTTCCAAAGCTTCGGGATCTGTTGCAGTTGCAGTTTCCATAATGGAATCCCTTTCGGTATTGAGCAAAAGAAGCCGATCAACGGCCGGCGACTTGACTGAGAGTTACATCGCGAACCGCTGGAATCGCCAGAAGCTCTTCTCTTAGTTCCGTGGTGTAAACCACCCTGCAGTCTTTGCCCGTCTCGATGATAACCTCTCTTTCGCCCATTGGGAACTTCAGCTTGACGGGGGTCGGGCCTTTTCTCGACGTAAGTCGCTTGCTGATGTCGGCAATTGCGCTTCTGTCGAGTGAGTCAAGGTCCAGCACGATACTGACCTCGGCCGTTTTGCCGTCGACATCCGCAGCGTATGCGGATTCCGGTTCGTCTTCCAAAACGATATCCTCCTCCACAACGGCCTCAGGGGCCGCGTCAGTGGGGGAAACCCATTTGCTGTCTTCTTCGGCAGCGTCTCGGTTGTATCGCCAGATCTCATCGGCAATGAGCTGCACTTCTCTGCGCGGAGTGGCTGTTTCCTCGTCCGAACTCTCCTTTGATTCCGGCTCTTCAATCCTGAGCCGACCTTTGATTACAACGAACGCGTCGGGTTCGAGGAGATTGCCGAACCTCTCGCAAGCCTGAGGAAAAATGATCCCCTCAACTTTGCCGGTTAAATCCTCAAGATTGAACAGGGCGTATTGCTGCATTTTCTTGGAGGTTCTTCGGCTGAGCCAGCCGAGCATACCTCCGACGCGCACCTTGCGACCGTCGCGCATCTCAACCAGGTCGACGATCCGTTCCCGTGTGAATCCCTTGATTTCGTCCCAGATATCCTCAAGCGGATGATGCGAGAGGTAGAACCCGAGCGATTGTTTTTCCATCCGGAGGAGTTCTGGCAGAGGGTACTCATCCAGGTCCGGGGTTCTCGGTCGTCCGCCGAGGTCACCCGAGACACTGAAAAGCGCCACCTGACCTCGGGCGGCGTCTTCCTGGCGGCGTTTTCCATATTCGAGCGCGTCGGATACAGCCTCCTGGGCGGCTCTGCGAGATCCTTTGAGACTGTCGCAGGCTCCTGCGGTGATGAGAGCCTCCAGGGCACCCTTGTTTACGAGCCTGAGATCGATCCGCCCGGCCAGTTCGAAAATATCCTCGTGGGGACCATTCTGTTCCCGCTCATCCGCGATGGATTTCACCGCCTGGATACCGACTCCCTTGATCGCAGCCAGGCCGTAGCGGATTCCATCGCCCTCGACAGTGAATTTCTCACGAGATTGGTTTACGTCCGGGGGATGGACCGGTATCCCCTTCCGCTTCATCTCGTCCACGATCCAGCCTATCTTGTCGGGATTCTGCATTTCGCTCGACATGTAGGCCGCGTAGAATTCGAGAGGGTAATTCGCCTTGAGATACGCAGTCCGGTACGCGATCAGCCCGTACGCCGCCGAGTGTGCCTTGTTGAATCCATACCCGGCGAATGCCTCCATCTCGCTCCAGATATCGCGCGCCGTGCCGCGATCGATACCGCGCTCCTCGGCGCCTTTGAGGAAGTTCTCCTTGTACTCGGCGATTGTGGCGCGATCCTTCTTCTTGCTGATCAGCTTCATGACCAGCGTTGCGGTGGCGATATCAATCCCGCCGAGGGCCTGCAGCATGAAGCTGATCTGCTCCTGGTACGTAAGAACGCCGTAGGTTGGGTTGAGGATCGGTTCCTGCAACGGATGCCGGACGGTGACTTTCTCTTTTTTGTTCTTCCGACGGGCGTATTGCGTATGGAGATTGTTCTCCATGGGGCCGGGACGGAAAAGCGCGATTGTGGCGATCAGGTCCTCGATATTGTCCGGTGCAATTGCCATCAGGAGATCGCGCATGCCGCCGCCTTCCATCTGGAAGACGCCCAGGACATTCCCCTCGCTGAGCATTTTGTAAGTGGCTGAGTCATCAAGGGGTATGTGTGTAAGGTCGATCTCCTTGCCGCGGGTGGCTTTGATGTTGCTGCACGCCTCCTGAAGGTACGTGAGCGTTCGCAGCCCCAGGAAATCCATTTTCACCAGACCGACCTTTTCGGCGTCGTTCATCGAGTACTGGCAGACGCCCCCGGACTCACTCTCCATGACCTGCACGGGAGCGTGGTGCCAGATCGGGTCGGCGCAAATTATTACGCCCGCGGCGTGAACGCCTGCGTTTCTGGCCAACCCTTCCACGGCGCGAGCGGTATCAATCCAGCTTCTGGTTAGATCGGTTGCCTCGTAGGCTTGTGCGAAATCGGGGCTTGTCTTGATTGCCTTGTCGAGACTGCTTCCCCAGGGAATCAATTTCGCCATCTTGTCGACTTCCCCGAGGGGAACCTCCAGGACGCGCCCGACGTCCCGTATCGCGGCCCGGGCCTTGAGACGGTTGAAAGTGACGATCTGGCAGACATGCTCCGCGCCGTATTGATTTGTCACGTATTCAATTACTTCCGCTCGGCCTGCGGGCTCGAAATCGATGTCAATGTCGGGCATGCTTTTTCGAGCGGGATTCAGGAACCTCTCGAAGACCAGACCGTATTGAATGGGGTCAAGCCCGGTGATCCCCATCGCATAACTGGCAAGACTGCTTGCCGCGCTGCCTCTTCCGGGTCCCACAGGGATGTTTCGTTCCTTCGCCCATCCGACAAAATCCGCGACGATAAGGAAATAGCTCGCGAAACCCATATCGCAGATTACGTTGAGTTCGTAGTCGAGCTGTGTGGAATAACTCTCAGGAATATTGCCTTCCAGCTTCTGCTTAAGGCCCTTGAGAGCCTTCCCGCGCAGGTACTCCTCGGGCGTGGATCCATCCGGCGGATTGAACTCGGGGAAGTGAAACGCTTCCAGGGACGGATCGAACGTGACCATGTCGGCGATCCGACCCGTGTTGGAGAGCGCCTCCGGTATATGGCGGAAGATCCTGCCCATCTCGTCGGGAGTTTTCAGATAGTGATCGGGCGTGTAAGCGCGGAATCGCTGGGGGTCTGAGAGCTTCTTGCCGGTCTGGATGCAGATCATCACATCCTGGATCGCCCGATCCTTCGGTGTCAGGAAATGGCTGTCGTTTGTGGCGACAAGTCCAAGGCCCATCTGGCGCGAGATATCCACCAGCTTGGGATTGATCCGCTCCTGGTCAGCGAGACCGTGATCCTGAATTTCGAGGTAGAACCGTTCGGGTCCGAAAACGTCCTTGTAGAATCCTGCAATTTCCATGGCCCGTTCGGTTGCATCCTGAAGCAGGCAGCCGTTTATCTCGCCTCGGAGGCACGCAGAGAGTGCAACCAATCCTTCGGAGTATTGCGAGATAAGCTCATGGTCGATTCGGGGTTTGTAGTAGAGGCCCTCCTTGTAGGACAGGCTTACCAGCGTTGAAAGGTTCCTGTAGCCCGTGTCATCGAGTGCGAGAAGCACCAGGTGGCTGTTGCTGCTCCGACGGTCCTGAGAGCGGTCGCGACGGCTTCCGGGCGCGACATACATCTCGCAGCCGATAATCGGTTTGATACCCACTTTTCTGCATGCTTCGAGAAACTCGATCGCTCCGTACATGACCCCGTGGTCGGTGATCGCCACGGCATCCATGCCGGTCTTCTTACACGCTTCCGCGACATCGGGAATGCGATTCACTCCGTCGAGAAGCGAGTACTCGGTATGAAGATGAAGATGGCAAAATCGCTCGGCCATAGTGTTTTCTGAAAACCACCGGCAGGTTGCCGGATATACCCGTTATTTCAACGTGGGCGCAGAAAGCAACGCCCTGAATCCGGTGCTCAGTCTACTCCTGGAGCAACAGGATTTTCACCACGAGTATAACAACCAGCACAACAAGAATCACCGACAGCACTCTTTCATCCAACCAGAATGCTTTGCTAATCAAGGATGTTCCCGGAGTCTCGATCTTGCTTTCTTTCCGCGTTTTCCATGCACGGGCCACATCACTCGCGTCGCCGTGTTTCCTGTTTGTTTCTCCCTTCAGCTCATAGTAGCGCCACCATTCGGAATCATAGATTCGACGTTTCCTCGAATCCGTCAAGACAGCTTGCGCTTCGTTCAGGAGGCGCATTTCCGCGGTTTGTGTTTCCGTATGGTCAGGATGGAGATCGGGATGCGATTCGTGTACTCGCCTGCGATAGGCCCGTTTAATGTCCTCCAGGCTCGCGTCGGGATCGACGCCGAGTATTTCGTAATAATCCTGAAACATCCCGTACGCCTACGGAAACCTTGCGTTAATCGCCTCAATCGCCTCATCGATCATCCTCTCGAGAACGGGGTTCAGATACTTGATATCCTGGAGTCGGTCAATATCTTCCGGAATCCCCACGTTGCCAAGCGCGCGCACGACGCCGATAATCACATTCAGATTGTCATCCTCGGCGTTCTCGAGAATGGATCGCAACCGTTCACGCGATCCGTCGCTGTCCATTCGGCCAAGTCCGGCGATGCAGGTGATTATCGACGATTGTCCGTCCATTCTGTCGAGGCCGAAATCCTCCTCGCCGGCTATGATTTGATCGTATATTTCCAGGACCTCATCGCCGCCGATCCCTCCCAGAGCTTCGATTCACATCTTAATCAGCCGAGGGTCGTTATCGAGATCATTCAGAAGTTCCAGAACGCCGGGGATGAGAGCTCGATCACCGCACGTCGCAAGTGCATGCATCGAGTAGTACCTCACCCAGACATCCTCGCTTTTGTCCCGGACCGCGTCCCAGAGATCATCGACCGCGTCGGTTGTACCCAGTTCGCCCAATGTCCTTGCGGCTTGAGCACGAACGCGTGTCTGCCCGGTTCTGAACAGATGGAGAGTCTTCTCAGTCGCGTACTCTCCGCCGATTTTTCCGATGGCTATGGCGGCCTCGCTTGCCACGCCTGAGATGCCGGTCTCGAAGAGAACGAAAAGCCCGTCGAGCGCATCCGGGTCCCCGATTTCGCCGAGCAGACGTACGGCTTCCCTCGATGCGGAGAGGTCCGACCCCTGCGCCACAGCCAGGAGACTCGGGATGGATGCAGTCGAAATGGGAGTGATTGCCAGAATGCCGTTGTTTGCGGCTTCCCGCAGGGATGTCCTCGGGCTGCCGAGGAAATCGATGAATATGTGCAGATCATCAGGATCGCCCAGCGCGGACAGGGCACTCAAGGCGGTTGCCTGGACGGAAATGTCGGGGTCTTCAGTCATGCTTACCAGGATATCGTGCGCTTCCGGAACCGGATCCTCTGCAAGGACCGCCAGAGCGGCTTCGCGCAACGACGCGTGCTCGTTCCCTATCAGTCCCGATGCCAGAAGTCCCCTGCCTGGAACATCGATTCGGGCGAGCAGCCAGAGAGCGGCTTCCTGATTGCTTCTGTCGGGGCTGTTGACGCTCTCCATCGCGTACCGTCCGAGCGCGTCGGACGAGCAGACATCAAGTATGTGCTCGCGTGCGTGGTTTCGGACCGTTCGGTCCGGGCTGGTGAGTGCTTCCACCCAGGTTGAGGGGTCGGTCGAGGATTCCAGCTCACTGATTTCCGATGCCGGTGTCTGCACTCCCCCGGCGATAATCGCCCAGACTGCTATCAACCCGAGAAAAATCAGGAGGTGTGCATCCATCCGATTTGCCAAACTGCTCATGTTTGCTTGTATCCCCCGTACAGATGATACACCAGATGGTCGAGTGCTTGTCGCGATCCTTCATTCGGGTCGGATATCAACTCTTCCACAACATTTACTATTGCCTGATGAAAAAGCGCGATTCTGGGTGCAACCTCCTCGGCACCCGAAGTCTTCTCAGGGAAGTATTTCGAGACCGGATCGAACTGGTCGAAGTTGCCTGCCTTGAACTGCTCGACCATCGCGTCTGCATCGTCGCCCGCGACGGTGGTCTTGTCTGACCACTCTGTGGGGACCACGATAATCGGCAGGCGGTTCAGGAAGAGAATTCGAAGCTGGGCATGCGGCCTGCGGTGCTGCCCTCCGGGACCGGCGCGATACAGTCCGGTTAGAAGGGAGGAACTCAGTATTCCGACCAGCGTGAGGAATGGAATTGATTGATCTCTAATCTTTCCGACATAGACATTCTGATGCGCGAGAGCGAACCGATCGCTGAGACACGGCGCGACAACAAGTCTGTCGCCCGTTTTTCTGATCAAAAAACGCTGACCGGAGTGGTCTATGTCGTGTGCCGGTGAATTTATTGGGGGTTCGATGTACCCAACCTCCGGCGGAATCAAAGAGCCGAATGTCTTGTCGATCAGAACGGGATAATCAGCACCGGCTGACGGCTCTCGTGGCGCATCTTTTCGTACCGCTTTGATCGCATGCGAACCTTCATGGATTATCGCGACATCTCCCAATGGGACACGATGAGAGCCGGGCAGGATGGACGGGACAGGCGGGGCATCCAGAAGAAAATTGACCAGTTCAGTGTGCTCATCTTCAGTTTGGGGTTTGGAAGTGACCTCAACAATGTCGCCGTGATGGGCGATCTTCACATGCGGGGCAAGAGAAACCGCTTTTGGGAGAGCATTCGAATCTCCGCTCATCGCTGATTCCCATTCGTCTTTTTCCAGCTTGGCCCGGGGGAAAGGCATCCTGTTTCCTGTGGATTCCTTGCGCCAGATCAGGGTGGAAGCAGGCACATGAGCACGATGAAACGCGAGCGATCCGAGGTCGATGACAGCTTCAATACGGCCGTCGCGGCTGAGAAGAGACCTGATATCGTGGTAGCGGGGGTAGACAAGCCAGGTGTTGGGAGTGATGAAACCCAGCCGCCCGCCGGGGCTGAGGAACTGGGTGGCTCGATCGATGAACCACTTATAGCGATCGCGGCAGCCATGCGATGACCGCGGAAACCTCCCCGAGAGACGCGAAATCTCCTCGGAAAGAATCTTTGCCTCAGAGTGCTTTCCGTCGCGGCGAAGCGCCGCGACGGGGCTTCCGCGTCCGCTGAAGAATTGATAGGGTGGGTTTCCGAGAACAACATCGACGCTGCCCAGCGGCAGAGGGAGATCGCCGGCTTCAGCCAGCGCGTCGGTCTCCAGTATGACCTCAGATAAGAGTCGGGATTCCGGCTTGATCTTGTAGAAGCCTTCAAGGTGCCATGCAAGGTTGCGTCTTGCCAGAGCAATAGCCGATGGATCGAGATCGAATCCTCGAAGATGCTCTTCCGCAAGAGTGGCGGGATCAAAATCGGGATAGCGTTTTACAAGCAGATCCAGTGCCGCGTGAAGGAAGTACCCTGCTCCGCAGGCGGGATCGAGAATCAGGGGAGGGGATTCTTGGTCGCACAGGGGAGTCACCGCCTCGCAAGTCAGATATTCAACGACTGGTGACGGCGTATCGTAGGCTCCGAGATATCGTGAGCGCTGGCGATCGAAAGCAAACGCGATCTCGTCTGAATCTCCATCCCTGTAGAATCTGCATCCCCTGAGGGTTTCGATGAGTGTGCCTACGGCGCGCGGGTCGGGTTCGACATCAAAGGGCCATGAGTCATCCAGGTCCTCGATGAGCGGAATCAGGATGTCGGACGGTGGGATTTCGTCGCATTCTTCGACAGTGTCCTTCAGTGTCCCGCAGGCCGGTACGAACTTCCCGCGCGACAGCCGGATGTTTTGCAGCAGGGACTTGATTATCGCGGGTTTGGAAAGCATGAGGGTGTTAAAGGGGACTAGCTGCGTTTGAACGCCCGACGGAACCAGTTCTCATCCAGCTTGATGATGGTCGGGCGTCCATGCGGGCATGTGTAGTAAGTGCCGTCCTTGATGTGCCCGATCAGGAATCTTATTTCCTCTTCCGTGAGCGGTTGACCGGCCTTGATCGCGCTCTTACAGGCGAGGTTTATTGCGAACGCTCGGCGGAAGCCCTCAGGGTCGGTCAAATCCTCGCTCTCGCCGGCGCGTTCGAGGCAATCAGTGAACGCCTGCACGGGATCGGCGTCCTTCAGCTCCTGGGGAACGGCCCTGAGAGCAAAAGCCTGCTCTCGTCCCGTGCCGGAGAATTCCTCAATGTCGAACCCGAGTGCCGTCAAGTCATCGCGATGGGCCTCGACAAGCTCCGCAAGCGACGGAGGGAGTGTCACCTGCATCGGGAAAAGGAGCGTCTGGCTTGCTCCACGAGATGAGCGCTCCCGTTTTCGGAATTCCTCGTAGAGGATTCTTTCGTGCAAGTTGTGCTGGTCGATGAGGTACACCGACTGGCCGTTGTCGTAGATCAAATACGTATCGGCGAACTGTATCATGTGACCCGGGGATTCCTGACCTTCACCGATTCCAATTTCCTCAAACGACGGGTACTTGTGCTGGACATTCGAAACGCGTCTTGAGGTGGGGCGGGCGCCATCTCCCGTTGGTACTTTGTCTTCTTGTTCGTCAAGTACGCCTGTATGGCGATGCTTAGGTTCACGAATCGCCCACGCCCGCTCCTCGGCGACTTCGTTCGGGGAGGGCGGTGAGGGAGGAACGGATGGACCAACCGACAGGACCTCGCCCGTCGTTTCATCGATCGTTACCGGCTTGCCGGGCGCTTCCTGCTTTTCATCCAGGCGACCGAACTCCATCGGGTAACTGCCGGCAAGCGCATTTCTGACCGCCCGATAGACCGCGCCGGTGATTTCCCTCGGTTTCGAGAACCTCACCTCGCGTTTATGAGGGTGGACGTTCACATCGACTTCGGAAGGCTCACAGCTTATCCGAAGAACTGCAATCGGGTGACGTCCGTGGGGGAGGAACGGCTCGTACGCTCGTCCGAGGGTTGCGCTGATGGATGGATCCCTGATGAGCCTTCCATTCAGGAAAATCGCCTGGTCGGTCCTTCTTGCCCGGGTGAGGTCCATTGCGCTGACGGCCCCGGAAACAGCAACCGGTCCGAACGATTCCTCGATCCGGATCATCCTTCGTGCGGTGTCCGCTCCGTAAACCGCGACCAACGCATCGTCGAGGTTTCCGGTGCCCGGGCTGCGAAGCGTCTCCCGACCGTTGTGCGTGAGTGTCCATGCGATCTCGGAGTAGGCGAGGGCGTAGGCGGAGACTAATGCCGCAACCCTTGCGAACTCTGCTGAGCTTGCGCGGAGAAACTTGCGTCTTGCGGGGGTCGCATGAAAAAGGCTCAGCGACTCAACCTGTGTTCCGCCGGGCCACGGGATCGGCTCAACTTTGGCTTCCTCTTTTTCAAATGAGAGCCGTGTGCCGGTCTCCTCGTTTTCATAGTGGGTTGAGAGAATCAGGTCGCTGACCGCAGCGATCGAGTAGAGCGCCTCTCCGCGGAAGCCCAGGGTTCGGATTTCGTTGAGGTCATCCTCGGTATCGATCTTGCTGGTTATGTGCCTTTGCAGGAGCAGGGGAACCTGATCGAGATCCAGATGCCCCACCCCTCGGCCGAGGTG
>CBDUXL010000056.1:0-14251 GCA_965371155.1 uncultured bacterium | reverse complement strand
GATCGGCTGTCGTGTGCTTCTGTGTATGACGGTGACGTGCCAACCTTTGCCGAGAAACGCATCGGCGATGTGCCGCCCCAGGAAACCGGTTCCGCCGAGAATAAGAGCGTGTGGAGGTTCGGGCGTATCCCCGATTGGTGTATCATCGAAAGTGCGATAATCCGTGCTCATGTCGACACTGTGGGTCTACCAATGGACCTCAGATGTCTGCGAGAGGTTGCATGCAAGGGCCGGCTGATACGGCCCGGCGGACCAAGCTACAAACGCGTAATCGGTTTCCGAGGGCCGGTAATCATAGATCCGTCCACCCAGAAACGCGCGACGCACCGTTTCCAGCTCATTCACATCGAGCAGGTCATCAAGCAGGGACGGGGAAGGGGAGGGGTAATCCCCGTTCGAGTCCTTGTACTCCCAGAGTGCGTTTCTGATGGCAGAGAGTGCGTCAGTGATATCGGCCTCCGATGCGGTCAACGGCGCCTCAAATGCATCCGGACTGAGTTGGAGAATTGCTCGATGCTCGCGATCGAGTATTGCCAGTCCGCTGGAGAGACACTCGGCATCATTCAGAGGATGTCCCGGCGCTTCCGAAGGGAGGCGGTTGTACCAGATCCCGGTCACCTGCAATGCCACACCGTCGAGTCTGAATATCTCACCATCGTCGATTGTTACGTATACGACATCCTCGCCCGGATCGCTGGCCAGAAACCGGCATCCGAGAGTTCCCAGACGATCGATCCCACCCCAGACGTTCATATTTTCATCGGCACGAGACCAGTACATAATCTCGGAATCGCTTTCAGGAAGTGTGAACCATCCCAAATATCCTGACTGTGTCGCTCCGATCCTGCTGTTCGAGATTGGCGCACCAATGGGAAGCTCGTAGGCAGGCGCCCAGGAGCTTTCAGGGGCCACGTTCTGAAAAATGCTGTAGTCCTCAGCGCCTGCCCACACGCAGAGCATTCCTGAATCGTATGCGAACAGGTCGGACGGAACGCTTGCCGGCCCGAACTCCTCGGAGGGGCCGATTCTCTGAAGCAGGTTGCCATCGCCGGCCACCCGCAGAATCGAAGAAACGTACGGGAATCCGGGTTCCTCCTGGGAATCATCGATCTCAGGATCCCAGAGGAAATCCTGGCAGCCGACCCAGATTTCGCCCGTCGGGCCGATTTCCAGTGCAGTGGTTACCCGTAGAGAGTCGGTCAAGAACTCCTCATATACTCGTCTCGGTCCGGACTCAGCGTCGCCGAGCGAGAACACTCCGTTCGAGGCGAACATCCGGGAAATACCCCAGACTTGCTCCTCCGTGGACGGATTCAAGTCGTCCCAGTACAGGCTTCCGTCCGGTCCGGACGCCAGTCGGTGAGGGCTGACCAGAGTGGGTAAGCCGTAGGGGATGACGCATTGTGGAATCCCCTCGTTGATCCTGGGATCCAGAATGGAGATTGCCCATCCGGATAATTCCTGCGTCATCAGATGGACGCGTCCGTTGGAATCGACCGCGCAAGCCACCGGCGCGCTGGAGAGCTCGATTGCATCGGCCACCGTTCCGTCGGAGTCAATCAGGATGAGGGCGAACCCCATTAGAAACGATGTGCGAACAGCGTCCTCGACTCCGTGCAGCGCTTCAATATCGCCGCGAGCCAGGCATTCATCGCGAAGGGCGAAATAGTCCTCAAGAATGGATTCATCGGCAGTCTCGCAGATCGCGGCGCACACTGCAATTGTTCCATCCGGACCGGCGGCGACATCCATCGGCGAGAGAAATCCGTTCACGAGCGTGTTGAGGTCAAGACGCCAACGGATTACGCCGCTTGTTTCGACCAGGGTCAGATCCGGCTGTGAGAGGACCACAAATCCGATTGGATGTCCAGTCGCATTATCAATATGAGCAAATGCGCCGCTGAGGTCGAGCGGAGGAACCGATGGTGACGAAAGATTCTGCAATTTGCGGCTCATCACGGCCCAGACATCGCTTTCCGGACCGATTGCAAGGCCGAGTGCGGGTGTCATGGGATATGTGAGCCTCTCTCGGAATGCTCCTGAATCCCGGTCGAAAATTTCTGCAATTGCTCCGGACCATGGCGCCGGAACGGCCCAGAGTGCGTCGTCGGTTGGAACAACCCGGTCAAGTCCGAATGGGGAGGGGAGAATGTCGCCCGGGAGGCTCGCGGCGTTGGGGAGGGGTACCGTGGAGACTCCGGTACTCTGAATGGCGCCGTCCGCGGCGATGAACTTCACCCGCCCCGTGTTGTTGCGGCCATCGATGAAGACATAACTGTCCCCATCAATGAAGAGCCCTTCAAGATTCAGACATTGAGCTGGGTCGTCGGCGAGCAGAACGCTGATGCCATTTCCAGCGTAGTCCTGACTGAACGCGGGGAGCGTCGCCAGCAGGATCGCGAATATAGTCAGAAGGGTATTTGTTCTCGACATTGCACCATCCTGAATATTAATCTTCTTTAACTCGGATAATGAGTATAGCACCACTTTGCTGCGTGGTGGATAGGACTTCGTGCTTCGTTGGCGCTTGTTTTTCTTGAATGCTATTATCACACGGCTCTGATGGGCGGAATTGGGGAACAATCATGGGCGAACCGACTGCCAGTCTTGATACGATCACTTCACTCGCCAAGCGACGGGGATTCATTTTCCAGTCATCCGAGATCTACGGTGGCCTTGCGAGCTGCTGGGATTTCGGTCCGCTGGGTGTGGAGCTCAAGAATAACGTCAAGAACCAGTGGTGGAAGCATGTTGTAAGGATGCGCGACGACGTTGTCGGTATGGATTCCAGCATCCTCATGCATCCGCAGGTGTGGGTCGCGAGCGGACATGTCGGCGAATTCCACGACATGCTTGTCGATTGCCTCAACTGCAAGACCCGCGTTCGCGAGGATCACCTCGAAAACGGTAAATGCCCCAGATGCGGCGGAAGTGAGTTCACCGAGCCGCAGAAATTTCAGCTCATGTTCAAAACCCAGACGGGTTCGACAGAAACCGGCAAAATGGATGTCTGGCTTCGTCCGGAAACCTGCCAGGGGATTTTTATCGACTTCAAGCTTGTCCAGACCGCGAGCCGGATGAAAATTCCGTTCGGTATCGCGCAGATAGGGAAGAGTTTCCGGAACGAGGTCACCACCAAGAGCTTTATCTTCAGGTCGCGAGAGTTCGAGCAGATGGAGATGGAGTTTTTTGTCGCGGCCGAGACAGCGGATGAGTGGTTCGAGCACTGGAAGGATCAGAGGTTCAATTGGTATTCCGAGGCGCTTGGCGTCCGTAAGGAGAATCTCAAGCTGGTCGCGCACGGCGAGAACGAGCTTGCACACTACGCGAAAACGGCTGTAGATGTGCTGTATAAATTCCCGTTCGGGTGGAATGAGATCGAGGGTATACACAATCGCACCGACTACGATCTCAAGGCCCATCAGGATCTTTCCGGTAAGGAGCTTGAATATTTCGATCAGGCGACGAACTCGAAATTCATTCCCTGGGTGATCGAGACATCGGCGGGCGTCGAGCGGAGTTGCCTTGTCGCGATGATGGATGCCTACACGGAAGATGAGGTCGCCGGCGAGAAGCGGACATTGATGCGATTCCACAGGCAGGTCGCGCCGGTGAAAGTTGCGGTGTTCCCGTTGCAGAAGAAACCCGAACTGGAGGAAGTCGCGAGGAAGGTGTACAAGGAACTGAAGGAACTGTGGTATGTACAGTATGATGTGTCGGGAAATATCGGGCGACGGTACCGCCGTCAGGATGAGATAGGCACGCCGTTTTGCTGCACGGTGGATTTCGATACGCTCGAGGATCAGGCAGCGACGGTGCGGGATCGGGACACCACCAAGCAGGAGCGGGTGGCGTTGGACAAGCTGAGGGCGTACCTGCTGGAGAGGTTGCTGTAGATGGGCCCACAGATCGGGCGCACAGCCGTGCGCACAGGACGGGCGCACGCCGTGCGCCCCTACGAAATCAGGTGTGAGCCCTGACGCCTGGGTAGTCCGAATCGACCGGGACGATCATTGCGCTGCCGAAGGTGGGCTCGAATTCTTCGCCCTCAAACGGCCCTTTCAGCTTTACTTCGGGCAATCCATCAAGGTTGTATGTTACCTCGAAAATCGGCTCACCGTTCTGGTAGCCGTGGATTTTGAAAAGTGCCCGACCGGTCATCACAACGCCGTTTCGCTCGATAAGAACAACCATCGAGTTATACCCGAACCGTCCGGCGGAATGCGAGTCATTCAGGCCGGTGGTCTCGCAGATGTATTCGCCTGGACCGGAGCACTTGAAACTGACCAGGTTGTCCTTGGATTGCGGCATCCTTTGCATGTTCTCGTAGGTCATGCGTGCGAGATTTTTGTCCCTTGCCGTTTGTGCGTTGAGGAAACCGTCCCAAGAGACCCAGGAAATCCAGATACCCAGAATCACCACTACCCCCGCCGGAATAAGATAGCGTGTGGACGCAAACAAGCGTTTGAGCATGTCAGCTCCTCCTTTGTGGCTTGATTACCCCACCAATTCATGGGAGACTTGAGCGGCTCGGAAGGTTCATGGTGATTGGGGAGAAGGGTTAGGGGCGGTAGATTACATCCAATACAAAGGAGAGATTCGGAGATGAGCTACTACTTCAGCAAGAAGTTGAACGTTCCGTTTGAGGAGGCCGAAAGCGCCGTCAGGGATGCCCTGGCCAAAGAGGGATTCGGAATCCTCACCGAAATTGATGTCAAGGCGACTCTCAAGAAAAAGCTCGATGTCGATTTCCGAAACTACAAGATTCTGGGTGCATGCAACCCGCCGTTCGCTTACCAGGCGCTTCAGGCGGAGGACAGAATCGGACTAATGTTGCCGTGCAATGTAATCGTACAGGAAACACTCGACGGCGGCGTGGAAGTTGCTGCGGTTGATCCTATTGCCTCGATGCAGGCTGTTGATAATGCAGAGCTGGGGACTGTGGCAGAAGAGGTAAGGGATAAGCTGAGGACTGTGATCGAGGGTTTGTGAACGTACTTCCGCAGGTCTCTCAGTATTGGTAACCCCACCACTTGTGGTGGAGTTGGAGTTATGGGCCACCGACTATTGCCCGAACTGCTCTTCGATCCAGGCCTTGTACTCGGCCTGATTTTCATTTACGTTCCGCCACCAACTTTCGTTTACTCGATACCACTCAATTGTCGCTTCGATGTTTTCTTCGAAGCTGAATTTCGGTTCCCATCCGAGGGCCCTTTTGATTTTCGTCGAGTCCACGGCGTGGCGCACGACATGGCCCGGGCGATCTTCCACATGCTTGATTAGTGTCTTGGGCTTGCCCAGGGACTTCAGGATGATGTCGGTGATATCCAGAACCGACTTCTCGCACTCCGAGGAGATATTGAAGACCTCGCCGTCGACTTTGGAGCCGTCTTCACGGAGCATGAGGTCGATCGCGCGGCAGTGATCGTCCACGTAGATCCAATCGCGGGTGTTTTTCCCGTGCCCATAGACAGGAAGCGGTTTGTCCTCCAGGGCGTTTGTGACAAACAGTGGTACAAGCTTCTCGGGATATTGGAAGGGGCCGTAATTGTTCGAGCATCGCGAGATTGTGACAGGGAAGCCGTACGTGGCGAAATAACTCCACGCAAGCCGGTCTGCGCCGGTCTTACTGGCGGCATAGGGGCTTTTCGGGCGGAGATCATCGCCTTCAACTGACGGGCGATCCCCTGCCTCGCCGTAGACCTCATCCGTGGAGATGTGCACGAATCGCTTGATATCATTTCGCCTTGCGGCTTCCAGGAGGACGTAGGTGCCCCATACATCGGTCTCGATGAATGTACCGGCCTCCTGGATGGAGCGGTCAACATGGGTTTCGGCAGCGAAATGGACGACCGCGTCGACATTCCGCATCAGCTCGCCCACAAGCTCCTCATCGCAGATATTTCCGTGGAAGAACTGAAAATTGGGATTCTCCATGATGGATTTCGAGAAGTTTTCGAGGTTCCCGGCGTAGGTGAGAGCGTCCAGGACGAGGATGCGATCGTCCGGGTGATTTTCAAGGCTGAAACGTACGAAGTTGGATCCGATGAACCCCGCTCCGCCTGTGATGAGTATTCGCATTTGGGTGCTCCTAACCCGCCTCTTTGAGGTGGGTCTTTATCCAAACGAGGGCATTCTAGACCTTGAAGGCACCAAGGGCAAGGTCTGGAAATATTCCACCAAAGTGGACAATAGCGGACAGGCGCTGATTATGTTATATTTGAGAGGGAAAAGCAGGGATGGGGGCGGTTCAGTATGCCTTAGGGCAGGCTCGTATCGGAATACGCGACCTCAGGTCGCATGACAAGGAGCCTAAAACAACTATGCCGAAGTTCTCATTCTCCGTCCGCGATCGCTCTGGTAAGACCGTTACAGGGAGCGTGGTCATGGATAGCCGGGAGCAGCTTGTTGAACGGCTGCGTGACCAGGGGTATTACGTCAACCGGATCACCGAGGTGGGCCAGAACACTTTATACGAGCGTCTGGACAAGGCGATCCAGAAGTTGACGCCAATCAAGCTGAAAGACCTTTCGATCTTTTCGCGGCTCCTGTCCACGATGATCAACGCGGGTCTCCCGATTCTTCGGTCTCTCAGGATCATCGTGAAACAGACCGAAAATCCGCACCTTGCCGAGGTTCTTCAGGATGTTGCGAAGATGGTCGAGGAGGGGTACTCGCTATCGTATGCGATGGGGCAGCACCCCAAGGTGTTTAACAGCCTGATAGTGAACCTGATCAAGTCAGGTGAGGAGTCCGGTTCGCTGGATATCGTTCTGGACCGAATCGCGCACGATAGTGAGCGCGAGATCGAGATCCGCCAGAATGTCCAGGCCGGTGTTCGTTACCCGATCATTATCATGTGCGCGGCAGGGCTAATCGTCACCCTGGTCATGTTCTTCGTCGTGCCGCAGTTCGTGGACATTTTCGAGAGCATGAACGCCACGCTGCCGGCAATGACCTTGATCCTGATTTACATGTCAAACATAGTGCGCCAGGGGGCGCCCATCCTGCTTGGGGCAATTATTCTCCTGGTTGTGGCGACCAGGTATGCTGCAAATTTCCCTGCGGTCAATCGGATGCTTGACGCCATAAGGCTTCGACTTCCGGTTTTCGGTTTTCTTCTTCGTCGTATCGCGCTGTCTCGTTTCGCTCGGACTTTCTCCATTTTGCTGAAATCCGGCGTGCCGATCATCAAGGCTCTCACTGTAGTTGAAGAAACCGTCGGTAACGCGGTTATCGCCGCTGCGGTATCGAAAGCGAAAATATCCATTAAGGAAGGAGAGCGCATCAGTTATCCGCTCGAAGAGACCGGCGAATTTCCCCCGATGGTCATCGATATGATTGCTGTCGGAGAGGAGACAGGATCGCTTGATGAGATGCTCCAGAAGATTAGTGATTTCTATGATCGTGAGGTCGACTATACGATCGACGCGTTCACTACGATGATCGAGCCGTTGCTCATTACGGTGATGGGTGCGGTCATCGGCTTCATTGTTGTCAGCCTTTATATGCCGTTGTTCAGCGCGATTCAGAGCATGACCGATACGCAGACCGCGCACTAAAAGATACTCGATACAGCAAGCATGGACCGGCTCGAAAGGGCCGGTTTTTCGTTCGCATATTTTTCTTGAGGGCAAAAGGACGGTTTCCGCGAGAATCAGGATTCCATTGCGTGTCTTCAGATTGCGGATGGTGGCAGCGGTTTGTCAAGGTCCAGGATCCTGCCGTTTTTCGTTTCGGCGTTCTTTAGGACGCGAGTTGACCTGCTTTTCTGCGAGTGTCGGGAGCGCCATCGCTCCACGATTACCAGGCCCAGTGCGTAGTAAGCCACGGCGCACCAGGCGGGCAGGGGAGAGATCGCCAAGTTTGAGCCGGGCAGATGAGCGAAAT
This sequence comes from uncultured bacterium, assembly GCA_965371155.1. GTDB lineage: Bacteria > JAJVIF01 > JAJVIF01 > JAPKYR01 > JAPKYR01 > CBDUXL01. Next base: position 6,361 of record CBDUXL010000056.1, on the reverse strand, counting down.
CGTAAGCGACAGTCATCAACATCGATGCCAGGATGTCGAGTGTTCCGTTTATCAGTACCGAGAAGACAGGACAGACGAAGCCTGCCAGACCGCTCAGGGCGCCGAGGAAAAGCACCATTTGCCCAAGCGGTACGGCGTAAAGGTTAGCCACCATACCCAGAGGTGACAAGCGCCCGATGGTTGTTGCCAGCACCGGAAACACGCCGATCTGGGCCGATAGAGTGATAAGGGCGCACAATGTGAAGAAGCGCAGCATTTTTCGGAGGCCAAGGACCGCCAGACCGCCGAGATAGCGAAGGGAGGGCCATTTTCGGGTTGTCTGAAACGGGACCTTTTCCGGGACGCAGATTTCAATCAGTGGTGGACTAAAGTAGATGATGCCGAAACTGGCCCCAAGCGAGAGAAGAAAGCCGGTATCGCGGACGAGGAAAGGATTCTGAAGCAACCAGAACCATCCTGCCGCTGCGAGTGCCGCACGCCCAAACGCCTGCTTTCCCAGACCCACTGAGAGAAGCAGGATGCATCCCATTGCGGCGGCTCGAAGTATGGACGGTTCGCTTCCGAGGAGTCTTGCGAAACCGACAAGAGCGGTTCCGAGTGCGGCCAGGAGGAGCCATTTGGGGATTCTCGGCACGCGGACCCGTCCAAGCAAAAAAAATACCGGCATGAACAAGAGGCTTACCTGCGCCCCGGATGCAACGATGAGGTGCGAAAGACCCGCCTTGTAGAAATTCCCCGCCCAGTTTCCCTCCAGACGGCGTCCTCTTCGACCGAACGTTACACCTGCCACAAGCTGACCTTCGGCATCGCAAAGCCCCCATGATAAGTGGCTCATCAACCGGTATCGGAACCGGTTGGCGACTTCAGAAAGCGGCCGCGGTTTGTCCATGAATATGAGTGAAACGCCGTCCGGTCGCGGTTCGATAAGCGCACGGGGTCGGTACCGAATGAATATCGGCTTCTGCAGTCTGTCCGGACGCCTCACCAGTACACCTGAAGCCCGATATTCAGCGCCCGGGATTCCGACGAAATCGCGCTCGACTCGAATCAGCGCTATTCCCCTTGCCGTACGCCATTGGTCGTGTGCACCAAGGCAGTTCATCGAGTAACCCTCGGGAGTTACCGCAACGAGTGATAACGGGAGGTATTTTCCCGACGGCGTTTCAATGGCTTCGCTGTACGCTCTCCCGATGACGGAACATCCCCTATCGACTGGAAGGCCTTCGATTATGAGAAGCTTTGGATAGGTTGGAAGGGCGGTCATCCAGATTGCGCCCAGGAAATACGCAGCGCAGCACATCGAAAGCGGGCTTAGAACAGATGTTCTCGGCAGGTGAAGAACGATTCCCAACGCGAGTGAGGTTCCCGCCAGCTCGAGAAGCGGCAGGGTCGGGGAGTCAGCCGGTTCGGCGCTCAGAAGCCCCAGGATAAAGGCTGCAAACAGATATGCCAGTCGCATTGGATGGTATCCCGAACTTGTTTCTCACTAATAGAACGAGCCGCGACCCGAAAAACTGACGGGTCGCGGCAAAAAGGGGAGGAGGAGATGAGTATTAATTCGGGATGGGAGTGCCCGCAACACAAAGAGCGAGCACGGCCTCAGGGCGTCCATCCGGTTGACCGGCGAACATGCGTCCGGAAGAGTCCAGGGTCAGTCTGAGTTCGCCCGTGGCGGCATCAATCAGGTCAATCGCGATGGATCCCATCCCGCTGGGCCAGCCATAGGCCCCAAGGATGTAGTCATCGGGAAGCGAGTCGCGGTTGAAGTCGTAGGCTTTGTAGAAAAAGCATCCCGGAATGTAATCGTTGCCGTTCATATGATAGAAGGTCGTTTCCAGGGTTTCCCGCGCCGCAGCTTCCGACAGTCCGTTAGCCAGGACCATCATGTGGTCCGGGTCTCCGAACCTGTTGTCCTTCCGGATGGTTGGGAACCATCGCGCCTCCCATGCAGTCATCGGTCGATCGAGACTCACAGGTCTGGTTGCCTGACCAGTTCCGAAGAGAAGGAAGCTTAAGTTGAATCGTCTTGTCCTGAGGAACGACGCGTAGGGATTTGCCGGGTAGCTGTCGAGACTTCCTGGACGAAGTAGAGGATCGTTGGGATGGTTATGATTGCCGGTTTCCCCGACAGCTCCTCCCAGCAGGTGCGTCGGGTATATTCCGTATCGCTCATGGTAAGTACCGATGGCATCGCGCACGCTGAGTACCGCACGTGCCATGGCGAGATCTTCCGCTGCCGTGGGTGCAGACGGACGGATGGGCTGTGGCGCCATTACTGTAAAAGCGATCAAGCCGGTCACCATGTTGGCCACAAATGCGCCTGCGAAAATTCGCTTTACGGGCGGACGGATCAGCATGACGCTGATAAGCGGAGCCTCAATCAGGGCCGCTGCAAGTGCGGTTGGTCCCGGCGGGAGGATCGGAACGCCATTGAATCGAAGGAAAAGGAGACCCACAAAACCCATGAAACCGGTGATCGCGTTGGCGAGAAGGCATACAGTCAGGGCTTCCCTGAACGGACGTTTGATGAAATGCGCGAGGATGACTGCTTCCAGCGCAAGACCGGCAGCGAGAATCAGCCAGACGGAATGCAAAACCTGTCCGGTTTCGAGTAATAGCGGGTCTGCATGAGCTTGAGAGGCAACCGCGAAGAAGATCAGTGTTGCCGCCGGCACAATTCTGCCTGCGAACTTTAGCGAATCTCCACAGTGATATCTCTTTACCGCGAGCTTTGCGTTCAAGTTGGTCTCTCCTGGACCCCGCCACGAGTGGTGGGGTTGCTGTTGATCCGGGGTGGCACTGTTCATGCCGTTCCGGTCCAGATGGCGTCACTTTATTAGGACTGATGAATGCCTTTGTGACACCGCTGGAGAGACCGTATTGTCACGTGTGTTCTATCGTATGGTTCGCTCGCTCCTGGGGGTTCTGATCTATCCGTCCAAGTATAATATGCCATGTCATGCGGGTTTCCGGTAGTGCTAAGGTCAAGTAGTGGACCCAAAAAAAGGATTCTCTACTAAAAAGCGTGCAATACGGGTTCCAAGCTCCCCGTATGAGCGTGAAATCGTGGGCAAAATGCGTGTATCCTTCCTTGCCAAATGATCAAGCGGGATTGGCGGCCTGCCCCGGATCGTCGAAGAAGCCTGCGATGAGCATATTCAAAGGGATTTGGCGCACTTTGCTACAGCAGACTGGATCAGGTGGAGCAGGCTTATGCAACCGACAATCCGGATGAATAGCAGATCCCGTAGGGGCAACCCTTGTGGTTGCCCTGGTTCCTTTTTTTTTTTTGCATTGACCGACTGGAAATCGAGTCTGTAGTTTGATTAAATCCCTTTCGCCATTCTTGAACTGGGAGAGAGGATATGAGAAAACACACCGCACCTTCCACCCGGCTTTTCCGACTGCTCGTGTTCATCCTGGCAGGTGTTCTTCTGTTGCCGATGGCGCCAAGGGCGGAAGAGGAAGAGCCATGGCCTCCGACTCCACCGGAACTCGATCACGGCTCGCTCACTGATGACGAAATGCACCTTATCGAGCAGGCGCTTGCGTCAATCAACATGAGCTGGCCCGATATGGGTTTCCGGAAGGATTACACGGACGACGAGTTTCGCCTGAGTGTCGCACAGCGTGCGCTCGATGACCCATATTCGCTTGTCGTCTGGACCTACGAGTGGGACGAGTTCCTGCTGAACTCCAAACCCGCATCGTCGATCATCTTCCGCGCTGCGGTTGATCTCGACAGCGACCTCTATAACACGATGCCGCTGACTCCAAGCCTCGCGGGATTGCATCTTCCGGCGGATTTTCCGATGCTTCCCGCAAGCTGGCGCGATGCGGTTGCCGAATTGGACACGGCGATCAAGCTGGCACAGGACCGCATGGAGGACATTGTTCTCCAGAGCCTGACGGAGGAGGATCGGGAATATCTTCCGTGGTACCTGCTCTGCCATTTCGCCGAAGAGGATGAGGAGGACTGCCCTGAATCGGAGCCTTACTCGTCGCCGCAAGAGTACCTGGATGCAATGCTTCGATTCGATCTCGATTCGCTGTTGGTGACCGCAAGGGAGCTTGCGGATGAGGTTGATTCTGCGGTGGAAAAGCTTGATGAATTGACCGCAGATGCTGAATTTCTGCAGCCGTTTGCTGTGCAGGGTTTATCGGGGAAAATCCTGATCGGCACTGCCGGCGATGATTTCTGGTACATGGAAGAGTGGAACGCCCCTTCGCTGATAATCGATCCCGGCGGCAACGACGTTTATTACGGCCCGGTCGGGATTGCCGGAAACCTGAAGGATGAGGATAATCCGATTGTTGCAGTCGCACTGGATCTCGGCGGAAACGACTCTTACTTTTCAGGTGGTGCCCGGTCGAATGCATCCGGTGTGCTCGGCATAGCGATGCAGGTGGATGTATCGGGCGATGATGTGTACCGGGCCGGAAAGTTCAGCCAGGCGTGCGGGCTTTTCGGTGTCGGGATTCTTCAGGATCACGAGGGCAGCGACATTTACGATGCCGACCTTCTGGTCCAGGGCGCCGGGGCGATCGGCCTCGGCTTGCTGATGGACAATAAGGGGAATGACGACTATCGCGCGGGCATTTACGCACAAGGGATGGCCTATGTGCGCGGCTGGGGGATGCTGACCGATCGCGACGGTTTCGACAGCTACTGGGCGGGGGGCCGGTACGATGATTTCCCGCGCTACCCGGTGAGCAATATAAGCCTTTCGCAGGGATTTTCAATCGGCATTCGCCCGAAAGCATCCGGTGGAGTCGGTATCCTTCACGACAGGAACGGCAACGATTTCTACAACACCGAGGTTTACGGGCAGGGAGTCAGTTACTGGTATTCGGTTGGCGCTCTGATCGACGACGCGGGAAACGACTGGTACCAGTCGCAGCAATATGCGCAGGGGTCGGGGATACATTTATCATCGGGGATTCTTCTCGATCGCGGTGGTATCGATCGATATTCCTGCCATGCGTGCACGCAGGGATTCGGGCACGATCTCGCGGTCGGATGGTTGATCGACGAGGGGGGCAGCGACTTCTATACCGGCAACAGTCTCGCGCAGGGATCGGGAAACGCGAATGGAGTCGGCTTGCTGATCGACAGGGGAGGTAATGACGGCTATTTCGGACGGAGCCCGGACGCCTGTACAGGTCACGGAAACCTCGCAAGGGACTATGGCAGCATCGGGGTGTTGATCGATATGATGGGCAGCGATACGTACACCGACCGCCGCGCAGGCGACGGGGCGTGGTGGACAAAGACCAACTGGGGAGTGGGCATCGATGTCGGCGAGGACTGGTGGGATATTGCCCTGGATGACGAAGGAAATGAAATCAGTCGGACGTTAGTAATCCCGGGGGTGCAGCAATGATGCTCAAAAGACGTGGACTTGCAGTTGCTACGCTTACAATTCTTGCGTGGTGTATCGCAACGCTGTTTGCGCCGGCGCGATTGCCGGCGGAAGATGAGCCGGTTCGAACGCCGGAAGAAATCCTGGCGGAAGCGGGGGAAGTTCCTTCACCCGAAGCTATCCGCGAGCTTTTCATCAATTGCAGCGCGTGGGATCAGGATCATGAGGAAGTCAAAGAACCCAGCAAGCAGGCGCTGATAGAGTTGGGCGCTCTTGCCGTTCCGACACTTCTGGAGTATCTCCCCTCAACAAACGTCCTCAAGAGGGTCACACTGGATGACGTAATCAGAGGAATAGGACATCCCGCGGCGGAATTTCTGGTTCCCTATCTTGAGAGCGAGGACGATCGCACCCGACGTCATGCAGCGTATCTCCTTGGAGACACGGCTGCGATCGGTGAGCTTGATGATCCCACGGCGTTGGGTCCGCTGGATGAGGATCGTCCGGCGATTGATGCCCTCAGAGCGGTGCTTGAAGTAGAGACCGACTGGCATGTGGTCTCATCGATTGTAGGTGCGCTTGGTAGAATGCGCGATCCCGGGCAAATCGAGGTGATTTCCGGCCATCTCGATGATGACGAGCAGGCTATCAGGCTCTCAGCGGTCATCTCTTTGGGGCGGATTCCCGACCAGGATGCTGTCGCTCCGTTAATCAGGGGTTTCTCCGACCCGCTGATGAATGTCCGGCAGGCGGCTGTGCTTGCTCTGAGTACGGAGACAATGGGTAATCTTGCGTTCGAAGCGCTTTTGGGCCGGGTCGGTTTGCCGGAGGGAGGGATGACGGGGAAAGTGTGCGCGCTTGAAACGCTTTCGAGGTATTTGAAGACAATCGGAATGGATGATTCCATTCGCACAAATGAGCAGAGAAAACGCGCGTTCGATCTTGTCGGGGAGCTTATCCAGGACGATGAACTGTCATCATGGAAGGTTCGAGGTTTT
>CBDUXL010000055.1:0-14449 GCA_965371155.1 uncultured bacterium | reverse complement strand
AATTTCAGAACTTATTCCACACAGACAAACGGCAGGCTCACCAAGGAGGAGATCAGGGAATTTCTGGAGGAGCACAATCTCCTTGATGAGCATCATATCCCTGCCGGCCTTACGGTTCAGTCCGGTTTAATGTAAAATACCCCTGAGAATGAAAGGAGTTCAATCAGGCCCGCGAACGCTGGTAATCAAATTCGGCGGGCGGACACTACGCGACGGCGAACGTATCCGTATCAATGCGGAGACGCTTGCGCGTATCGCTGCATCTGAGCGCGTCGTTACCGTGGTCAGCGCGATGGGGGACGAGACCAGCCGATTGATTGGTCTTGCACATGAGGTAACCGGCGGCAAGCCGACTGCGCGCGATACGGTCAGGGTGGCGGCCTTCGGGGAAATGATGGCTGCCACGCTATTCGCGGCGGCACTGGAAGCGGCGGGATGCCCGGCAAGGGCGATTCTGCCCACAGATGAAGCCTGGCCGGTGATTGTCAGCGAGGAAAAGGAAGTTGCTCTCAGCCTCGAAAAGATAAACGAGGACCGCCAGCTTACAATTCACGAAGACGAGAGTCGGAAGATCCTTCGCGATTGCGTACTTCCGATGCTCGAGCAGGGGATAACTCCGGTTTTGTGCGGATTCCTCGCCCGGGATCCTGAGGGTCGCCTCACAACCCTGGGACGAGGAGGGTCGGACACCACCGCATTCCTGCTGGGGAAACTGCTTGCATCCGACGAGGTGATAATCGTCACCGACCAGGAAGGGGTCCTTCAGGCTGATCCGAAAGCGGCATCGAGCCCTGAGAAGCTGGCTGTTATATCCACTGAGCAGCTCAGCAGCATGGCTCAGGGTGGCGCGAGAGTGCTTCATCCGCATGCGCTCAGTCACAAGACGCCGGACATGCGGGCGAGGATCGTTCACCACGCCAGCGAAGATATCACGCAGGGCGGAACGATGATCGAGGGTTTCCTGCGCGCAAAACTGAGATCAACCCCGTTCCAGTTGGCGCTGGTAAGTGTGGTTGGGGATGAACTCATCGAGGACGCCGGACTGCTGAGCCATTTGTCCGAGAGCCTGAAGGACGCAGGTATCACGGTTCACGGGCTGGCGATTACTCCGGGTTATCTCGGGATTTTCGTTCCGGAGGGTAGCTGCGAGGAAGCGTATCACAGGCTACACGAAAGGCTTCAGAAGGAGGAGGGATTCAAGTCTCTTGCGCTGAAGCGGAATATCGCCCGGGTGACGATATCCTCGCCGAAATTCCAGGACCATCCGGGCATTCTGGTGCACATTACGAAGTTGCTTGCTGATGCGGAAATCAATGTGATCGACCTGATTACCTTGCAGGGAGAGGTTTCGGTATTTGTTGACTGGGCCGACAGGGAAGCTGCGATTCAGTTGTTGAGGATGCTTGCGGTAAGTGCGAGGCTGGAGGAGGTCATTGGGGGGAGGTAGTGCCGCCTTCCTGTGTGGGAGCGCTGTTCAGACCCAGGCCGTATTCAGACCGACACGATATTCAAACCCATACCACAAGTGGTGTGGTTACCATCTGTAATGCGGCCCATCGAGACAGCTTGACTAAGACGGCAGCATACTGATATGCTACCCACTTCATGACCCGGGAGATTTCCGGGATGATATCGTATGCGCCCAAATATGGACGCCGCTGAGGCGGCAATCCGGAGGCGGAAGTGTATAAAGTAATCTACGATTTCGGCTCTTTAAGACTTGATCCACTATGGATCGTTCTGGTCGTCGCCAGCCTGCTTCTTCTGGCAATGGCCCAATCATATGCAAGCGCGAGGAAGCTGCGTCTCGGACCTGCTCTGATTCTGAACCTCGCGGTGCTGGTCGTCGGAGATGCGATAGTTTATCTCATATTCATTACCGTACCGTACTGGCGGCAGAACTTCCCACCGGACTATGTGTTCAAGCACGTATCCATTTACAGCTATGGCTTCATGCTTATGGTTGCATTTGTCTTGGGCACGATCTGGCTGATTGTCCAGGGAAAGCGGGAGAAGCCCAAGGTTGAGATCGACACGATTCTAGACCTGATGATATTTATCATCATCGGTTCAATCATCGGCGCCAGGGGTATCTATATTCTTACGCAGATGCAGCATTACCAGGGAGCTGATGCGCCGAGGATGCTCCAGATTACCGAGGGTGGGCTGTCTATTCACGGTGGAGTAATCGGCGCTATGCTTGCCGGATGGATATACATCAAAGCCAAGGGTGTGAATTACTGGCAGATAGTCGATTTTGCCATCCCGGCCGTGCCATTGGGAATGTTCCTCGGCCGAATCGGGTGCTTCCTGAATGGCTGCTGCTATGGAATTGAAAGTATGCCGGGATTTCCTCTCAGGACTCATTTCCCCGACGCAGCCGATTGGCAGGCGAGGGGCTTGAATCCTGAGCAGGCCCAGTTGTATGACTCCGGGCAGGCTGCCCTGAAGGAGTGGAGGCATCCGGCGCAACTATATGAGGCGATCGGGGCTTTGCTCATACACTGGTACCTTGTGAGTTTCCGACACAATAAAGTCTTCAAGGGCCATGTTTTTCTCATGTTCGTGTGGCTCTACAGCGTGTTGAGGTTCGTCGTTGAGTTCTATCGCTTCGGTGACCCCGAAACCGGACAAGGCTCGTCCATAGTGCTCTGGAAGGTCATTACATTGGCCCAGGTTGCCAGTCTTGTGCTCGGAATCCTGGCGTGGTTCCTGATGGTGGATCTGAAGCGCCGAGCTTACCTTGCAAAGCTTCTGTCCGAGGGCGAAGAGGTTCCTCAAGCTGATCCGGAGGTCTTCGAGGAAGAGGAGGAGGAGGCGGAAGGCGATGTCGAGCCTGAGGAGGGAATGCCGGAGGACGAAGCCGCCAATGATAAGGACTCCTCTTCCGAGGGGCTGATTTCTCCGTAGTCAGGCATAAATCCACGCTTTTTTAAGTTATCTCACGCCGCACTCATCCGAGCGGCGTTTTTCATTTTCGTGCAATTCCAGACGCGCTAAAGACGATTCTATTTAGATTGATTAAGAGTCAACGACGACCCGAATTGAGTAGATTCGATTTGCTTGACATAATCCTTTTAGAACGAATATAATCAAATCGGTGGGACCGTTTTTTTGTGTTGTGCTCAGAATGAAACAGATCAAGGAGTGTTTGAATCATGCGACGATTTCTATCTTGGTTGATGCTTTCAGTGTTTATTGCTCTCCCGATCTTAACCTCCTGCGTGCCGGGCGGCTACGAGGGCGACAATCCAAACCGTCCTGAGGAGTTTCAGGTTGAGGTGGAGGAGACGGAAGGGGACACCGAGGCCCCCATCGAGGAAGAAACTGAATAGAGGACCAAGCAGCGAGGAGCGATTCTCATGTCCCTTTTCACTCGTGCGACTGCCCTGATCCTGATCAGCAGCCTTCTGGCTGCCTTGACTATTTCGTGTGTGAAGACAGTGGAGCAGGGGCGCCGCGGACCCAGCGGGCTTCCCACGGGTACAGGTGAGGAGCGTCAAGAACCTTCAGAACCGGTTTCACCGGAGGACAGCGGGTTTCCGCTGTACCCGGGTTCCATCCAGAAAGCTTCCGGGGTTTATCAGACATCTGATCCCATTGAGACGGTGAAGACTTACTATGTCGGGCTTCTGGGGATGGGTCCGGAGGTTCGAGGCGATATGGGCGAAGCCCTTGCGTTTGAAACACCGGAATACGAGTTAGTGCTCCTGGACCTGGCAAGTACCAGCGGTGGCACTGAGATCCGCTTTACGGAGCGGTGAGTGCGCCGAACATCCCATTTTACGGCAGGTCGTGATTTTCCTCTCGGCACGGTGGGAACAATACTAGCAGCAAACCGTCCAATGTATTGACCAGGCAAAAACCCGGGGGCTTAATTCCGGGCGTGGTCGTGCCTGTGGCTCCTGCAATGATGTTCCATGACCTGCCCCGGCTCGCGTGGACGAAGAAAAGCGCATAGCCCGCCGCGACTCCGATGAGAGCGCCCTTGAAGTTCGGGCTCGCGATTATCGCCTTGTCTCCCGCAGCCTGGCCGGGGACGATGAGGCGTTCGAGGAGCTTGTGCGCCTTTACTACGATCGTCTCCGGGGACTCGTTTTCCATCACTTGCACCGGGAGGACGATCTCGACGACGCACTCCAGGAAATCTTCCTGAAAGCTTTCCAGGCTATGCCTCGATTCCGCAAGCGCTCCAATTTCTATACCTGGCTGTTTCGAATCGCGTCGAATTACTGCGTCGACCGCCTCCGCAAACGTCGACTTGAACTGGTCAGTCTCGATGCCGAAGAGGGTCGGGACGCTATCGAGGCCAGGGTCCCATCCGGACCGGAAACCCCGGAGGAGCGTTTCGGAAGGTCTGAAAGGGTCAATATGGTCCGAAGGGCACTTGAGAAACTCGATCCGATTTACCATAGCATTATCGTGCTTCGTGAGCTGGAGGGCCTGAGCTACGAGGAGATTAGTGAGAGCCTTCAGATCGGCATGGGTACTGTAAAAAGCAGGCTGGCTCGTGGTCGAGCGGAGTTGAGGAAGATTCTTGAGGACATGAACGTGCTCTAGGGCATCCTGGATAATGAAATGGACTGCCAAGGCTGCAACAGACTTCTGCAAGCGTATCTGGACGGCGATCTGGACGGCGCTCCGCACAGAGAGGTGGAGGCGCACCTCGACAAGTGCCCCGATTGTCGCGCCGACTATGATCGTCTGGTCAAAGTGCGAGACCTTCTGAAGGATCTCAGGGAGGTCGAAGTTCCTTCGGGCGAGCGCGAGGAATTCATCCGGGCGCTCATGGACCGTATCGAGGCCGAACGGGTCGCAGGTTGGAGCAGGCGGATCAACTGGCGTCCCGCGCTGATCGGCGCAATTGCAGTGGTGGCGATCCTGATCGTGTTGGTTTCGATTCCTCGCCAGAGAGAGATCCCTGAGATTGCCGGTGCACCCGGATTGAACGCATTGGAGAATGTCCGTATAGACACGCTCATTATGGGCGGACTTGATGCCCATTTCATGGCGACCAGTGGCGATTTCCTGTGCGATCCCGGCACCGCGGGAGGCACGATACTTTCCGTAAGGCAGGTGCTGAAAGAAACCTATGGTGAGTTATTCATGCCGACGGAAGCGCTGGAAGGCGACTAACTGATGTCACGCTTGTCGAAAATACTTCTTACGATTGTCGTCATATTGGCGGTTCTTGCGCTTGCTGCGTGGGGAGGGATCAAGTGGTGGACCAGGTCGGGTCGAATGGATCAATTGGGCTGTCGCGAGCTTGTCGAGCGGGCATGGGTCGCTTCGCAGGACGGGATGCCGGCTGGTTCGAGATGGCTTGCATACGATGTGGACGGGTATCGAGTCGTTCTGCCGAGCAAGTTTCCTTTGGCGCCACGGTTTGAGGAGATCGCCGATATTGTGAGACAGAGGTTCCCTCAGCGCGAGCCGGATGAGGAGTTTTTCGGACGCGTGAGTTTGACTCACGAGGGCAGGATTTGGGTTGCACGCAGATGGTGCGAGCGGGTGAGGATATCGCCTACCCAGTATGAGGGCCAGTCAATTGAGCTCTGGATCGATCCTCCAAGCGCCTTTCCTCTCGGGTGGCGGAAGATCGATCTTGATGGGGACTTCATCCGGGGGTACCGATACGTCGGCAAAGGCGATTCTGATTCCGATGGGATGGCAGGCGATAGATGGGGTAGCGCATTCAGAGAGATGGCAGGAAGCATGATTGCGCCTGATGCCGAGGACCTGTCACCTGAGCAGATCAAGGAAAAAGTTGAGCTAGGAGCGCTTTCCGCGCCTCAATGGCTACCATCGGGATTCGAGCTGATTGGAGGAAGGGCATTCGCTCGGCCCGATCCAATAGAGCGTCGGCCTGGAATGGGCCAGGGTCGGCCATATGGAGAGCGTCCCGAGATCGAGGGACAAGGGCCCATCGGTCCTGGACGAGTGCATCTTTTCTTCTCCGACGGGCTGAACACTATTTCGCTGGTTCAATTCCCCGCTTACATGGGGTACGAATTGGGTCCGGACCCAGAGCGGATTCAGCGAACGTTTGATTTCAAAGCCGGGGAAATCCGGCGACTGTTCCACACATCATTTACGGCCAGGACTTTTCCCGGTGCGGTGGTTCTCCTTTATGGTGAGGTTGCTGAGGATGTTCTGCGACAGGTGGCCGACAGTCTTACCGAGGTCGCGCCGCAGGCGCCTCCAGGTGTCCGACCGGGGCTCGGGCCGGGTCCGGGCCGCCCAGGACGATTCGGACCGTCAAATCGACCTCCTTTTGGTGTTCCTCCGGGCAGAAGGGAAAGGGATCCTGACTAAGGCGCACATGCCGTGCGGCGCACAGCCGTGCGCCCCTACGATTGGGCTCCAAGCGTGTCCATTTCCCGTTCCCATTTTCCGAAGTGCTTCTCGATAACCCAGTAGCCTGCAATCGCGATTAAAACCAGGTTGGCGGTAATTCCCGCAAGCCCACCTTCAATGCCGAATCTGCCTCCCGTCAGAATTGTCGGACCGTCGATCGCGACATGAAATATCTGGGGCTCCAGCTTCGCGTAGAGTCCGCTGACCGGAATTCCCAGTGCTACAATGGACATGTTCCATCCGAAATGAACTCCCCACGCAAGAAAAAGGTTGCCGGTCAGCTCCCTCAGAAGACAGAGGAGAATGCCCGCGAGGAAAATGTCGATGGCAGGAAGGATGGAGAAGTTGAGATTGAGTGTGTGAAGCAAGCAGAAGACAAGCGATGACAGCAAAGTCGCCCAGATGAAACCGGTCGAGCGTTTCAGCAGGGGGTAGAGAAGTCCGCGGGCGAGGATTTCTTCGTCGCCTGCGTAGACGACAAACATGAAAATCGCTGCGAACCACCCGAACGGACCCAGGGTTGCTACCTCGGGGTGGCTGAGGGAGCCGAATTTCAGGCTCAAATCGCCGAACAGCGCGATTATCCCGAGCGCGATAGCCACTCCAAACGCTCCGACAAACATCCCAAAAGCCCAGTAGGGTATCGTCCAGGGATCAAATGACAGGCCTACAACCTTCAGAGGGTTTCGGTATCGCAGAAGATAGTAAGCGAGGACCGACAATGAGAGAGTGTAGGCAAATTTCAGGAGAGATTGCCAGGGCCCGAGGCTTTCGGTTCGGAAGGCCACCATTAGCAGTAGTTCCAGAACCAGTTCGCCGCTCACCCAGATGATGAATAGGATGGCGACCAGCCCGCATCCGCAGCCGGGTCCGAAATGCAGACCGTCTTGTGACGCCGGGGAATCGTGGTTGCTATTCATGCCGGACCCGATCGAGCTTCGTGTAGTAGAGCCATCCCTCATCGTACGGCGGCACGTGACATCTGGTGCAGGTGTCTTCCGGCGGGACAAGCACAACAGGATCTTCAAGGTCCTCGCTGCCGTATTCTCCGGTCAGTTCACCGTAGATTTTCCAACGCTGATAGGCGATATGGACCTCTCCCGGACCGTGGCAGGCTTCGCAGCTCACTCCGCGGAAATCCATCGGAACCATCTGGCTGGGAAACGCCTCGCTCCCGCCGTACCCGGTTGTGTGACATGGGACGCATGCGGCTTCTCTAAGTCGGCCGGTATCCTCCAGGGTGTCCCAGGCCCGGGCATGACGTGTTTCTTCCCAGCTTTCGTACTGTCCGCCGTGACACTGCCGGCATGCGGCGGGACCGATGAAACCCACCTGCCGTAATTCGGGGACGCCTGTCGGCTCGCGTTCGATCTCCTCGAGATACTCTTCAGTCAAGTCTGCGAGCATCGGGTCCTTTTCGAGATCCTCGTTGAGGTCGATGTACTTCAAGCTGTACCCGATGATCCCTCCGTTAGGGCTCAGGTCCAGATCCAGAACTCCCAGCGACCGTCCCCAGCTCGCTGCGCGGGGAATGACAAGAGGGTGCGAGACATCCGATCCGGATTTCTCCTCGGTGAGTTCCGTGGGCGCGGATGTTCCTGCAATCACGACGGAGGCGACGATGAATCGTGACCCCACAATGTCTGCATCCTGCTGGGAGGTTGACAAATCGGTGAGCAGAATGACTATCGCAGCACCGCCCTCGGTGTAGACTTCGCTGATAAGCTGCACAAGCTCGTCTGCGGGCACATCGGGAGTATTCTGGACCCCCAAAGCTTCAGCGTTGATGTCATTCAGCGCATGGCCCACGAAACCGACGCGGAAGCCGTCCATATCAACGACCACACTTGACGGGTAAGAGAAAAGGCGATCGCCGGTTTTCTCGTCCTCATAGGTGTACGTGGCGGATGTCAAGGGAAGGCCGAACTCGGTCTTGTGGCGAAGCACAGCCAGCCTCGGCATTTTGGCGTCCATACTCCCGACACACACGGCGTCATAGCCGAGCTGAACCATCGCCCGGGCGACAAACTCGGCTTTTGTGCGCTCGAGGTCGCTTCCGAAACCGGTGGTGAAGTTGCCGGTGTCAACCAGCAGAACCGGACCGGGAGCATCGGCTTTTGCCTGGGAGATAGCGGTCGATCGGTACTCCATTCCGCCCCTGGGGCCCCCGGCGCATCCGCAGGGTGTGAAATTGCCCTGGGTGTCCGTTGTGAAAAGTATGCGGAGATGTTCGGGGGCTTTGGCGCGAGGGATGCACCCGCTTGACGCGATTATGAACGCAGTCAGCGTGAGTGTGCAGGCTGTTGCTAGGATGCCACCGTTCCGAAAATGTTGTCCCTGAAGCATGGGCGAATTGTAACTCATCGGGGGAAGACGTGAAAGCAGTTGAGCTTAAACCGAGAAGCGCCCTGGGGCGCTTCTTCAATCCACACTTAGGAGGCAATTAACAGGAGGCTTGCACCTTATGAGATTCATCACTGCTCTAAATGGTTCACTTGTATTCCGGGGCTGACCCCTGCATCGCAATCTTTACAAAACCGCATCCGGTCTATTCTTCCGCGTATTCAAGGACTGATACCACAGGTCCGTCCATGAGCACGTGGACTCGAAGATTCTCCAGATCCACATCCATGTGTAACGGTGTGCCGGGCAAGGCATCCGTGTTGTGGAATGACTCGACGAAGTCTCCGGAAACCGTGTGGACCTCGACTGTCTTCATATCGGTCAATATCAGCAACCAGTTCTCAGTTTCAAATCCGGCATCGCCGACCGGCAGAATTGCCACATCGACCGGGGTGCCCACAAAACCGGTCAGGGTCGCAACCGGTGTGAAATATCCCTCGGGATTTGCCAGGTAATCCGCCGTGAAAATTTCCACCTCTTCGGTCGAGCCGCCCTCGCTGACGGCCACGACGATGTTTCCGTCACCATCCCCGTCCCAGACCGCCAGACCGGTGATGTTTTCCGCCTGCACCCTGCCCGCGCCCGCACCTTTATCAATGCCTCCGATTAGTCTATCGTAATCAACAATCCCGTCCTTGTAAGGCGGCTCATACCTGACCAGGGCAATGTATGGATAAAAAAGAGGATTTGCGCCGCCGTCGGGAGCCCAAAGCGCGTATCCGTACTTGTAGCCATTGACTCCGGATGCGACATCAGCAGGTCTCATGATCGCGTCAAGCTCGTCCGTATCGGGATTATCGGCGGTGAGCTTGAAATCCACTACGAAGGATTGCTGGAGATCGAGAAGCTGGAGGGTGTTGCGGTAGGGGATGACCGGGTCGGTGGTGTCATCCCAGATGTCGGTGTCGAGATTGGTTTGCAGCACGGAGAAAGTGCCGGGGCTGTACGGATTCATTGGGTTGGGCACGGCGATTCTGGATACCGGATCGATCGGGAAGTTCGGGTCTCCGCCGTCCGGTTCGACCAGGCTGACGAAGAGGCTCGACTGGTTGTAGGTTTCATCCCAACCGTAGATTGCGGTGCTCGACGCGTGGACGAGTGTGGACGAAGTCCCGTCATCTCTGCCGATAACAGCGAGGTCCTGCTCGCCGGTCGGGGCGCATTCACCTTCGAGCGACGTTGGGCCGCTGAACAAGTCGAAAACCGCCTGAGGCTGGGGTGGGTCCTGTATCTCGACTGTCAGGAAGTTGAAGGTGAGCTTGTTCGCCCCGAGGCTCTTGGCGGCAATCTGAAGCTCGGCAGTGCCGGGAGACAATCCCCAGGCGGCATAACTGTAGATCTCCCATATGCCGTCGCCTATGTCCTGGAAATGTGTATAAGCGCTGCCGTTGACCGGAGACAAATCGATGAGGACGTACTCGATATCATCCTGCCAGTCGATCACATCGACCGTGAAGGTCACCGGTTCGGACGTGTCCGTATAGAGCGGACCGCTGACCTGCGGGTTGGCCAATTCCACGATCTCATCCTGAGGATCGGGCCAGCTTGCCGCAACCGCGTAGATCAGATCGACAAAGGTCTCCCCTGGCGCCCGCCTGAAAGTAAAAGTCTGATCGAAGGTCTCGGCTGGATGCCATGCGCGGTATTCATTGTCTGTCTCGAACACAACGTAAGGATTGTGCGTGTCGGCATCACCATCGATATCGAATCGATTAGTGTAACTGGAAGGGTTGAGAATCGTGGGACCCTCAGTGCCCGGGAAGACCCCCCTCACGTCATATGCTGTATGGAGGGTTGGATTGGTCAATGTGATCAGGAAGGTCCAGTCAAGGTCGACGACAGAGACGATTTCGATTTCCATGCAATTGGTGCATTGGGGAGGCTCCAGCAGGCTTACAACGTCGTAGTGGAGGTCCGCCGAGCGAATAGGAATGGCCTCGACCGATGCCGGTTTGTCATCAGTCGCATCCTCGCAGTGAATGATCCATGTTCCCCACGAGAGGGTTGCCGATCCCGTGCCGACCGGCTGGAGGGTCTGCTCGGTGAGTTGTGCAGGTGATTGGCTGGGCAGGACGGACGAACTGTCACCACTGCCACCGCAGCCAGTGGAGGCAGGAATCACGACCAGCAATACAAGGATTATCCCATGAAGGGTTATTGGATGCTGCATATCGTCTCCTCCCGGACGATGCGCCCGGGCCTCCTAATAAATAGAATCGCGACCTTGGGGATCAGAGGGTTAAAAGCAAGTTTAGGGGAGTATATAGAGAGGCCAGGTTAGCGTTTCCCTGCAAACGATGGGAAATCAATCATCATCAAGTTCGGTGATGGGCAGGAGACCTTCTTCTCTTATCATCTGCGAGAAAACTTCCACGACCCTGGGATTGAATTGCGATCCTGCATTCTTCCTAAGCTCATCAAGTGCTTTATCGATATTGAACTCGCTCTTATGAATTCTCTTTGAGGTCATCGCGTCCCAGGCATCCGCAACCTGGATTATTGACCCTTCAAGGCTGATCTCATCGCCTTTTAGTCCGTTTGGGTAACCTGTGCCGTCGTAGCGCTCATAGTGCTGTTTGAGGATATCGTTTTCCTTAGTCAAGAAAGTCAGGCCCATGAGAATCGCGGCGGATATCTCAGGGTGCTTCCTGATGTGGTCGTATTCATCAGCAGTAAGGCCTGTCGGCTTGTTGAGAGTGGATTCAGAGAGACCGATTTTCCCGATGTCATGCAGAAGGGCCGCTGAATAGAGGATCTGAAGGCGAGCAGCGCCGAGTGCGAAGCGCTTCCCGCATCGCTCAGTGTACTCGGCCACACGCTCCGAATGTCCCCGTGTGTAAACGTCCTTTGCCTCGAGTGCTTTTACGAGGGCGGTTACGGTGTCCTGGTACGCGAGTCGAAGGGCGGCTGTGAGACGCACGTTGCGGATGGATAATGCGGTCAGTGATGCGAAAGACTGCATCAGCCAACAATCTGTGTCGGAAAAAACTCGCTTCTCGCTATCTGCGTCCAAATAAATGGTCCCGATACGCTCTGTCTTACCCTCAACTTCGATAATCAGTGGGACCACGAGGATGCTTCTGTTAAGGTAGGCATCGATTCCAGGCAGATTGCTGAATTGAGGATCGGAGCCGATGTCCGGGTTGAGTAACGCCTCATCTGTTTCATACACACGGCGGCTTAGTGCGTCTGCTATATGCAATTCTGTCCGGCTCATTATGCACTCAAGGCCGTCGGAGGCAATGCGGTCATACGAGGAGTAGTCGGGTAGGCATATGAGAATATGGCCGCGCTCCGCCCCGACCAGGGTCTTAGCATCGTCCAGGACCGTTTCCAGTGCTTTCATCGGGAGGTCAGACTCAACCAGCCTCAGAGCTGATCCGGCCAGAAGCTCAGTCTTGGTTGCAAGCGCCTGCAGCGTCCCTGCAAGTTTTTGAATCTCCTTGGTTTCCTCTTTGATGACGCCCTCGGGCAAATCCGCTTCAAGGCGCTCGCAGGCGGAGATGATTTGATCGAATGCCGACCCGTCCCCATCTTTCTTGCGTGAAGGCGCCTGCCTCGATGGGAATGAAACCCTTTTCTTGCTATGCTCAGGCATCTCAAATACCTTCTCTCGGGTCGGCTGCCCGAGAGTCTTGGCGGCAAAGGCTGACCTAGCCGACCATAGTCAGTATAATATCCAACCGAGTTCACGACTTGCGACTTACAATACATACCTATGCTATCACGTTGCGTATTGCATCTTATTGCTTTCGTTTCAATCCTCTTAATGCTGAGTCTCCTCAGCCCGCTTCAGCAGCGGGGTCATACCCAGAACGGCAACGGCTCAGTTGGTGATGTGGTTTTTGATTTTACCGACGCTGTGCAGCCTTCAACGGTGGATGGGCTCCCGTGGATTACCGGAGTGGTCGCCAGCCACTACGGAAGCGGCGGCGGAACCTGGTGGGGGGGGTTCGGCAACAGCCTCTACCCGGCCAGGGATTTTTTTGTCGCCTTGCCGGCTACAGGAGATGACCTTGATTATCTAGGGGGAATGATGGCGTGCAGGATGTCGCGATGCGGCGATGCGCAACCGACACTGGACGAACTTCTTTCAGGGGAACAGAACGAGCATGATTCTGCACTCCAGACGTTCGAGTTCTGGCCCGGGTCGAACGGGATTGACAACAACGCGACTTCCTGGGTTATCGAGGGTGATGAGGGTGAGGGGCTTTTCAGGGTGCTTGAGATTCGCCCGTCGGGACGAGAGGAGCCTGTTCTGGAGGCCTACGTGGGTGATGTGGGTCCCTGGAACAATTCCGACCCTTACTGGGCGACCGGATCGCGTCCGGATGCTGAGGACGGGGTGGACTCGCGCGGCAGGAGGACCAACAGGGCAGGTGTTGATGTGTCCTATGCGCTCGCACAGGCACTTGGATTTACGGGTCTGATGGAGGTGGACTGGCGGTGGAAGACCGTCAATGGGGCCTATGTAGTGCGGCGACAGGCGACCGAGTGGAGGTGGTAGAAAAGACCCACCGCGTCGGGTGGGCATGCAGGTTCCAGGTTAAAGCGCAATCTACGCGGCTCTTTTCAGGCTTTTTCCGCCTCTCCGATCGCGCTCGTCATCTTCTTCGTCCTCATCATCATCTTGGTCATCCTCGTCTTCGTCGACATCCTCATCTTCGTCGACATCCTCGTCTTCTTCGTCCTCGTCATCATCTCGGTCCTTTTCGTCATCCTCGTCCTCTGCGCCTTCCCAATCGAAGATGCCGACATTCTCGTAGTCCTCCTGCTCCCAGGATTCGAGTTCGAAATCATCCACCAGCGTGAGCCCGAGTTCATTGTGAAGATCGAGAGCGACCTCGTTTCGCGGGATGAGAATCCAGTCGAACATGGCTTCCATGTCAGGATCTGTGGATAGCCAGACATCGGGGTCTCTTGGCCCCCATTCCCAGACGTAAGTGGTCCAATCGTCGTCGCGATTCTCCTTCGCCCTGTAGACGACAGGCATTCCCCCGGGACCGGATGGCGGGGTCTGCCCGTAGGCTGGACTCGGGGGTGCTCCGGATGCGCCAAATCCCTTACTGTCGTCAACAGTCCAGTTTTGCGATTTCAAGTCCGTGAAATGCGTCTGGATCTTTTGCAGGTCCATGACGGAAGCCATCATGCTGCCGCCGTACTTATTGAAAAAATATACTCCGACCAATACCGCGATTATCCCGATCACCACAAGTATGATACATCCGATCATGCAGCCTTTTCCGCAGGAGCTTGTATTCATGGTTCTTCTCTTCTGTTATGCCGTATGCGTGCTAATGGTTAGTTCTCAGGCAGCGGGGCGGAGGGACTTACCTCCGCGCCTCCCACGATCTTCATCATCTTCTTCTTCGTCATCATCGCGGTCGCTTTCCCGGTCTCTACGACTGCGGCTGTCGTCCTCGTCGCCGTCACGACCCTGGTCACCTCGATCGCGGCGGTCCCCGTCATCAGGCGACTGCCATTCCCGTAGCTCGAAGTCCTCCGGAAGCTCCAGACCGAGTTCTTCATGGAGCTCAAGCGCTGCTTCGGTGCGCGGCAGCAATCCAAGATTCAGGATTTCGCCTGGGGTGAGCATGCCGAACTCCCATACATAGTAAATCCAATCATCGTCGCTGCTCTCCCGGGCGCGCCAAATCATGAGTTCGCCTGCCTCGACACTCGCGCCGTA
>CBDUXL010000054.1:0-14540 GCA_965371155.1 uncultured bacterium | reverse complement strand
CTCGTGCTGATTCTCCCAAACAAGCCTCGCACCTTCCAGATGACCCAGAGTCAGATAGGCTCGGGCACGGGTAAGGTGAGCGGACTCATCGTTCGGATGCCTTTGCAGTCTTTGTTCGGCATTGTCGAGTTCCGCAGCCGCCCTGCCGAGAACATCCTCGCCTGCGATGAGCGCCGATGGATTGCGCATCCACTCCTGCACGATTGGATGTGCCATTGCGAGCGCGATCAGCGCTATGACCAGAAGAACCAGCAGTGCTATGACAATTCGCCAGGGGGGTTTCCGAGGCTTGGCAGGTGCAATATCCGGCTCATTCACCCGTTCCCGCCCCCCTTCTTGAGGAGCTCGGGACGACGATCCAGTATGCGCAATTCTTTCGGGCGGCTTTCCATGCCGAGTCTTTCCGTCATCTCAGCCGCAGAGCGGAAATGAACCTCCGACGGAGTGACTTCCATTGCCTCCGCCATTTTCTTTCTCAAATGCTGCACCAACTCGCCCTGATCACATTTCGATGTAACAGCCACATGTAGGTGGATCTCATCAAGATCATGCGGATCGTCGTTACGCTTGGTTATCTCAACCTGCCATTCAACAACTTCCTCACAGTCGGTCATTATCGGGAAGAACTCGTTGAAATCCACCAGCGTTCCCTTCACCTTATCTATTCTGCCCTCCACCTGGATTTCAGACCGATCGGTCACCCTGGTGAGATTCGTTGTGAGCCTCGGGACCCTCCTCCCGCACCTCGGGCAAGGCTTCGTGGTTATCCCCCCGCGAGCGAAATCCCCGTTCAGATAGCGGAGCACCACAGTCCCCCGCCAATCCAGGCAAGTGTAGGCTATCTCCCCGGCCTCTCCCTCGCCGACCGCCTTTCCGGTCTCCGGGTCCACGACCTCAATAATTTCGATGTCGGGGTAGAGGTGATATCCCATTGACTCGGTGATTGTGTCTTCGGAGGGGCATTCTATCCATGCAGTTCGGGCTTCGGTGAATCCATACGTTGATAAAATGACCGGATCCTTCGCACCCATCGATTCCAAAAGGACCTTTAGCCTGCGCTTCAGACCGACCGTCACTCTCTCGGCGCCCAGGACGACCATCCGAACGGTGGACATGTCGCTTCCCCGCTCGCTCGCGATCCTCAGCATATGATAAAGGTAGCCCGGTATCCCCACCAGAACGGTCGCGCGATATGCCTGTGTCACCGCAATGATTTTGTCCGTTCCCAGAACCTTACCGCCGCCGGTGTGGAAAACCGGCGCCCCCGCCTCGATCCCGGCTTGATAAACGATCCAAAACGCCAGATGTGGAGCGTACGGGAAAATGTTGATGATCGTATCCTTGTCGCGCTGGATCCCCGTCAAAACGAACAGCCGCCTGGCCGCTTCCCGGAAAAGTTTAAGGTCATACCGCGTATAGATAAAAGGTGTCGGACGAGCCGACCGGCCCGTCGTTGCTATGAACTTGACCGGCAAGTACTCATCGAGAACGAGGTCGGGCAATTTCCTGCCGGTGAGCAGTCTGTCGCGGATCAGACCCAGCTTCTTGCCAAGACCAATTTTCGATGAGTAAGTCTTGGGATCAGGTTGAAGTATGAACCTGCGGGGACGCTCGGGGTCTTCGGCTGAGGGCGCAATATCTCGTTTACTCGTAAACGGGAGTTTTCTGAGATCATCCAGCGACCGGATATCGTCCGCGGTCAGACGCTCCCGCTTGAACAGTTCTCGGTAGTAAGGGGAAAAAGGCAGCACCTGGGTCTTCAGGAACCGGTGCAGCATCGCCCCCTGCCTCTCACGCATGGACTCAGGATCCATACGATCCCAGTTGTTCCAGAACATGTCCTCTCCTCAGGTTACTCGGCAATGTATAGGTCCGCAATGCAGACCTGCCGCTCTCGAATGCCGTCTCTCGTATAGTAGTTAACCAGAATGTCGAAATCTCTCCGTTCGAGTACTACAAAACCGCTGACCAGCCCTCCCAGTGTCGCAATGTAGTTATCATCCATGCCCAGGCGATACTGGACTCGATCACGACCGATTTGAATGCCGGTTGCGAGATCGAACACGTACACCGTCTCGTGATTGGCCTCCGTGGTCTCACCGCCGAGAGCGATCATGACTCCCGACCCATTGATCACCAGTGATGCCAAATCCAGACCCGGACGCCACGGATCGTTGATTCCATTTGCGCCCTCCCCCCAGCCGAACTGATATTCGCCGTCAGGTGTGAACCGGAACACTCCCAGCGTGCCCTGACGATTCAAGTCGAATTCGTCGAAGTAATCGACAAGGTACAGGTATCCCTGCGCATCCTGTAATAGTCGCTGCGGACGAATCGGTATGTAGCCCTGCCGCCCGATAAACTCCGTCACGGTTCTCCCTTCGGGATCGACCAAGTAAACGTATCGATGGCCGATGTCGAGAACGAGAAGCGAACCATCCGAACGAGGAATCAAATTCACCGGAGCGCGGAAATCGAACTCGAGCCGTCCACCGCCCGCGTTCCAAAGGAGCGATGATTCCCCCGCTTCCCATCCGCCACCGGATTCCTCTTCTTCCTCTTCAGAATCATCAAGTGCCCCGCCGCTGTAGTCCGAGCCCTCGGGAAGAGGGGACAGAACCGGGGTCTCCCCTTCTCTTTCTCCCCAGTCAATATGCAACTCTCCAGCCGCGTTGTGCTTGTAGATGTAGTAACCGCCGAACCTCTCCGGTGTTTCAAGGGTGTAAATATTTCCGTCCTTGTCGGTGGCCAAGAGAAACGGGTGAATTGCGCAGCAGGACTCGAAACGCTCCAGGATGAACGACAAGTCGGAAGTTCCGTCGGGATGAAATCGCCTGAGGTTGGGCTTGGTGACACGCCATGAGTTAGAGATGACGAGCAAATCACCATTTGTCGGATCCAGACACGCGTGGGTAACGTTAAGGCTGGGGACTCCCGTGAAAGGATTGTCGAGACCCTGTCCAAGAGCCTGACCGCACGCAAGCAGCACAAAAAGACCAGCCATTAGAATAATTCGGTAAGCTATCATTTTCTTGCCCTCCGACGGATTGCGAGTCAATTTGTCAGACACGCAGCCGATCACAGCGGCTCAATTAACCAAGGAGGCTGGAAACCCGAAAAGCCCCTCGATGACATCTGATCTTAATCTTTCAGCAACTCCCGAGCGACCAGATTGCGTTGAATCTCGTTCGATCCCTCGAATATCTGGGTGGCTTTCACATACCGCATGAGGCGCTCTACAGGATACTCGCGGGAGTAACCGTAGGCGCCCATTATCTGGACTGCCTCGCTGGTCACCATCAGAGCACCATCGGTCGCGAAATATTTCGCCATGCTCGCTTCCTTGATCGGATCCCTGGCGATATCATTCCCAGCCGCTTCCTTTAGATACGCCGCCCTTTGATACAGAAGCCTTCCGGCATGTATCGAGGTTTCCATGTCGGCAAGTTTCCATTGGATTCCCTGGAACTCGCAGATCGGCACTCCGAACTGCACTCGGTTCTTGGAATATTCAAGAGCCTCATCCAGTGCGCGCTGGGAGACGCCGGTGACGTTCGCGGCGATACTGATTCTCCCACCACTGAGGCTGTTCAATGCAATTCTAAGGCCCCTGCCCTCGTCTCCGAGAAGGTTTTCATCCGGGACGAAACAATCCGACAAATTGAGCTGACAGCATGTAGTGCCCATGCCGCCCATTTTTGATTCCCTGGGAGCGACCTCGAAACCTTCCATGCCTGTCTCCAAGATAAAGGTTGTGATGGCCTTTTTCCCAAGTGACGGATCAAGTGTCGCCCAAAGCACAAATATCTCCGCATCCGCTGCATTCGTAATCCAGGCCTTGGCTCCGTTGAGCTTGAACCCGCCTTTCACCTTCTCCGCACGACACTGCAATCCCGCGGCGTCCGAGCCGTAGTCCGGCTCTGAAAGCGCAAACGCGGCGAGACTCTCACCTGAGGTAACTTTCGGTAAATACTTGGCTTTCTGTTCATCAGTGCCGAATTTCAGAATGCCGGAACCGGCCATTGTGTGCACCGACAGTGTAAGCCCGACATTAAAATCGCCGCGACTGATCTCCTCAACACACATTGCAAAGGCCAGAAATCCGAGATCCGTCCCCCCGTATTCCTCAGGAAACAACGCCCCAAGAAGGCCAATGTCCCCGAGCAGGCTGAAATTCTCCCTGCTGAACTCTCCTGCTTCATCACATTCCACCATTCTCGGTGCCAGGCGTTCAACAGCAACCTTACGAACGAGTTCCACAACTTCTCGCTGTTCTTCCGTGAGCATGTAATCCATGTGTTCTCCCTCAATACGAGTAACCGGCACTACGTCGACTCCGGAATCAGACTGCCAGGCTGGTACCGGTCATCACTTCCGGTTTCTCGATCCCCATCAACTGAAGAATCGTGGGTGCTATGTCCCTCAAACTGCCTTCATCTTTACGAACTCGAACGCTTTCATCAAGTATGAAAAACGGAACCGGGTTGGTGCTGTGCTTTGTGGCCGGATCACCGTGGTCATCGACCATTTCCTCGCAGTTGCCATGATCGGCTGTTACAATCATTGTTCCGCCGACCTCTTCAACCGCCTTGAACACTTTCTCAGCGCAAGAGTCGACCGTCTCCACAGCCGTAATTGCCGCCTCCAGGACCCCGGTATGCCCGACCATATCCGGATTAGCGAAATTCACAACTGTCAGATCATACTTCCGCTCTTGTATTCCGGGAACAAGCTTGTCGACAATCTCACTGGCGCTCATCTGGGGTTTCTTGTCGTAATACGGGCGAACCTCCAGGGGTGATTGAACCAGCAGACGGTCCTCACCCTCAAACGGCTCCAAAAGGCCGCCATTGAAGAACTTGGTCACGTGAGCCCATTTTTCCGTCTCTGCAATCTTGAGGACTTTTCCTCCTGAGCGTGTGACCATCTCTGTTAACGTTTCATGCAGGATTTCGCCCTCGAACGCGACCTCGACATTCAGATACTCATCGTACATCGTGAACGTGACCATATCGATTTCAGCGAGTCCGCCCACATCGAATTCCCTGAACCCCTCTTCGGTCAAAGCCCGTGTCATCTGGATTCCGCGATCCGCCCGGAAGTTGAAATGTATGATCCCGTCACCAGGAAGTACCCTCCCATCTACGCCATCTGGAAGATCAACAACCGTGGGAGTCACGAATTCATCGGTCTCACTGCGGGCAAAAGCAGCTTCAACAGCCTTCAGGGCCGACGGAGCATGTTCCGGGCTGTCGCCTGCGACGATCGCACTGAAGTGAATTTCGATCCTGGGCCAGTTCTTGTCTCGATCCATCCCCCACGACCGGCCACCCAGAGTGGCGAAATACACCTCTCTGTGCGAATCGAGAATTTCCTGCGCTTCTCTCACGAACTTGTCGGCAACCTTCGGCTCAGTATCTCGACCATCCAAATACGCGTGTAGAAAGACCGGTATCGGTCCATTCCGGTCTATCATCTCAATCAGTGCTTCAAGATGCCTGATGTGAGAGTGGATGCCCCCGTCCGAGAGCAAACCCATCAAGTGCAGGCGCCCACCGCGAGCTTTTGTTTTCCCGATCAGCTCCAGAAGCATCTCGTTACTGACAAAATCTCCGCTCGCGATTAGCTCGTTTATGACAACCAGGTCGGGACGAATCCTCCGCCCCCCGCCGATGTTCAAATGCCCGACTTCACTGTTGCCCATCTGCATCCTGGGAAGGCCCACATGCTCTCCGTGCGCGAAAATCGGCCTTCCCGGAAACTCACTCGCGACCCGGTCCATGAAAGGCGTGTCCGCCTGGAGTATCGCATTCCCGGCTTCCCGGTCGCTCAGTCCCCAGCCATCTAATATGGCAAGCAAAAGCATAACGGTGCGCTCATTTGCCCCGAGAGGCATGAGATTGAGTGGGATTATAGCACAGGGTCCAACCGTTGTTTCTAAGTTCAGACAAGAGCAGTCCGAGGGACCGGCACAAGCGCTTTCGGATTAAAAAAACGGACCCCACAGGGAGCCCGTCCAGCTTTCGTATGATAGAAAAATCAGATTGACACTCTCCCGTAGAAATAGTAGATGTAGCCGTAGTCTTCCTGTTTGTCGCCAATCTCAATTTGGATGTACTTGAGCTCGTAGTTACGTACGATGACCAGATCAATCTCTTCGCCACAGCCCTTGTTCAAGACGATCTCCTCAAGGTCCTTAATAGTTCGCAGAAGTATCCCGTCGGCGCGGAGAATCAAGTCGCCCCTGGTAATCCCCGCTTCCGCGGCTGGGCTTGTCGGGGCAACACGATCAACCAGCACACCGACCACATCGAATGTCTCCCCGGTCTCCGGGTCGATCTCATTGATAGGAATACCCATATATAGAGCCAAATTTCGAGTGTAGAAGCCGTAAGCGAATATTCCCAGCCAGGGATGGCACACCTCTCCCCGCGTAATCATCTGGTTCGCAATGTGATGGACCAAATTGGAGGGAAGTGTATAGCCTATGTTCTCCTCGCCTCCCCTCGACTTCCTGCTTACCACAGCAATACACTCGCCGTCCGGATTAAACACGGGACCCGTCTGGACGCCGGAATGCAGCGCGGCATCGACCACGAATCCGCTCAGAACCAACATACCATCGTACCCTCGTGGTCCGACAACACGGAAATCGCGGATGTTCGTGACGAATCCGTAGGTGAGGGTTTCCTCAAGGCCTGCGGGCGCGCCCATTACAACGACCGGCATACCACGCTCAACCAGGTCGCTGTTGCCCCATCTCACTACGGGCAGGCCTGTGGCGTCTATTTTCAGCAATGCGAGGTCGTAGTACTCGTCGATTACCTCCACAGTGGCATCGTAGTCAACTCCCTGGTGCTTCACGGTCAGAATCTTGGATTCCCCGACCACACTGGGGGCAGTCAGGATGTATCCGTCCGAGCTGATAATGAACCCGGTTCCGCCCACCTGTTCGATCGTCCGCTGGAAAGGGTCAAAAACCGAGTAACCTGCGAAGGGCAATCTGACGCTCTCGACAGTAACAAGAATGTCGAAAGATTGAGCTGCAACACTGACAGGTGGGAATGTCTCCCTGTCAAAGGTCACTGCATCATCTTCTTCCGCCAGAAGCGAGTTCACAGGCAACAGAAGCAGCAAAGCCATAACCAGAATCGGCAAGTATGTTCGCATGATTGTATTTATCCTCCACGTAACAATGCCGCTGATCAGATCTCTGAATTCGAAATGGTCATCAATACGTAAGTTCAGCGGTGTAGTGAGTTCTGCTATACCCTAGAACTGCCTGCCAGGGATTGACTCTGTATGCAAACTGCAGGTATTGTGGGTTCGTAATGTTAATATCGATACTGTCGAATCTGACCTGTTTCTCCGCAAGGGTCACCACAACCGGGGGCATCCCGTGCCCTCTGCGCTCATACTCGATCAGGACATCCCGACCGACCTCATTGTCGAGAATATACGAGTACACGTCGAAGATATTAACGAACTCCCGGCCATCGATTTTCAAAAGGACATCGCCTTCTCGAATACCCGCCTCGTATGCCGGAGCATACGGGTTGACGGTGTAGATTTCCATCACATCGGGTTCTATGTCGGCAAACACCCCAAACGGCTCATCCATGATCCCAATGCTCATTTCGGCGGTTACGCTGGTCAGACCGGGATTTGGCGGGTGTAGAGCTATCCCGAACCACGGGCGGCGCACCCGGCCATACTCGATAATGTCGGTAACGGACCTCTTCAGCAGATTGACCGGAACGCTAAAGCCCATGTTCTCACCGCCAGTGCCCCACGTATTTGTTCCGATGGCTTCACCGTACGCATTAAGGCACGGGCCACCGGAGTTACCCCTGTTGATCGCGCTATCAGTATGGAAAAGGTATTGCACCGCCGCACCGTAGTCCCTGCTACCGGTCCGAGCCGAGCGTCTTTCGTCAAACCAATAGAACGAGAAACTCTCCTCGAAGTTGAAGATTTCAGCAATCACACCGAGGTTGATGTTGAAAAACTCAAGCCAATCATCTTGTATGCCTATGTAGCTTCGCTCGGGAAAATTGGGATCACCGCCCGGCGAACCGAACGTAACACAGGCATCCCCCGGTCGCATAATTGCGCTATCACCAAGTCTGACCGGATGGAATCTATCCGGCGGGGCATCAACTCTGATTACCGCAAGGTCAAGCTGCGGGTCTTCCGCAACAAGCTCCGCCCGCCATCGTCCCTCTTGATGTTGGCTAGTTTCCTCATGATCCCCATAGAAGCAAATCTCAAACATCGTGTTGCCGCGGGTCACGTGATAGTTGGTGATGAGATGGCCTTCCCGATCGATAATGTAGCCCGAGCCGGCCCCTCCCGTAAATACTTGGGCGATTGAAGGAACAACCTCTTTGAAGAAATCAATTCCTCCACGCTGCAAGTCCATCAACGGTTCGCGCTCTTCAGCGACAGCCGAACCGGCGGAAAGAGAGACGATCAGCCATCCCGCCATTATCGCAAGCAAGGCAACTCTTGTGGGTGTCCTGTAAAATGTTCTCACCGTATCGCCTCCAAGGTATTTCTCTTTTCTGTTTTCAACCCGCCCGTATTCAGAGCGCACCGGCGCCAAATTGGCGACTAGCACGCTTGTTTACACAAGATATCCAGTCTCTATTCTTCTTCTTCACGCTGACCGCTGTACTCAATCTCAATCTCGGCAACATACGGGTCCCAGACAGCGTATTCGCGACGCATCCATTCAATAGTGATCCGATCGCCGATATCGTAGCGCTCAATTTGGTTCTTCAGCTCATCCATATTTGTGACCGGAACACCGTTGAATTCCAGGAGAATGTCAGCTTCCAGAATGCCGGAATCCCCCATTGGGGAATCCTCATCCACCCAGATTACGAACAGGCAATTGCGCAGGTCGATACCCACCTCCAGCTCAAACAGGTCCCTGTCCGAATCGGTAACGAGACCGTCACCGTCCATGTCTTCTATCAAGGAATAGGCCCGTTCGATCTGTGGATTCATCTCCAGCAGGTGGAATCCAAGCCAGGGTCTGTGCATCTCGCCCTCATCAAGGATGGCATCGATTACATCGATCGCCTGCTGAATCGGAAGAGCGAAGTGAATCTCAGTGGCGTCGCGGTAAGGAGTGATATGGGTCATCAGGGCAACGACCTCGCCCTGTGAGTTGACCACCACTCCGCCCTGGTTACCGGAGTTCTGAGGAACATTCACCTGGAAATACTGGTTGGTGCTCTCTTCAATCGTCGGGAACTTCGGCCTCAGAGCGCTGATAACACCAAAATCGTAACTGATTCTGGCGCCGGTTCGAGTGTTGTAGCCTATGTACAGGATTGGCTCCCCGACAATTACATCATTCGAATCCCCCAGTGGAGCAGGAATGGAGTCCACCGGCTCAATGAAAGGCAGTCGAAGTACAGCAAGGGAGCTCGTCTTGTCCAAGCCGACAATTTCCGCCTCATAGGTCCTGCCATCGGCGAGCTTGACCATAATGTAATCGGCCGTGGTGTCGGAGGCGCCGGCGGTGCGGGCAAAATAGGTCGATGGGGGATGGACAATCGTCCTGTAGTCCGTCACCACGATTCCTTCATCGTTGTAGATGAATCCGCTGGAGAAATCACCCGCAACCATGATTTCCCTGAGGCGTCCGTTATCGTGAACATGACGAGAGAAGCGTGTTTCGACAGCTACAACGCTCGGGCCCACTCGGGCGCCCTGCGATTGAAGGAACTCGGAGAACTCCAGGTCATAGCCAGGGGTTACTCCTTGACGCGCTCCAACAGACGAGCCGAGCACGATAAAAAGCGTAGCGACAAATGTCAATGAGATAAGCGGAAGAGAAAGGCGCATGTACCATGACCTCGTTACGCGGAATTGTACAAATGAAAAAACCTGCGGTTCCTGTGAAGGAACTGCTCCCGCCGAAGTGCGCATTATATCATACTCAAGACTGCCACGCCACAAGTTCAGACTGCCATGGGACCCTATCGGTTCAACGCCCCATAACCTGACAGAAGTTCCTGGGCGTCAGCGGATGTCTCCGCCCCGATCCCGTAGAACCTGTACTGGGCAGTCAATGGCGGAAGCTCCTTGACCGTCTTCTGGTTGGTTACTTTCAGGCCGGCAGGCACAAACACGCCTGGTGAGATGCTCACGTTCATTATCAAGCATGCCGGCTCGACCACCACGCCCTCCCCAAGCCTCGCCCAGAATATAAGCGACTGCATACCCATGTAAACACCGGTTTCCACCCGAGCCGGCCCATGAACCTGCGCCTGAGCGCATATGGATACCTTATCACCTATGTAGACCGAGAACTTTTTCCCGCCGACTTCCACCAACCGTTTTTCGTCGACCTTGCCTCCGCGACGCGTGGGGAGGTCCCGTATCACGACACCCTCCTGAAGATTCGCCTTCTCCCCGATATAAATCGGCTCCTCGTTGTCACCGCGGATTATCACGCCGGGTGCAACAAAGACTCTTGCTCCGATAATAACGTTCCCGATCACCACAGCGGAAGGATGAATGTATGCGCTGGAGTCTATTTTCGGCTCCAATTGTTTCGGCGACCAACTCGTTGCTCCGGATGCACGGCTTTCGACCCTGACAGGTCTCGAAACCGCCGAAGGTGCCGGGACGGCAGGTGCCGCCTGCGGCTCCACAATCGGTGCGGGCGGTGTTGATACAGAAACCTGACTCTGCGCTGTGTCGAGATGGGAAGATCCTCCGCCTCTGCTAATCCCCCCGAGTGCTACAATACCTCGCTGTCCGGCTCCGAGATGTACCGGGCCTGCCTGGGTGAAAAGGCTTTCTTTCCCCTGACCGTGGGGACGTTCCGGGGGGACATGGAAGTCAGAATCCCGTTCCTCGGGTTTCATAACCTTATCGGTTCGATCTGAATCCGCCATTGGAAACTAACCTCACTTTCGCTACAGCATCATCTTACGACTGCTTTTGAGTAGCCTTTCTCAGAATCACTGGATCTGGAAAACCCAGGCGTCGAAATTCATGCTCCTCAGTTCCTCGGCGACCTCATCAGCGGCTTCCCGGCCCCCGAAATTGCCGACTTGCACGCGGTAACGCACGGTGTCATCATCCTCGTAAGTTGAGATAGATGCATCGTAACCGGCCTGTGTGAGGCGGTTCCAGACGTTCTCCGCATTGTCGCGCTCGGAAAATGTCCCGACCTGAATGCGAAATACCTGCGCGCTGCCCAGGTCGAACAGGTTCCTTCGAGAGCCTGTGTCTTCCTCGGTCTCAACTGCTGTTCCACCCTCGCCTTCGTCTTCATCTCCCTCGCCCTCTTCCGCAGCGCCATCAACCGGCTCATCAAGAATGTTGATCTCAACCACCGGCTCCTCGCTTTCACCCTCCAATTCCTCCTCGGGTGGATCGGCCCATTCCCTCGGGAAAGGGTTGGAGCCGAACTCGCTCTCGTCGTAACCGAGACTGGTCCTGCCGCTCACTACGTCCAGCATGAAATCCCCATCTCCTTCTGAGGCGATAGGATCCTGACCCTCGAAACGCTCCTCGATATTGCTCCTCGTCAGCGCCATTATGTTCCTTCCGAGCGTTTTCCCGAAATACATGCTTGCGCCCGTCATGAGAAAAACCAGCGCGAGAAGCAATACGCTTTTCATCAGATAGCTGCTGTGTGTGGTCGACATGTATCTCTCACCCCCGTGTGCCGATCCCGGCACATACACTTCCGACTCATCCGGTCCCTCTGGGGATCAATTGTCGGTTCAGCAAAATGCTCCTTGCCTCGCCAACCAGATAGAGCGAACCGGTCACGAGAATCACCCCGTCATCGGGAGTGACCTCCGAGGCAAGAGCCAGCCCCCCTGCAATAGAATCGATACAACTAATTTGAATCTGACTCAATTTGCTTTCTTTGTCAAGTGCCTCATGCGCCATTTGAGCAAGCTCTTCAGGAGAGTAAGCCTCCGTATCCGGGACGGGCACGAAAATCAGATGGTCCGCAGCCCTCACAAGTCGCGGCATTACACCCGAAAGCAACTTCCCCGACTTCATTCCGAACATCACAGTCTTCACGCGCGATCCGAATCCTGCAAACTCATCCAGGACCAGGATTAGTCCGGCCGGATTATGTGCCCCATCAAGGATGTGAACCGGGGAAAAATCAGGAAAATCGATTCTCTCCCATCGACCGGGAATCCTCGCAGCCCTGAGTCCACGGCGTATGGCATCTTCTTTCAGACCATCGTGCAATGCTCCAAGTTTCATGCATTCCGAGAAATTCTCAAGAGCAACCAGTGAAAGCACCGCATTCGAAATCTGCCAGGACCCACCCAAACCGAGCTCTAGATCCGCAATCTTCCCCAACCTATCGGATTCGTATGTTAACTTGCTATCTTGATATCGTTCGATGGTCGCGAACCGGGAAACCTCGATTAGCCGGACGTTCTTTTCTCCCGCATACGTCCGAACCGTCTCAACAACTTCGGGAGGATTTTCCTGACACACGAGCAGCGCGCCGGGACGAACAACGGCAAGTTTCTCGCGAGCTATCGACTCCAGGCTGTCGCCCAGAAGCTCAGTATGGTCAAAACTGACGGACGACAACACGACCAACCCCGCATCAACAGCGTTGACAGCATCCAGCCGTCCTCCAAGTCCGGCCTCCAGCAGCGCAACATCGACATCCGCGCTTCCGAGGGCCACAAGCGACGCAGCGAAAATCAACTCAAAATAGGTCGGTTTGTCATCCCTGGACCAGCCTTCGTCCACTGCGTTTTTCACTTTCCAGAGGGCTTCGGCAAACTCCTCCTCGGTGCTGTCGGTGCCGTTGATTCTTATTCTCTCCGTAACCGATTCCAGGTGCGGCTTCACGTGGCATCCGACACTCGCACCGTGCGCCCCCAGAAGCGCGTCAAGGAAAGCCAGAACCGATCCCTTCCCGTTGGTTCCGACAATTGTCACACAGGAGAATGCCTTCTCGGGGTGATTCAGAATGTCCAGGAGATGGTTGATCCGCCCGAGCCCGTAGACACTTGTCCCGGCGGGAGCGGTCTTGCTCAAATATTCTTCAGCTTCGACGAAAGTCCACACGGTTAGCCGATCTCATTTTCTTCCAATAACGCCAGTGCACGCTCAACCTGGTTCCTGGTTTCAGCAAGTGGAATCGCGGTATCGATTACAACGTCTACTCTGTCGATTTTATCCTCGTCGGGGATCTGCGCGCTCATTCTGGCAAGAATTCGTTCCTCTCGGGCGTCGTCACGATCCATCGACCGCCCCAGTCTGACACCCGAAGGAGCATAGCACAGCCAGATTCTGTCCACCGTATTCTCAAGTTGAGCCTCAAACAACAGGGGGATCACTTCAAAGACCCATTCAGCGCCGGTTTCTCTTGCCCGCCGACGCCTTTCCTTCCCGATTTCTGGATGGAGTATGCCCTCCAGAATCTTGCGTTTTGCCGGGTCGGAAAAAACGATCTCCGCAACCTTCTCTCGATCCAGCGCCCCATCAGCCGTCAGCACTTCAGAACCGAACGCCTCGGCGATTTCCCTCACGGCAGGACTGCCGGGACCCGTGATCTCGCGTGCGATCTTGTCTGAATCGATTACCGGATAACCTTTCGCTGCAACCATCTCACCAACGGTGCTTTTTCCCGATCCGATCCCACCGGTTATCGCAATGACTTTTGTTTTTCCGGTCTCCGACATCCGCTCACAGAGAATCAATATTCACAAGAAAACCCACCATCGGGTGGGTCGATTTTACGCTGAATATGTCCTTGACGCCATACTAGATGGGCGTACCGTCCATTTCCGACTCCAGGGGATTGCTGCTACTCTCGCTTTCCTCCGGGGACTCCTCGGTTTCTTTCGTTTCCTCGGGAGTCTCCTCCGACTTCTCAGGTTGCTCCCCGGCTGCCTCAGCACTGGGTTCCTCAGCCTCGGGAGGTTCGGCTATGGTCTCCGCGCTTTCCTCCTCAGCAGGCTCTTCGGATTCTGTCTCGGCTGGGGCTTCCTCCAGAGCAGTCTCTTCAGCCTTCACCGGCTCCGCTATATCCTCTGCCGGTTTCTCCTCAGTAGGCTCAACGGCGGCTTCGTCCTTGGGAGGCTCAACGGCGGCTTCGTCCTTGGGAGGCTCAACGGCAGCTTCGTCCATGGGAGGCTTCTCCTCCTCTTCCGAGGGGAGATCAATATCGGCAAGGGCTTCCTGAAGTCGGGCGGCAAAGACATTCTCGAGGTCGCCCTGGCTTTTCATGAAACCCTCGACCTCTCTCCTGCGCTCCGCATCCGCAGCCCTGCGCACCGAGAGCTTGATCCTCCTGCTTTTCTTGTCAATGTTCATTATATAAACATTGACCTTGTCGCCCTGATTAAATACCTCCCTGGCGTGGGAAATCTTGTTGTCGACCAGCTCCGATATATGCGCCAGGCCCTCGAAGTAGTTATCCAGCCTGATAAATGCGCCGAAATCCGCGGTCCGAACAACAACGCCCTCCACCACCGTGCCGGGCTTGAATTTCTTGTTCACCGTCTCCCAGGGATTCGGGAGGA
>CBDUXL010000053.1:0-14607 GCA_965371155.1 uncultured bacterium | reverse complement strand
CGCTTGAGGGTGGCACCCATCATCCAGATCAATCGATTGACTTTGCTTTGCATTGAGGCTTTTCAACAGCCCGGGTTCGGTTGCTGTTCCCAGACTATTTCAGCACTGTTTATTCTTGGCTGCCTGACGTCAAACCATGCAACGCCGGCGGTGTGGTGCCGTCATATAAGTAGATCAATTCAATTCGGGACACGAAGGTGATATCATTGCTGGAAGGTCGGTGATATGGACAATAGCACTGTGAGAGCCTGTTGTGGTTGCGTTGCGGTAGTGTTTGTGCTGCTGTTTGTCTCGTGCATGGTAAGAATGTGCCAGGTGGGCGTTGCGGTCCATCGCCACTGGCCGGAAATACAGGCGATGGGAGCTCCGATGCGGGCGATTGAAACCCTAATGGATGAAATCGAGTCTGAGGGCTACATTGTGGAGCAGACGAAAAAAGGGGAGGAGGATCCGAGCAATCCTTTCCAGATGTTGATCGAATACGAGGTCAGCACTGCGGATGGAAGCCGGACCTGGACCTATACCTGGGCCTGGAGAATACCCCCCGACCTTGCGTTTTCTAATGACATGGAGGAAATACTCAGTCGTGTAGACGAATTTGAATTGATACCGATTTCATCCGCGGCGCAGGACGTGCATCCCCGTCTCGAAGAAATAATGGCTGAAGAGGAGTAGATTTTTTCGCTAGTCCACGAGAAACTCATCGTCCTCTTCGAGGTCGATATCCGGCTCCAGGTCGACATCATTGGCGGGCGGCGAAGGGGCCGAGTCTTTCTTTGCAGCCTGAGGTTGGGCAGCACCGGATGAGGTGTCGGGGAAAGCACCGTAGGAGGGTTCATCCGGCACGGACTCGCGTGTGCCCTTCGGCGACAGGATTTCCATCTGGTCGATTTCAATCTTGAATGACCAGCGTTTGATCCCATCCTGACCTGTATACTCGCTTTGACGAATTCGGCCTTCCAGGTACACCTTGGTGCCCTTGTCGAGGTACTGCCCGCAAATCTCGGCGAGCTTCCGCCATGCCACGCATCGATGCCATTCAGTGTGCTCTCTTCTTTCCCCGCTCTCATCCCTGCCCCATCGCTCGGTAGTGGCCACCGAGAAATTGGCGACCGGCGTTCCGGTCGATGTGTAGCGGATTTCGGGCTTCCTGCCCAGGTTTCCTATCAGTATGACCTTGTTTACTCCCATCTTCGGCTCCTTGCTATGCCTTGCCGTTTCTTCGGCGGCGTCGCGCATTATAGCACAGCGGAATCGTAAGCTTGTTCTACCTAGGGAACGTCCGGGAGTCCAATTTACTGACACCTCCGGAAGATTTTTTGCCCTAAAAAATGGAGGGGGGGGAGGGCGAAGCTCCGCTGAACCGATGTGCAACTCGGAAGACGGCTCGGCGGGAGCCTCTCCCTCCCGCGTCGATGCGAAATTCGGAAAACGGCTCGGCGGGAGCCTCTCCCTCCCAGTTACCAGTTTGACCCTGTTTGAGCCACGGCGGTATAATACCGCCCCGCTTTCGGAACGTGTTCCCATGCGGGTGCGGTTTTGCGTGGTTTCAGTTGAGTTGATAATTTGTTGTGTCGCGACAGTGTGGGTGCCGTCCATTCAGCACCCGGGGAGGCCAGGCGATGTTAGCTCAAAAAGAAAAATTAAGGCATTACCTTAGTAAGGGGAACTTTGCGCTGAAGGCAAGAGTCGCGCGACGGTTGATAGATCTGCTGCGTGAGAAAGAAGCCCTTTCGGACCTCAAAGTCAGGGTGGATTACACTGCCACTCCGCAGGGAAAGACGCTTGACCGTCCCGGCGATATTTTCGTCACCCTGCCGTCTCTGTCGTTCGAGGACGCAACTCTCTCGACCAGGGTGCATAGCGCGATCCTGGTGGAGTGCCTTGCCGATGCACAGCCGGTCGCGGTCCTGACCGAGAACGAAGAGTTCCTTCAGTTGCCTTTTGTGTATTCGGTTCCTGTCATTGGGAAATGGAGCAAACGTGAGGCGAGAGGGCCCAGGGAGTCCTACAGCCTCCCCTGGTGTCCGATCGATGAAGACGGGGCCGACCGTTCCGGGGGACGGGACTTCTCAATTCCCCTGGAGCGTGGTGTGGCGGCTATCCGGAGAGAGTTTCCGGATTCCGCCAACTTGACCACATCGCTCGCGCTGATGGATTCCAGTGATGAGATCGCCGCCGAACGTCTGGTGGATTGCTGCGAGGTGCTTGTGACCAATACGCTTGATGTTTTCGGCGGGCTCAAGGACCTGATCGGCCGGACACCGATGCAGATCGATCTTCTGATGGTCTGGCCGGTTCTGGTCGCCGAGAAACCGCCGTTGATTATTAAGGATGCCGACAAGGGTCCCGATGAAGCCGGGCGTCTGGTCTGGTGGTCCCCGGTCGATTTCACGGGATTCGTTGCCACCACCGGAATCCAGGCCCCTGCAGCGAACTTTGCATCCGGAGCGGGAATTTTCCTGACAGTCGTCGGTGTTGACGCGCTCGGGGATTTCGTGGAAGCTCTGGACAAGATGTTCGCGGGAATCAGCAAGCGATTCGGACGCCTCAGACTTCAGGATCTCTATGGTTAGAGCCCGATTTTACAGCTCGAAAACACTGCTTTTGCAGATAGAAAGGATAATTTTCACATGGCTGAAGCAGTTTATATCGTTGGAGCAAGAAGGACGGCTATCGGACGGTTCCTCGGAACACTCCAGAACACTTCTGCCATCGAACTGGGAATAGTTTCCGGTAAGGCGGCTTTGGAGCACTCAGGACTAAAGCCCGAGGACGTCGACCAGGTAATCATGGGCAATGTCTGCTCGACCGGACTGGGTCAGAATCCTGCCAGGCAGGTCCAGATCGGAATGGGCGTTCCGTCGGACCGAAATGCCTACCTTGTCGGAATGGTCTGCGGCTCAGGCTTGCAGACCGCGAACCTGGGCTTCATGACCATCCAGAACGGATCGGCGGAAGTTATTGTCGCCGGCGGCATGGAGTCCATGAGCCTCGCACCGTATTACCTCCCAAAGGCGCGGACAGGATACCGCATATTGCATGGGCAGATCATGGACAGCATGGTCTCTGACGGCCTTTGGGACCCGTACAGCGACTTCCACATGGGCAATACCGGAGAGCTGGTCGCGGAGAAGTTCGGTATCACCCGCGAGGAGCAGGACGAATACGCGTATAACTCGCACCGGAAAGCGATCGAGGCAATCGATGCGGGCAGATTCGAGGAGGAGATTGTGCCCGTGATGATCCCGCAGCGGAAGGGCGATCCGATTGAGTTCAAAGTCGATGAGGGTCCGAGGCGGGATACGAGCATCGAGAAACTCGGGAAACTGAGGGCCGTTTTCAAGAAGGGCGGCACCGTTACGGCAGGCAACGCTCCGGGCACGAATGACGCCGCCGCCGCTGTGGTTCTCGCCGGTGAGAAGGTTGTCAAGGAGAAAGGGCTGAAGCCGATCGCTAAAATACTCGCGACCGCTATCGGTGGGCTCGATCCCGAATGGGTAATGCTCACGCCGATTCCCACGGTCGAGAAGATTTTCGCGCAGGGCTACACGAAGGATGACTTCGATCTCTACGAATTCAATGAGGCTTTCAGCGTCCAGCAGATCGCGGTGAGAAAAGAGCTCGGGATCGACGAGAGCATCATCAACGTCAACGGCGGAGCTGTTGCCCTCGGCCATCCGATCGGCTGTTCCGGCGCTCGAATTCTGGTGACGCTGATCCATGCCCTGAAGCAGCGCGACAAGACCAGAGGAATCGCTGCACTCTGTCTCGGCGGCGGAAACGGAGTCGGCATGGCGATTGAGTTGGTGTAGTGAATTACCCGGGCGGCCATGACGGCTGCCTTTTTCATTTTTAAC
Organism: uncultured bacterium; assembly: GCA_965371155.1. Classification (GTDB taxonomy): domain Bacteria; phylum JAJVIF01; class JAJVIF01; order JAPKYR01; family JAPKYR01; genus CBDUXL01. Next base: position 10,747 of record CBDUXL010000053.1, on the reverse strand, counting down.
AGCACATACAGAAGAGAACACCATGAGCATCAGCAAAGTTGTCATTTACGGTGCAGGGACAATGGGGAGCGGAATCGCGCAGGTGTGCGCTCAGTCCGGCCTTGATGTGACCATGGTCGACATCGAGCAGGAATTCACCGATAAGGGCATGGCTACTATCCGGAAAGGCCTGGGTTGGCTCGTCAAGAAGGAGAGGATCACCCAGGAGGATGCCGATGCCATCGTGGGCCGCATCAGCACATCGGTGGATCGGGTCTATGACGCCGATATCGTAATCGAGGCCATCATCGAGGACCTGGAAACCAAGAAGGAGCTGTTTTCGGACCTCGACAAGAACTGCCCGCCGGGTACAATCCTCGCGTCCAATACCTCATCCATTCCCATCACCGACATCGCAACCGCAACGAATCGCCCGGACAAGGTCATCGGTATGCATTTCATGAACCCGGTTCCGGTGATGAAAGGGCTTGAGCTAATTCGCGGTAAGGAAACATCGGACGAGACCTTTGAGACGGTCAAACAAATAGGAACCGACCTCGGCAAGGTGCCGGGTATGTCCAACGATTCCCCCGGGTTTGTAGCGAATCGCATTCTGATGCCGTACATCAATGAGGGCGCGATTGCGCTAATGGAAGGGGTAAGCGATGCGAAGAACATCGATCTTATCGCCAAGACGTGTCTCAACATGCCGATGGGACCGCTGGAGCTTGCCGACCTGATCGGCCTCGATATCTGCCTTGCGATCATGAACGTGATGCACGAGGGGTTCGGTGACGACAAGTACGCTCCGGCTGAAAACCTCAGGGAGCTTGTCGAAAAAGGGCATCTGGGCCGAAAGACCGGGAGAGGGTTCCACACATACGATTGACATCCCTGCGGCCCGGCGATCCGGCCCGTGTTTCAAGGAGCGGGATAGATGACATTCAGAAGCTCGTTCGATGACGAAAGCGTGCGAGTTGACGCGTCCTTTCTTTCAAGCCACATAAGCGAGGACCAGGTCCGATCCGCTCAGGATGCGGTGCGGGATGCGATCGATCTTCTTCACTCGAAATCAGGCCCGGGGGGAGAATTCCTGGGATGGCTCGATCCCGCCCAAATGCTGGATGACGAGGAGCTTATTCGGCTAAGGGCAACCGCGGCAAGGTTGCGAGATGAAACGGATTGCCTGGTTGTCATTGGGATCGGCGGTTCGTATCTCGGGGCGCGGGCATGTTTCGACGCCCTTCGACCGATTTCCACGCCGCACACTTTGCTGCGTTATGCAGGCGTGAATTGCTCGTCTCGCTATCATGCCGATCTCCTGCATTCATTGCAGGATTCACGTTTCGCGATCAATGTCATCTCCAAATCCGGCATGACCACGGAACCTGCAATCGCGTTCCGTATCTTTCGGAAAGAACTCGAACGTCGACTGGGCGAAGAGCTTGCCGGCTCGCAGATTGTGGCGACCACAGATGGAGAAAAAGGCGCACTGAGGGAGCTCGCGGAGAGTGAGGGCTGGGTGACATTCGTGGTGCCTGATAATGTCGGTGGTCGATATTCGGTGCTGACTCCAGTCGGGCTTTTTCCCCTGGCCTACGCGGGTGTTGATGTCGATGCATTGGTCGGAGGCGCCACCGAGTGTGCGCTCGCTTGCCGCGAGACACGTCTCGAACGCAATCCTGCTCGCCTTTATGCATCGCTGAGACATCTCCTTTACAGGGCGGGCCTTGCGATTGAGCTTCTGGTGGGTTTCGAGCCCCGGCTCGCTCAGCTTATCGAGTGGTGGAAGCAGCTTTACGGCGAGAGTGAGGGCAAGAACGCAAACGGGTTGTTCCCCGCAGGCGCGATTTTCACTCGCGATCTCCATTCACTCGGGCAATGGATTCAGGATGGTCCGAGGATATTGTGTGAGACTTTTCTCTCCATTGAAAGCGCTGAACCGGAGTTATCGATTCCTGCGATGACGGAGGGCGGCGATACGGATGGGCTTTCTTATCTGGAGGGTAGGGACCTTGGAGAGATAAACCGCACGGCGAGGGAGGCGACGCGGCTCGCTCACGCCGACGGCGGGTGCCCCAACCTGTCGATCACGGTTCCGAGGCTGGATGCCTATCATCTCGGCGCATTGATTTATTTCTTTGAGTATGCCTGCGCGATCTCGGGTTACCTCGCCGGGGTTAATCCGTTCGATCAACCCGGTGTAGAGGCGTACAAGCGCAACATGTTCGCACTTCTCGGAAAGCCCGGCTACGAGGAAGCGACAGCGATGCTGAAGGATAGTATCAACCGCCTGGACGAGATATGATGGGCGAACTTGGTGTCACTAGCAGAATGAGACTACAGAGAATTAATACAGTGCTGACAGGGTTTGTGATCTTGAAACACAGGCCGTCTTGTGGTATACTGGTGTTGCGGTTGGGAGAGCTGCGGTAGCGCAGTTCGTTGGAAAATTCCACCCGGCTGCATTTTCTGTTTTAGGGGAAAGACGCAGTGTATCTCCTTTACCTAGACGACTCTGGGTCAGTTTCTAACAGAAACGAATCATACCTCGTTCTTGGCGGTGTAATGGTCTTTGAACGCCAGGTTCATTGGTTGTCGGAGCAGATCCAAAAAATCGCGTTGGCTATTGATGCTTCAAGCGCAGACTCCATTGAGTTCCATGCCTCAAACATGTTCTCAGGCAGAGAAGCTCCGTGGAAAGGCATGAGCAAACCGGAAAGGCGCGCAGCAATATCCGAAGTCCTGGGTGTACTGGCCGATTCACACGAGACCACTCTCGCATTCGCCTGTGCTGTGCATAAAACCTCGTATTTGGGGCAAGATGCAATGGAGATTGCTTTCGAAGAGCTTTGCAGCAGATTTGAAATTGAGTTGAAGAAGCACTATCACGCTGACAATCCACAGCGTGGGATCATAATACTGGATAAGAGCTCATACGAGACGAGCTTGCAGAGGTTAGCAAGCCGGTTTAGCTCTCATGGGACGCGTTGGGGTGTTCTCAGAAACATGGCCGAAGTCCCTCTTTTCGTTGATTCAAGGGCCTCACGGCTTGTCCAGTTGGCTGATCATGTGGCTTATGCCGTTTTCCGTCGATATGAAAAAAGCGATACTTCCTACTTGGACTTGATACTGAAAAAGTTCAAAGCCGAAGATGGCAGGCTTCACGGTTTGGTGCATAAGCAAACGATAGACTCGGATTGCATGTGCCCGGCATGCATGAGCAGAAGGTTGTTACAGAACCCGACTTTGCCGTTTTCGGATGCTGAGTAACAGGGAAGTTTCTACGCATGTGCGCCTGTAAACGGTAACCCCATCACTTGTGATGGGGCTTTTTATGTGCTATCAGATTCCACATGACCACGCCCAATCTGCACCGATCAGTCACGCTCTACCCCCTCGGCTCCGGGGGCTGGATTCCCGCTAACCATCAACACACCTCCTGTTTTGCTTTCATCTGGGGAACCGAGATGGTGATCATCGACGCCGGAACCGGCATCTCCAGGCTTATGGAGCTTCGCAACAGCCTGCTCAAATCCGCATGGAATTCACTCTCGGGTGTTCGGATACTCCTCACCCACTACCACTTCGATCATGTCGCGGGCCTGTTCTGGATGAGAGGTATCTTCGGGGACTTGCCAATAATCATCTATGCTCCCGGGATGGAAATATATGGGCAATCTGCGTTCGACATGCTGAACGGCCTTTTTCGAAAGCCCTACTCCCCGCATCCGTTCATCGAGCTCAGCCCCAGCATATCAGTGGAGGACCTCTCTACAGCGGGTACGATCTTGGATATAGGGGAAGTTCCGCTCAATGTGGCCGTCCGGGTCAATCCAAATCACTCGGATCCTACCGTGGCTCTGAGATTCGGAGATTATTTCGCTCTAGTGACCGATACACCTCCCGAGGATGAGATTGTTGATTTCGTACGGGGTGTCGAGGTGCTTTTGCATGAGAGCTGGTATGACTCGTTCGAATCGTACAAGTCTAATACTGATCCGCTTGGCGCCCACAGGGAAGGACCGCATACGGGATCATTCGGCGCGGGGCTTGTTGCGCTACGTGCGGGTGTGAAGAGATTGTATCTGATTCACCACAACCCGGAACGATCGTTTCAGGATGTGGAGAATGATGCGAAGAAAGTGTCCGGAACGCTCCGAATCGATTGCCGTCCAGCGAGAGACTTAGAGGGAATAGAGCTCGGAAGGGCGACGTCCACGCTGGCAGAGCCGGCGGTTTAAAACCGCCATTGCTGCCGATCAGGAGATCGCCGCTCCGAGTGCGGTTTAAAACCGCCAATGCTGCCGATCGGAAGGGCGACGTCCACGCCGGCCGCACCGGCGGTTTAAAACCGCCAATGCTGCCGATCAGGAGATCGCCGTTCCGTGGTATCATTTGTTTGTCCGAACCCCAAAGCCCCTTTATTCGTCTTGAGAACGGGGGCATTTTATGGTGCTTATGGAATCTTTGATCGACTGGTTGTATCGCGCCTTCGGAGCAGGCCAGCTCAGATTCTTCTACCTGCTCCCGGCTGTGTTGTTTATTGCTATACCAGTGATACTCTGGGTGTATGTTGCTTTCCAGAGAAAACGTCCGTGGCGGGTGAGGTATCCGCTGACCGCGGCGCTCGCGAGAATCCCCCACGTGCAGCGAATCCGCAGGCCTGCGCGACATATCCCGATAATCCTCCGGTTCCTGGTGATTACCCTCGTGATCCTTGCCGCCATGCGGCCTCAGATGGGAGCGACGCAGGAAAAAACCACCACCGAGGGCATCGACATAATGCTGACCCTCGATATATCGCCCTCGATGATGGCGCAGGATTTCGATCCCAACCGTGCCGAGGCGGCCAAGGAAGTGCTCGCGAAATTCGTTCGACGGAACCAGAACGACAGAATCGGTCTGGTTGTATTCAGCGGAATGGCGTTCACCCAGTGCCCCTTGACCACCGACACGGCAATCCTGGAGGAATTTATCCAGCAGGTGGAGATCGGTGATGTGCTGACTGAAGGCACTGCGATCGGTGACGCGATCGTCACTGCAGTGGCACGGTTTCCCGATCCTGATACGCCCAGTCGCGTGATGATCCTTCTCACCGATGGGGAGCACAATGTCGGGGAGTTTAACCCGGAAACCGCGGCCAGGATCGCTGCCAGGACGGGTGTGCGTATATACACGATCGGAGTGGGCGGACTGGAACCTGCGCCGATTCCCGATCCCACCAGGCCGGGGCGATTCTATCAGAATTATCTCGGCGGTCTAATATACACGAGGCTTGACGAGGAGACTCTGAGGGATGTCGCCAGGCTGACCGGAGGGCGCTATTACCGGGCCACGGACGAAAACGCCCTGGAGCGCATTTATGAGGAAATCGCAGCGTTGGAAACCCATGAAATAGAGACCCATAAGTACACGATATACTCGGAATTGTTCCAATACGTGCTTGCCGTAGCGTTGGTGCTGATGGCTTTGGAGTTGGGAGCGAGGTACGTATGGGGGAGGGTGTTGCCGTAGGTCTTTCACGGAAGGGCGACGTCCACGCCGTCCGCACCGGCGGTCGGAAGGGTGACGGCCACGTCGGCCGCACAGGCGGTTTGAAACCGCCGATGCTGCCGATCAGGAGATCGCCGTTCCGAGTGCGGTTAGAAACCGCCGATGCTGCCGATCAGGAGATCGCCGTTCCGAGTGCGGTGAGTAGATAAATGATACAAAAATGAGCTTCTACAGCATTACATTCTTGTTTCTCCTCATCTTACTGCCGTTGGTAATGGTCGCAGCCTATGCGCAGGCGCGTGCGAGAGCCAGGGCCCGCCATGTGTTCGCCCCACCTGAGCTTTTGGAGCGTTTTTCGAATATCGAGCCTGCCGGACGGTCCCGGGCGCGAGCTATTCTTGTGATTATCGCGCTTGGGCTTCTGGTCGTAGGGTTCGCCCGTCCGCAGGGCGGTGAGAGAACGCTCGAGGAGGAGGTTGAGGGTATCGACATTGTACTGGCTATCGATATCTCCCGCTCCATGCTCGCCCGCGACCTCTATCCGAATCGACTGAATGCGATCAAGGAAGTTGTGTATGATTTCGTGGACTCAAGCATCGGTGACCGGATCGGCATCGTGGCATTTGCAGGCGATGCAACAGTTGTCTGCCCCCTGACCACCGATCATGGCAGTGTCGTTTCTTTCATCGATCGTCTCGACACCAATGAACCGATCCGTCAGGGAACCGGGATAGGCAACGCCATCCATCTGGCGGTTAACCGTTTCAGGGATTCCGAGGCGGGTCGGGTGCTCATCCTTCTGACTGACGGCGAAAATAATAAGGGACTCGACCCGATCGAAGCTGCCGAGGAAGCGGCGGATGCGGGTGTCCGTGTCTATACTGTCGGAATTGGAACCCCTGCAGGCTCGCCACTGCCGGAAGATGAGTCCAGGCCGCTTTTCGGTGCTGAAAAATATCGCAGGGATTCGCAGGGTGAAACGATCATGGTGGGTCTGGATGAGAGTACGCTCAGGGAGATCGCGAGGATGACGGGCGGCAGATATTTCACCGCCGCGAACCAAATGGAGGTCCGGACATTGTACAATAGGATTGCGCATGAGGGGGCGACTCAGTTTCAGACCAGGAGGATTGTCAGGCGCGACGAGCTGGCGCCGTATTTCCTGCTGCTCGCGTGCCTGTTTCTGATAATGGAAGCTTTCTACGCATACATTCCTCCGTCGGAGGTGAAGCGTGCACGCGCTCGCTCGTAACCCGATACGACAGGTATTTCTTGTCGCCTTGAAGACGTTCATGGTGTTTATGGTTGCACTCGGACTGGCGGCATGGGACCTTCCGTTCGCGTCTCAGAGAGCGAGAGGCAACACGGACTTCGATTCGGGAAAGTACCCCGAGGCGATCGAGCACTACACGAGAGCGGTCGAGCATGGCAGCGACGACTGGGAGACTCACCACAACCTTGGAACCGCGTATTACAGGCAGGGCGAATGGGAGCAGGCTGTCGAGGAGCTTGAGTACGCTGTTCAGTTGGCCGACAGTGCCGGCACCCAGGAAACCGATCTGGCCCGCGTATATCACAATTTGGGGCTTGCCTACATTCAACTCGATGACTGCGCCAATGCTGTGCCGAGTTTCAACTCCGCCGCGGAATTGGCTCCCGAGGATGAGGATATCCAGCGGAACCTGGAATTCGCCAATGAGTATTGTGCATCGGAGGGCGAAGACGCACCGCAGACCGAGGGTGAGTGCGAGGATGAGGGAGAAGGCGATGAGGAGGACGAGGAGCAGGGGCAATCCAGCGAGGGTGAGAGCAACGACGAAAGCGAAGCCCAGGATGAATCGGAGTGCGACCAGGGCGATCAGGAGGGAGAAGGGGGAAGCGATCAGGACTCTGAGAATCAAGGCGATGAGGGGGAAACCGAGGATCAATCGGAGGAGGAGGGCCAGGATGGAGAGGGCGATACAGAGGAAGATCAGGGAGAGGAAGGCGAGGGTGAGGAGGAAACTGAGGAAAGCGGGGAGGGTGACCGGGATAGTGACGAGAACGCCGATCAGGAAGGAGATCAGGGAGATGAGGATTCGGATCAGGGGGGCGAGGAAGAGGACGATCGGAACGAGGGTTCCCAGTCCGATGAAGATGACCGGGAAGGCGGGGGGAATACCGGCAGGCGAGGTCCGAACGAAATACCCGACGATGGGCTTGGCCTGTCGGATTCGCAGATAGAGGAGCTGTTGCAGTATTGGTTGAACCGGGAGCGCTCATATGCGCCCCGATATTTCAGAAACAACCCCCAGGACGGCGACTTCCTCGATGATGACACCCTTTATGACCTGTTCCGGAGATTGTTTCTGGGTTTACCCTCGGAGGACGCCAGGGAGATTCCGGATGACGGGATTGACTGGTAGAGGTTGGGAACTCCCTTGCCGGGCGGTGAATTTCAATATATTTCAGATGGCGATTGCATACATGTCGTATGAAGTTTATGTATTTCTTAACTCAGAAGCCTTGCAGACACACAGAAAGAATGGAATAATTCGGGGTCATACATGAGCGGGAGGATAAGACTCAGTGTATGCGGGAAAGATGCTGTCGATCCTACTGAGTCTAACAATAATCGGATTCCTTATGATATACTTTAACGCATCGATAAATGAGATTACCGCAAAAACTACCGAGCGAGTAAGGCAAAATGACACTCACAGCAAATAAAGCTAATAAAACAGTAAAATGTATTCGCGTTGAGAAACTCTTCGGTAGATTCACTTACCAATTACCTCGAGAGGGATCAAAGCAAGAAATTGACAAGATATTGATCCTGTATGGCGACAATGGATCAGGTAAAACAACTATACTGCGACTCCTATTTCACCTTTTGGCTACAGATAGAAGAAAAGGGCACAAAACAGAACTTGCCAAAATCCCATTTCTTCGCTTTGAAGTTGAACTTGCTAGTGGCACAAAACTTTGGGCCACCAGAGAGGGGTTTGAATCCATACATGGGCCATATTGTGTAGGAATCCAAGAACTTAATGAGACGCCAAAGACCTACAAATTACCATTCGACGAAGAAGGAACCGTCCCCGCTGATGAAAGCGCGGCTGATCCTGAGGTAATCGCTTATTTCAATAAATTAGATGAGATTGACTTAGAAGTATATCTATTGTCTGATGATAGGACACTTCACTTTGATTATGATCGAAGACAAGACCGGCACCAACATGGCCGTGCCTATAGAAGGAAAGATAACTTGCGTGGATACTTGCGAGAAGACCGGCCAGTAATTAAGTTGGAGAGTTTAGTCATAGAGCTTCTCGAGGATTCCATGAGACGAGCCACCCGTGCGGTACGGGATCGGCATCTAAGAGCATATTCAAAGAGTGACGAAAATGTGAATACGCTTTATGCCAAGACCATTCAGCAGTTAGTTTCACCAGATATGCCAAAGCATTTCCCAGAAGCCTACGGCAAGCTTTGCGCTCGCGTAGAAAGAATAGAACGCAAAACCGAAGATTATTCCGCATTCGGCTTGATGGCACCATTTAAAAGCGTCGACTTCAAGGATCAGCTTCTGACGGCAGACGCTCAACAACAGGTAACAATCACTGAAATTCTGTCGCCATATATGGATAGCCTAGAGGCGAGAACTGAAGCCTATGAGGATATTTATAGACAAGTGAACACTTTTGTCGAAACACTCTCTAGCTTCATAGCGCCGAAACGCGTTAATTTTAATATGCAACATGGCCTAAGTATCGAAACACAGGATGGCGAAGAACTCACTGCAGGCATGCTCTCATCGGGGGAACGACATCTTCTACTAATCTTCTGTAACACGTTTGTCGCACTAGATGAACCCAGTATTTTCATCATCGACGAACCTGAAATCTCCTTAAATATCAAATGGCAGGCCAGGTTGATCACGGCTCTTACTGATGTTATTGGCGATAGTCCAGTACAATACATCTTGGCGACGCACAGTATGGAGATACTTGCGCAGCACAACGAGAGCGTTGTCGATCTTGTATCTAAAGCGGGGTAGTTAAATGCTTCCTCGCCGATCTATTGATCAGATCATAACTTATTTTACTCGCGAAAAGGTGACCAAGCATATTTACGTAGAAGGGGATCAAGACAAAAAATTAATCAGGAAGTTTCTAAGCAGCAACAAAAGAAGAGATATCGCAATCTACCCGATTTCAACTATTGATATTCCGGATTGTTTGGTTGAGAGCCAGGGGCTTCCTATTCCATCTGCACGCGCACGAGTCATCACTCTTGCATGCAAGCTAGAGGATCTTGCCCCTCCTGGATCGATCTTTTATTGCATTGTAGACAAAGATTTCGGGCCATATGTAAATTGCAGTATCAAATGCTCGAGGCTTCTGTTCACCGATTATAATTCGATGGAAATGTACCTATATAGAGAAAGTACCGTTAGAGAGTTCCTTGAAATAGCAGTCCGTGGATTCAGTGTAGATGCCTCTAAATTCATCTCACTGATAACACCTGCTTTGAAAGCTCTATTCTTGATTAGATTAGCAAACGAGATGCTTGATTGGAGGATGAAGTTAGTATCCATAAAGAAGTATCTTAGTATAAAAAGCTCTATTATTGACTTTAAAGAGGGTGAGTATATTAATGCTTGTTTGCTCAGGAATGGAAAAGGGGGCCAAGCTTCCCTTTTTCGGGCAACAATTAAGGAGGCAAAGGCTAAATTAATTCCTGAGATAAGGTGTAACATTAGAGGGCATGACTATACTGATCTAGTGTACAGAGTTGTGAGTAAACTTAAACGTCGTAAAAACTTCGCTGATCTACAGACTGCTGAGGCTGCTATGTATCAGTGTCTCGATTTAACAGAGCTTAGAAATGAGAAGCTGTTTCAGACCATCCTAGCCATGTGATAGGAACACGCAGCCCGAAAACTGGGTTCCCGGGTAATTGACCTGAGACTAAAAATTTCTATGGGTGCGGCGCGCGAGGAGCCACAAACATCCACGGGGTCGAGACCGGATGGAGCCTTGACGAGGGAACGGAAGTTTGTCTCATTACAGCAATGAAAGAAACCGCTGGATGCGGTGAGTACCAGCGGTGGTGTGAGAGGACGGGGGGGGGCAAACCCCCCACGGACTCGATTTTCGAAATTTCCCTTGTCCGGGCCAGCAGATATTCCAGCCTGTCAATGGATCAAGCCTGTAACACTATCGCGGATAATTCGGGAATATATATTGACGGCCCATGATTTTAGGTTTATACTGGCATGTATGCGATT
>CBDUXL010000052.1:0-14782 GCA_965371155.1 uncultured bacterium | reverse complement strand
CACCTGGTTGTCTCAAGGCCTGGAGTGGTGCTTGGACTGAGCGGATTCACGCCGAAACCGAGCGCGCACACAACGGTGTCACATTTAAGCTCAAACTCGCTGCCTTCGATGGGTACCGGGCGTCGACGACCCGAGTCATCCGGCTCGCCCAGCTCCATTTTAATGAAACGCATTCCACGCACCCAGCCGTCGTCATCGCCCAGGATTTCAGTCGGACCGGCGAGGAACTGGAAAACAACCCCCTCCTGCTCGGCATGCTCCAGCTCCTCGGTTCGCGCGGGAGCCTCGGCACGGGTTCGTCGATAGGCAATAGTGGAGTTCTTGCCGAGCCGCTTGCAGGTTCTTGCCGCATCCATCGCGGTATTGCCGCAACCCAGCACCACAGCGTCGTCGCCGATCGTCACCGGCGTGGAGTAGTCGGGAAACAGATCGGCGCGCATCAGGTTGACGCGGGTGAGGAACTCGTTCGCCGTGTACACGCCCTTAAGGTTCTCGCCGGGAATACCGAGCATCCAGGGGAGTCCGGCGCCCGTCCCGATGAAAACCGCGTCGTAACCCTCTTTTTCTATCAGCTCATCGATTGTGAATGTCTGTCCTATCAAGGCGTTGGTTACAAACTTGACGCCCATTTTTTCTAATGCGCCCACTTCCGCACAAACGATCTCGTTCGGGAGCCTGAACTCCGGAATCCCGTAGATCAATACACCTCCGACCATGTGCAGGCCCTCGAAAACCGTAACCTCGTGCCCTTTCTGGATCATCTCGCCCGCGCAGGTCAGCCCCGCCGGTCCGCTACCGATCATCGCTATCTTCTTTCCCGTTGGTGGGTCTACTTCGGGAAGGAAACCCGGTCCGTGCAGACGTGCGTAATCGCTTACAAACCTTTCGAGGCGACCTATAGCCACAGACTCGCCCTTCTTGGCGAGCACGCAGACCTTCTCGCACTGCTCCTCCTGCGGGCAGACCCGCCCACAGATGGCGCCGAGCGTGTTCGTTTCGAGAATTTTCCGGTTTGCGCCAAGGAAATCACCGTCTCTAATGAGCGCGATAAACGCCGGGACATCAATCACGACCGGGCAGCCGTCAATACAGTACGGCTTCTTACATTGAATACACCGATTGGCTTCGACTATCGCCTGCTCCGTCGCGTACCCAAGCGCGACCTCATCGAAATTGGCAATCCGCTTCTCCGGCGTCTGCTCGGGAATCGCCTGCCTGGGGATTTTCATCCTCAGACTGCCCTTCATGTCGGCCCCGAGATCGTCCAGGATGATCCCTTCCGGAAGGTCGGCCTTATAGGTCTTGTCCAGTTCCTCGACTGTGGGGGTAACCAGGGCGCAGACCTCCGCGTCCGCGGGTTTCAGCTTGCCTTCGCAATACAGATTATCGATCTCTCTTTCTTGCTTGGCGTACCATTTCTGGCGCTCGATAAGCTCTTCCCAATCAACCTTGGTGGCATCGAAATCAGGTCCGTCGACGCACGCAAACTTGGTTTCGCCGTCGACAGTCACCCTGCAAACGCCGCACATCCCGGTGCCGTCGAGCATGACTGCGTTCAGCGACGCGTAGGCCGGGATACCGTTTTTCTCGCACAGATTCGCGACCGCACGCATCATGGGAATCGGTCCGACCGAGAACGTCCAACCGACCGGCTCGTCGCGATCCAGGAGCTCCTGGAGAGCGTGCGTGACGAATCCCTTCGTTCCGGCCGATCCGTCGTCTGTGGTTACCAGCACCTCATCGGCGTACTCGTGCGCTTCCTCCACGCACAGAAGGAGGTCCTTTGTGCGCGAGCCGATAATCGCAATCGCCTTGTTTCCGATATCTCGATTCGCCTGGCAGACCGAGAGTATCGCACCGGACCCGTAGCCGCCTCCCAGACATACCGCAGTGCCGCAGTCGGGCTTCAGATGGGTTGCTTGCCCGAGCGGGCCCAGAATGCTGTGCACTTTCTGCCCGGGTTCGAGAGAAACAAGTTCGCGCGATGATTTCCCGACAGCCTGAATGATTACCGTCAACGTCCCTGCTTTGGCATCTCCGGTTTTGATCGAGATGGGAATGCGCTCGGCGCGCTCATTCACGAGGAAAATCACAAACTGCCCGGCTTTGCGTGCTCGTGCCGCGAGGGGTGCATGAAAAACAAGCTCAAACGTGTCGGGGGCGAGCTGTATCCTGGAAAGGAGAGTGTAGTCGGCCACTCCCCCCAAACTCCCGTTGGTTTCGCTGCTGATGCCGGTATCTGAGATTGACACTTCTAACGTCCTCCGTTTGGACTAAGGAATCCTTTCAGACCTGCAACCTTCCCCGGTCAACCTGTGAAGCCTGGATCATGCATGCGGCGCACCCGCTTGGTCAAAACGGTGAGTATGTATCAGAATTGAGAGAATTTCAACCCGCCTGCATCACCCCCCGACGGTGTGATGAACGTTAGACTACACTGCTGCACTTTTGCACGGACTTTTGTGCTTCATCGAACTGACTAAACACTCGGGGCTCCCCGATTACCTAAACTCGAAAATTACCTGGGTGGAGTAGTCCTGTTCCTATTGAGCAGAACCCACAACAAGTTGTGGGTTACCGAAGAGGAATGCGACAAAACCCACAACAAGTTGTGGGCCACCGGGCATACGACTTTTAAACCCACAACAAGTTGCGGGTTACAGAGAAGTCAGGCCATTCAGCAGATCCAAGACGGGCAGAACTACCAGCGCTGCCGTCTTTGACCGCCTCCGCCGCCTCTCCCGCGATCCTGCCTTGGTCTGGCCTCGTTGACCTTGATGGTTCGACCATCAAGTTCCTGCCCATCCAAGGCGGCGATAGCGGCTTGCGCCTCTTCATCGCTCATCATTTCAACAAAGCCGAAACCACGGGGACGTCCGGTATCACGATCAGTGATGATCTTCACTGAATCTACCGCTCCGTGTGGTTCGAACAGTTGACGGATAGCGTCCTCTGTGGTGGAAAAATCCAGATTGCCCACGTAAATGTTCATCGTTGACTGGTCAGCTCGTCTCCTGAAAGTTTTTCCCTTGCCGGACGTACTATCTTACTATTCCAGACAAGGGCCAGAATCATAGCCGGGGTTTCCTCAAGAGTCAAGGCCCGGACTTCATTAGGCGCCGATTTTGTGGGCATGGCGTTGGAGTTGAATGAAAGACCGATCCGGAAAATAGCCTGTTGCATGCAGAATGACAGTCCGAATTGAAGACCCTCTACCTTTTCATCCACTCCTCGACAGCTTGCAGGGCCTCCTCGGGTACCGAATGGGCTCCATCGAACTCGTAGAATGATACATCGTAACCGTATTTGGTGAGAGTGTCTCTTGCTTCGATTCCCACTTCGTATTCCACCATTCGATCTTCCGTGCCGTGGGCGATGAATATTCTCAAGTCTGCGGCCGCTTCGATAGACTCCTCCGATAGCCATTCCGTATCAAGCCAGCCGCCGAAGCAGATTAAGCCATCAAGAAGACCGTAGTTACTGATTCCGGCGGTATAGGCAAAAGCGCAGCCCTGTGAGAATCCCAATAGATAAACTTCGTCAACGTTGTATCGCTGAGTCAGATCATTGACAACTCCCACAATGTAATCCTCCGACATCTCTGTAGCCCTTTCCTCCACGCTTTCATCTTCGGGGTCCCATGTTCCCCAGCTATATCCGATGTCTTTGCCGACCTTGAACGGATACGGAGCGCGAGGGGAAGCGTATATGAAATTCGGACTCTCAAAACGTTCCCAGAGAGTAATGAACCGATCAGGATTGCTTCCATAGCCGTGCAGGCCGACAAGAAGCGGGTAACTCCTGTCTGGATCATAATCCTCGGGAAGATGTACACGACATTCAAAGAAGGCGGGAGCATCGGTATGGACGATGCTTCCCAGATCATCTTCCCGTTCTTCAATCATGGAAGCGATGCTGTCCACCGCCGCATCAAAGACATCCGTGCCTCTTACGTTGTCAAAATCGGGATCCCACATCATGTGGTCAATGTCCTCAAACCCGGCGTTCACCGCCCTTTCGATGTATATCGCGGCGAGCTCGGCTTCACTCAGAAGCCCGTAGCAGCAGGCCAGGTTATAGATGGAGCCGCCATCCTCGATTTCGTATTTCAAGAAAGCAAGATAGTATTTCGCGGCCTCCTCATAGTCTCCTGCCTGGTACGCCTCAAAAGCTTTTTCTTTCCAGGCGCTAAGGTCCACGTCCAGGAAGTCCCCGATATCCTCGTCGAAAGGGTCTATCGTCTCCGGATCGGACCAATCGATCTCTTCCGTCTCAGTCTGGGAATCCTGTCCTCTGACGGAAGGGGAAAGTGCAAGACATAGCAGAAATAAGAAGATGGTTGTATAGACGCCAATTGTGCGCATCGGAGTGCATCCTTCAGTACGGGATTCGGGAAGACTAGCAGATAGCGAAGTGGGGTTCAATGACTGCTAATGACCACAATCGGGGAACCATCGAATCCTGTCCGCCTCTTGTCCCAACCAGGTCGATCGGCACCTGTTAACCATAGCCTTGTAGAAACGATCGGCTGTTTCGGGGTCTCGAGCCTTAACCCAGCCACCGGCCACACACAGGCGGTGAGCGGTCTCATACGTTTCATCGGGCATGAGTTCTATCGCTGCCCAGGCGAGATCGAGCGCGACGTACCTGTAGTGCCAACGTTTTTGCGGTTGCACTTCCAATGCGTGGCGTTCGATCCGCTCACGTTCGGAGTCGCTGCTGCTGAGTATTAGCGCGTGACCGGGATCGGATCGCACGGAGGAGATTCCACCACCCCAGCCATTTCCCCTGCTCACTCTCCAGTCCGGCTCGTATTCAGTGCCCAAAAGATCAATGCCCTCATGCCTGGTGATCAAGGCAGCTTCCCAGAGCAGATCGGCGCGATCCTCATCGCTCAGACTCATATCCTCGGCGTCTCGAAGGTATTGGACCAGGGCATCTATTCTGGGTCGGAGAGGGTCGGGGTAGTAATTCCAGGCGTCCACATACCTTCCGAGCCGAGCCAGCCTGCGCGCAAGCAGGTACCGGATTTTCCGTGCGATCCCCTCATCCCCGGAGGCTCTCAGTGCGTACGGATCCCAGGAGGTGTGCGAACTTGGTAGTCCCGGATCGGGCCAGTTTTCGTCCACGTAGGCTTTCAACTCGTCCGGCGTGAGCACCCGCTCCGCCACGTATGCGGCGTCAATCCAGTAGTTCGCCCGAAGGAGAGAATGGAGGGCCTGGGGATACTGTTCAAGGGTCAACTGAAGGGTTCCAAGCTCTCCAAGGACCCGCCTGGATGGTACGGTGTATCCGGACCATCGCTCGTTCGGCGAGAATCCGAGGGTTGCCTGTTCGAGGAGGACTGCAGCTTCCTGCAATTGCCCGTCGCGCATCGCGAGCTTGGACTGTAGCCACATCGCTAGGGAAGTGTCCGGGGCCTTATCGAGCCAGCGACGGGCCATCTCAAACCGTCCGTTCTGGTACGCGGCCCAGGCGAGAAAATCGGTGTTTTCGATGTAGGTTACGTCGGTAGCTTCGATTGCATCGAGCCATGCCGATCCCGATTCCAGGGCTGTGGAGCTTCGATAGTAGTAGCTGCCAGAGGAGCGATTTGATGTGATATAGACGGTGATCGCGCGGCTTACCGCCGGATTCGCGGCCGCCTCTGCAAGCGCCTCCGGTCCAGCTTCGAAGGTCCTGCCGATAGCACCCAGAAGAGGATTCAAAGCGCTACGATCACCGGTAGCGCGGAAGTCCATGAATCGCTCGATCGCCCGGGTGTAGTTTCCGCGGTTAAGCTCGGCTTTCGCCTCCCACTTGAAGCTGTTAGCGGCAAGGCCCAGATTGTCGGCGTAGCCCTCTCTAGTCATTGATCGGACCCTTTGAAACCATTCCACGGCCTGGTCCGGATCCTCATGGACCAGGATCTTCCCAATCATAAATGCCGCCCAGGTGGACCTGTACTGTCGATGTTGATCCGGGAGGTTCAGCACTTGCTCCCAGTACTCACGCGCCCGGCTCCAGTCGCCCTGGTAGTAAGAGATCGCACCGCGAAGATAGAGGGAGAACTGCGGCGGCACAGCTTCAGGTATCTCCAGATCATCCAACCGAGGGTAATACTGCCATCCACTCGCGCGCATCCTCTGAAGCCATTCACGCCAATTGGCCAGGGGATCCTCGGACGAGGCCATGTAGTAGTACCTGATAGACATCACCTCCGCCAGGACGGTAAGAACATCCCGCACCTCTGTGTAGTCCTCAAGGATGTCCTCGCGGATTTCGTCGGTCAGGTTCAGAGTCTGAAGCGCCTCAGCCAGCTCATCCTCATCAGATTGCGCGGTCTGGGTCCAGGATTTGCCGCCTGGGGGAGGGATATAAGAGAATTCCGGTCTGGGCTGGGGCAGCGGATAGAGCCCTGCAAATCCCACTCTAAAGGCGGTTTGTGGCGCTGTAAGGACCCGGTCGTCGGAGTCGTAGAGGAAGTTGTTGGGGAAATACGACCCGCACGCCCTTGAGGGAAGCGGATACAGCAGGACAATCGCCGCTGCAGTGATAAGCAACAAGCTAGTCTTGAATGGATGATACATCTATCTCCACCTCCGTGTCCCCGTCAAGAAGAAGCCATGCCACAGGCCATGACTCGCCCGGTGGGATTCGTTCGAGAATGGGGGACGATGTGTTCGATGGGAGTCGCAAAATCGCGCCGGACTCGCCCCGGGCTGTCAACTCAAAACCTCTAAGCGCGTCGCTCGCCAGAAGACGTGCGTCATTCCAACTCACCGAGATTGCCACCATCGGCGATTCATCCGTCTCGCCGTCGTTGCAGAGCTCGATATCTAAAAGACCGCTTTCGGATTTGCGGACCTCGGCGTGCAATGAGGAGCGCGGTTCGCGTCCCTCCATGACCGCAGTGAGTGTCGGCCAGGGCCAGTTCAGGCGGTCGGTTCGAACCGGCATCCGGTACCAGATCAATCCCTCCAGGTTGGCGGGACGGTCCTCCGTCAGCGCGGCAACGAGGTCGGCCATTTCTTTCGGATCGGCGCGAGCCTCCCGCAATTGCACTCCTTCGGGCCGGACCATTGAGGGTCCTTCAGCGTAGAGCCTCACAAACTTCCCTTCGTCGTCAAATTCCAGAATATATCCATAGGTAGGCAGGGCCACACGAAACGGTAGACCCAGACGCGCCGCCTGCTCGATCCACTCGACGGCTTTCGACGGGTCGCACAAGCTGAAATCATCATCGATACCCCCAGGCGCTTCGAGTGAATGGACCTGGAGGACATACCCGTCGGCAACCTCGGCCAGTTTCTTGAACTCGGGATGTCGTAACCAGCATGGGAGCACGGTGATGGTCAGGCGAGTCGGCTCGATTCTTCGGCGGATTGTCTCAACCCAGACGCGATACCCGTCCAGGCAGGCCTCGGGACAATCAAAGTCGAGCTGGAGCTCCTTGATATCAACTTGCGACTCGCGAGCCCGGTATACCAGGTCTTCTGCGATGTCCGCGAGTGTCGTTACCGGCTCGCCCTCTTCGCTGAAATCGCCGGACCAGGCGCCGATCCGGAACGCAAGTCCGAGGGGAATCTCCGACTCACGCAGGGAATCGTAGTCGATGGCGACCCGAATGGACTCCAGCTCACCCTCATCAAATGCGACCTCTGCACCCAACACCACCAGTCCGGCGGATTGGGGAGACGCCTGCGCGATGGACTCCCGGACCGCGCCGCTCCAGGATCGCTGCCAGATGTAGAGTTCGTGATCGAGCTGGCCGTTTGCGCGTATGATCGGCGCCGTGCAGTGGTTCAATGTCAGCGATACTGTGGCTATCGAGAGAAGCAGGATAGCTCTTGAGGTCCAGCGAATCGCAGTATGGCCAATATCTGACACAGTTTGGCGGAGGAAAGCACTTTTTCTTTGTTAAGTGCATTTTCCGTGCCGAACTGTCGCGAGGACATCGATTTTGGACTCAAGCGGACAACAGGGAGCCCGGATCGTGTTTGCATGGATGAGGAGGGAGTAGAGACAGTGGCGCCTACAAGTCCTTTTGAGCTTCCAGCTCGAAAGGACTTGTAGGTGTCTCTTGTCCTTGATCTCCCAGACAGGCAGACCGGGCACGCGCCTTACATCGAGCGCAGGGCGAAAAATATCAAATAGAGCAGGAGACAAATCCCAAGTATGATTGCCAGCTTGTGGGTGACAGGCTCCACCAGACGCGGCAGGCAGAGCTTTATGTAAGGGCCCAGGTCAGCACTGATCCGCAACTGCTCCCTCGTCCTTTGCCCGACATCACCCTCGTTCATTTTGACGCCCCTCCTGTACATCGGTATGAAGATTGTCTCTATGTGCTGCTCAACATCGTAGTTGTGTTCCCCTTCGATAAAACGAATGGATATCTTGGCATCGGACTCGCGGGGTTCATACGAACTAACAGAAACCCCATCCACGACCGCAACTATACGCTTGCTGCGAAGGTCCCCATCGAATTCGGCCGCGGCACTCTCGACTATTTCCAGCAGCCTCTTCTCGTCAGACTGTATCTGCTCAGCCTTATCGAAAACGTGAACAACATCCGACAGCCACTTCTGGGCTTCATCCGGCGATTTGAACCGGCGTTGAGCTTTCATTTCAATCGCTTCCCAGTCTGGCGAAACACCGGCCACAAATTCTCTTCCCTCCTGCACGAAGGCTTTTCTGTCGTCGCTGGATGCCACCCTCGCGAACCACTTCAGGAGATCCGATTCTTTTGCAGTGCCGGCAAGCTCGGAATTGCCGATCCAAATGCCGAGCAGCCTCGCCAGGACTGGATAGTCCAGTTGGAGCTGTCTTACTGGAGCCGGGGGCCTCTCGTATTCAACGTCGGGACGGGGATTGACTGAGAGAACCCAGCAATAGTGCATGTGGTGATTCTCCAGCGCGAAAGCAATACCTGTGTATTCAATCCAGATGAGTCGCTTTTCGTGATCTTTGTGGGCGACCACGGTGGGTTTGAAATCCCTGTCGGCTGGATATATGCCCCATCCGGTGTCCCTGAGGACCGGGTACAGCTCCTCGAAATCCAGATCCCTCGGGATTTGCCATAGAGACGGAGCAGTATTTTCCCAGCTTCCCTTGAGGCCCTCCAGGTTCTCGTCCTTTCTTGGGTAGCGCAGAATGCTGCCTGGGTACCATTCAACAACCTGCTTCAGAAGATTCCGGCGGTTGCGTTCGAAATTTTCACCCAAGCCCTTGATCTCCCAGACAGGCAGACCGGGCGCGACCCTTTGGACATACTCGTTCCCCATAATGCTGAGGAGCTTGAGACCGTCTATGTCGAAGAAATCCGCCATATGGGGATACACTCACGTTTATTATGCATATACTGGACCGTGGTTGCCACAGGAGGTTTCAAGTTAATCACGTTATGCCTTTTTACTTCTCTTTTGGTGAGCGGGTAGGTAACATTAACTGCAAGTGCCGGATTCAGAAACTACATCACAATTCGCGAGCAGGAGATCCTCAGCATCTCTTGTGATTCCCGTCGTCCTGTTCATCCTGACGATTTTGTACCGGTGGCCGGACAGAGCGACAACGGTGTTCGACTGGGACAATATCCAGTATCTCCTGGCACTCGAGAGATTCGATGTGCTCGCCCACCAGCCGCATCCACCCGGACATCCGCTTTTTGTTTTTACCGGTTGGATTTTCAGATGGATTGTCGGAGACGGGCAGCTCGGTCTGCTGCTTTTGTCGCTTCTTTGGTATGCAGCGGGAACCGTATGGGTTTATTTGCTTGGCAGAAAGCTGTTCGATACCCGTACCGGCATCGGCGCTGCGGTGTTTTTCCTTGTATCGCCGCTGGCCGGATTTTTCCTGGCGTTCCCGAACACTTTCTCAGTTGAAGGTGCTCTTGCCGCGGCACTGTGGCTGGTTCTTGCCGACTGGATCATCGGGAAACCGGTTGACGAAACGTCCCCGGTGAAATCCCCAATGCTTCTCCCATGGGCGCTGGGATTGCTTGCGGGGTTCCGGATGAGTTTCTTGGTGTTCTCGCTTCCCGCTGCAGGTTACGCAATGATTGTGCGACGAGGGCGAAAGTGGCTCACGATGCTGATCCTCTGCGCCGTGGCTGTTCTTCTGTGGCTTGTGCCGCTGATCGTCATCTCAGGTGGGATCGGACGGTATCTTCTTGCGTGCGAGGCTGAATCGGCTCCTTTTCTAAGGCCGTTTGCCATCGACAACATAAAGCAGAACCTAGATATGTTTAGAAAGGCATCGTTCGGTGCACTCGGTTATGTTGCGATCCTTCCGATAGTTTACGGGATTGGAGCGGGAATACGTGCTGCGGTCAACGGGAAGGCTGTCGGAGACAGTGCAAACCGGAAGCGCCTTGCCATTCTTACTGTTCTGTGGGTGGTTCCAGCATCGCTCTTTTTCGTTAAGAACATTATGCATCCCGGATACTTGTTTTTCTTCCTTCCTATGGCCTCGATCGGGCTTGCCAGGTCGCTCATCTGGATTGCCCGGCTGTTCACGGCAAATCGCGAGCCTCTTGCATCAACCCTGAGCGGGGTGCTAATGGTTGTGGTTGCGATTTCACTGATGATGAATTGGTCAGGCGAACGCGGCGAGTTCTTCTCTCGTGTCTCCATCAGGAATTCAGAGGCAAGAGTACAGGCATTCCTGAATGAGATGGAGGAGAACTTCCCGCTCGACAGAACGGTGATTGTGAGTTGGGAGCATTTTCGGCAGGTGCAGTGGTATCTTCCCGAGACTTACGCGGTGTTTCCTCAGGCGGCATACGCTCGCGACACCGGCACAGATCCCGAAAGAGCCAATTTATATCTTGGGCACGGGCTTAGCCAGCATCCGGACGCATGGCATCTCAAGCGGTCAGGACCCATCGAGCCGATCCTTCTTCCGGAAGATGTCGAGTATGTGGTCGTGAGCCCCGGGGACTATCGCAGGCTTGGGAATCCAGAGGAGTTCAATGTCGGCGAGACCTCGGCGGGTGAACAATACATGTGGAAACGAGTGTACGAAAGGATCGCGATAGCAATTGACGGTGATCTGTGGTTTATCGCGACTGTGCACGAGCAGGATGATGAATGAGTGCGCGGCAATCCCCCGCTCCTACATCCTGAAGAAGTCATCCGGGTCATCGGGCCAACCGGTGAATTGAATCTTGTTGAAGATCATTCCGCTTAGGAGCTTCGGGAAGAAGTCGGTTGATTTCTGCGGCATTCTCTCGCCTGCGAGCGCGACGTCCTTCACCTCGCCGACCCTGGTCGGGTTCATCACGAACAGAGCATTACCGTTCGGATCATCATCGAGCTTCCCGAGAGCTGCGTCGATTTCGCGGAAGTAGTTGACATTGGTCTGCTTCGCGAGCTTCTCTGCGTCGATTCCGAGGATGTTCTCCAGGAGGGCCACATGAAGAACATTCACATCCAGGTTGCGCCAGGTCTTAGAACGATCGCCCGGCAGAAGAGCCTTCATGACAGCTTCAGACCTGAGAGTCAGAAGCACGCTCGAGTGATCCTTGAAGCTTACTGCGACCGCGTGTTTGCCTTCATTGGCGGCTTTCTCAAGCTTCTGTTTCAGAATCGAATCTGTATCTGCGGCGCCGTCGGGTAAATCTATCTCGCTGATATCGAAATTCTCACCAACCAGCCTCAGGAACTCATCCTTCCTGAAGTTTGGAACTGAATGAACGTAACGATGCGTGGGCAGAACGACCAAACCCGGATCGTCCATGCTGATGAGAGTCATAAGGCAATTCTCGGGAATCTCCGTGCCCTGGGCTGCGAGGCCGATCAGGTCCATTGCCTTCATGTAGTTCCGTGCCGTCTCGGTGCGATGGTGTCCGTCGGCGATGAACAAATCGTGCGGTTCGAGGATTCGTTGGATCTCAGCGATCTCGACCTGGTCCGTGATTGACCAGAGTCGATGCACGCAATCGAAATCATCTTTCGCTTCGGCTAAAGGCGACTCGCTTGCGACTTTCTTGTCGAGAATCGCGTTGACCAGGCCGTCGGGATCCGGGTACAGGATGAAAATATGCCCGGTGTGGCTGCCTGTGGCCCACATAAGATTGAGTCGATCTGCCTTGGGGCCTTCGAGTGTTTTTTCGTGCGCCTTGACCTCGGTTTTGCGAAGGTTTACCAGCAGCGTGACACCTTTTCGGACCCGCGTGACGCTCTCGACCGTGTATTCCTGGTAGTACGGGTAGATCGCGGGATCGGGATCGCGAACCAGGATGCCGTCCTCGAGCCACTTGTGCATTTCTGCACGGGCGCGGATGTATCGATTGTCGGAAGCGGTGTCCGGCTCCACCCTTGACTTGATTATTCTGGTGTAGTTGTTGGGATGCCTTTCGCAGTACGTCTCCATCAATTCGTCGTTGATCTTGTCGTACGGCTGAGTGACAACCGCGCTTAGATCGCCGATCTTGTCGGTGTTATAGCGGATTCCTCTGAAGGGAAAAACCTTGATCATGCTTGCACCTCACGGAATGAATCGACTGATCGGTTGACTCCGATCATTCATTTGTCAAAACGCGAGGCTTGGAAGCCTCGCGGTATTTTCGCCAATACTTGCAGCAAAGTACGGGATTTCGATCAGGCCTTGAAGAACTCTCTGAGGACCCTCACGACCTCGGTGCCGACTTTCTGCTGGGCAGCCGAAGTCGCTGCGCCGATATGCGGCGTGGTCACGACCTTGGGATGTTCGATAAGCTCCTTGAACACCGGCGGCTCTATCTCGAAAACGTCCAAACCGGCTGCGTAGACGGTCCCGTCATTCAATGCTTCAAGAAGCGCCTTCTCATCGACAGTGCCGCCGCGAGCGCAGTTGACGATAATGACGCCTTTTTTCATTTTCTCGAACTGCTCCGGGCCGAGAGTCGGGCCGCATTCGGGGTCGAATGGTATGTGGAGCGTGATGAAATCGGCCTGCGGAAGGAGTTCATCCAGATCGCAAAGGTCCTTGCCGGTTGCCGGGCAGCAATTGAACATCATGTCGTGTCCGATGACATTCATGCCGAAGGCCTCGGCGCGAGATGCAATCTCGCGTCCGATCCGTCCATAGCCGACAATTCCGAGCGTCTTGCCTTGAAGCTCGATACCCTTGAGCTGCTTCTTGATCCACTCGCCGGATTTCATTGACACGGTGCCGTGGCCGATATGCCTCGCGCATGCGAGCATCATCCCGAAAGCCAGCTCAGCTACACTGACACTGGATGCGGCCGGGGTGTTCATGACCTCGATCCCTTTCTCCTTTGCGTACACATGGTCGATATTGTCGATACCGACCCCGCCGCGAACGATCAATTTCACATTGCCCGCCTCGGCTGCCGCATCGATCGCCACTTTGCGAACCTTCGTTGCGGAGCGCACGACGATTGCGTTGTAGGGTCCGATGGTCTCGGAAAGACCGTCGGGGGTCTGTCCGATGTTCTCATCGACCTCGAAATACTGACGCATTTCCGAAATTGGCCCTTCAGCCATCTGGTCGCACACCATCACTTTGATTTTGTCTGCCATTTCATTTTCCTCCAGCTAGAAACCAAGGACTCGATCAATAACACCCAACAGCCCGAGCACATCGACCAGGGTCGCATCTCCCATGTGAGCGATCCGGAAAGTTTTTTCCTTCAGGTCGCCGTAGCCGTTGGAGATCATCACCCAGTACTTCCTAAGATCCTCATTGAGCTGCTTGACACTGATCTGCACCTCGCGATTGTCCACGCAGGTAAGTGTGTAACTTGCGTACTTGCGATCTTCGGCGAAAAGCTTGAACCCGCGCTCGATCGCCCAATCCTGGACAACGCCGGCCATCTCCTTGTGTCGCGCCCAGCGGTTATCAAGGCCCTCGACGTTGATGATGTAATCGAGCTGTTGATCCAGCCCGAACAGATGGGGAATCGCGGGTGTGGTGGGGGTCTGGTTCTTCCCGTGGCTCTTCAAGAGCGCCTGGAAATCGAAGTAATAGCCCTTACCCTTGGCCCCTTTGCTCTTCTCGAGCGCTTTCTCACTGACCGCGCAGACGGTGAGTCCCGAGGGGAGCCCGAAGCACTTCTGCATGCCGGCGAGGAGTACATCGATACCGAGCTTCTCGAACTCGATCTTCACGCCGGCCATCGCGCTGACCGCGTCAATGCAAACGCAGACATCAGGGAACTTTTTCCAGGCAGCAGAAAGCTCCTCCAGGTCGTTCATAATGCCGGTCGAGGTCTCATTGAAAACCAGGGTCATGCAGTCGTACTCGCCTGTCGACAGCCTCTCCTCGACCATCTCAGGTTTGATCGCGCAGTGCCAATCGACGGAGTGCGCATCGCAGTCAATGCCACACGCCTGGGTGATCTTGTGCCATCGATCCGAGAACGCGCCCTGGACGAAACTGATGCTCTTCTTGTGGACGCAGTTACGCAGAGCCCCTTCCATCACGCCTGTCGCCGACGAACTGACCATGAAGACGGGTCCGGAAGTGTAGAGAAGCTTCTGGATTTTCGGCTGAATGCCGGCATAGAGTTCGCCGAACTCGGGAGAGCGGTGGCCGACCTGCGGTGTGGCCATTGCCAGCAGGTTCTCCGGTCGCACTTCGCTCGGTCCGGGAATGAAAAGACGTCTGTGGTTCAACATGATTTATATCCCTCCCTCAGGAGGTAACGCTAATCTCGGGGCATCCGAAAATGCCGCGGATTGGGGAATATAACAGAATGGCCGGGGAAAATCTATGCTTTGAGTCAATGCTCTGGCGAAGGCGGATGGAGCCTGCCGGCTCCGCATGGCCGGTCCCCGGTAACCCCACCACTTGTGGTGGG
>CBDUXL010000051.1:0-14959 GCA_965371155.1 uncultured bacterium | reverse complement strand
TTTTCTCACCGACGCCCTTAACACCCGGGATATTGTCGCTCGGATCACCCACCAGCGCCTTGTAATCGATCAGGTTAATCGGTTCGGGAACACCGTAGCGTTCGAGGAGCGTTCTCTGATCGAGGATTCGGGTCGCAGTGACCCCGCGCAACATCTGAATGACCGTCACATGGTCGGTCGCGAGCTGCCCGAGATCGGTGTCCCCGGTTACGACCGCGACATCCCAGCCTGCGTCCTCCGCCCTGCGAGCCATCGTGCCGATCACATCGTCCGCTTCGTAACCCTCAAGCTCCCTGTACGCGATTCCCATCGCGTCCATAAGCTCCCTGGCGATGGGAAGCTGGACCTTCAAATCCTCGTCGGTCTCGTCCCGGTGCGCCTTGTACTCCGGAAAAGCCGCGTGGCGAAAAGTCGGGCCATGGAAATCGAAAGCCATCATTACATGGGTGGGCTTGATGTCCTCGATGGTCTTCAGGAGCATGGCGGTCATGCCGAAGAGCCCGCCGGAGGGGGTGCCGTCCGGCGCATTCAGCGGGCCCATAGAGTAGTACGCCCTGAAGAGCAGCGAGTATCCGTCCACCAACAGGAGTAGCGGACGGTCCTTGCTTCCGGGAGATGATGTGTTCTGATTCGACTCACCCGACGGCATGCGGTGAAGTTTACTCCGAAGTTGAATGGCAATAAAGGGGGGAACCGTCTTTTGTGCATTCAAGAAAGCAGACTCGATCATACTTGGGAACGCAACGCTCATTAGCTTTCGTGGGATCGGGATACGATCCGAAAACAGTGCGGCGACCGAGGGGGTCGGTCGCCGCGAAGGAGGAGAGCAGAGGGAGAAGAGTTCTATAAGTTGCCTACATGTGCGATTTCAGTCCGTGAATACCTGTACCCAGTAATAACCCGAGTAATAGGGATCACCCGGTTGGCAAGGAGCAATGCCTATGCCCAATTTCTTGAAGGAGGAACCCAGTATGTTTGCCTTATGCCCGGGTGAGTTCATCCAGGCAGATTCGACCTCGGCGGGTGTGTCCTGCCCGACCGCGATATTCTCGCCCGCCGTCCAGTAAGTGACCCCGTAATAGGCCATACGGTCCCAGGGCGACCAATCATAAAGGTCGTAGTGACTGAAGAACCGGTTATCAGCCATATTTTGAGCGTGGTACTGAGCCACGGTATTCAGGCAGGGATCGATCGAAAGCGGAGAGTACCCGTATGCCGCACGATCGGCGTTCACTCCCGCGAGAAGGTCCGCCCTGAAGCTTCCGGTATCGCTAAAAATGACCGCCTTGTAGTAATTGCTTGTGACCGCACTCTGGAGATTGGGGGAATGTGCCTGGACTGTGAGCTCATATATTCCCGGTTGGGCGGAGAGGTTCTGAATAGTAGCTTCCCAGCGATCTGCGACGGGATGCATCCAGACCTTCCCGCTACCCAGCGGGCCTGCATCAAGCCTGACACCGCCGATGTTATTCTGGAGGTCAACAATCTCAAAACTCACACCCGCGGTCCCGCCTCCGGAAAGGAGCTGCCCCGACTGTCTGAAGCCTGAAATCCAGCTGACATCGCCTGCAGGATACGGGTGCCCCGCGGTGACCAGAAGGGTGAAGCTCAGTGGATCGGATCCGGGATTGGTCTTGAGTTCGTAGGTTTCGCTGAAAGAGCTCGATGGGGCAAAACCGTGGTCGATAACCGAAGGCGCGTATGTCTTGAATGGAGCGGGAAACTGATACTGCGACATGGGAAACAGAGTGGTGTAGCCGTCAGCATTTAGCAGGGTGAGATCAACACCGTTATCGATCCTCAGCATTCCCCTCACGTCAAATCCCCAGAGGACCGTTGGGTTTCTAAGGATTATTCGGATTTTTCCGAGACCCAGGGAAGGGTTGCTATCCAGGTGTTCTACAGTGATGCAGTCATCACACTTGGGAGGAGATAGGAAAATGGACACTTTGTAATGCCTGAGCTCGAGGTCGGCGGATCTCGCGTTAAGAGCCACCTCGCCATTGGTCGGATCCCAAATTATGTCGACTGCGCCCCAGATTTCGGGTCCGTCTGATGGAAAACTATCGAAGCCGGGCTCGCCGTCGACTGGGAGTAACGGCAACTGTGACGCCTGTTGCTCGGATTCCTCTCCCGGCAGAACGGGATTCCCCGAACGAGAGCACGCGGCGAATAGAGTCAGGATTATCAGGAGCGCTGTAACAAAGCGAATCATGGCAACCTCGCTCATAGAAGGATAGTGGGGATAGGATAGGCGATAGTTGTGCCGTATTAGCGAGCTATAGCATATAATAGCATCGTAGCGGGGAATTCGTTATAAAATAGGTTACATTTTGCCGGAAAGTACAAGTCGATTCTTTGTAGAACACAATGGTGTCAAATCAGCCTTTGTGTGGTGGGAGGAGTTGGTCCTGATCCGGGGACGGTCGGATTGTCCATCCAGAGGCCATGTTGACCCAGTCGGCAGGTGCATCCACCCCGCGAAACTCTGTTCCGGAGCGCCTCCGATCGCACCACAGGCAAAACCTCTGAACGGATTCGAGTCCCGCTGAATCATTCCGGGCGAGGTCGTGGGTGATCCTACCTTTGGGGCTCGGCGACCCGGCGGAAATTGTCTAAAGGCCGTCGGTGTGTCGGCGAGGACCGACCTGAGGGGATCGGTCGGCGGAGGCATGGTTTTCCCCTTCCTGTCGTTGACAGAGAGGGAGAATCCAAGTATAGTTTCGCAAATCCGTGGACTGCGTGTCCGACGGATATATTATCTTGAGTAAATCATCTCGAACGCTTTCAAAGGAAAGTCGTTACTATGACTCAGCCAACCGCTACGAGAACAATCTGGATGAGCCTGACCATATTGGTGATTCTCGTCCTCGGAATCTCCCAGTTGCTCGCCCGTCCTGCAACGCGTGTCGATCCTATCGAGGTCGATGCCGGAGAGGTGCTTGATGAGACCTTCAGGTTCAGGGCGTCGAACGAATCGCCTTTTGCACCCACCGCCATTTGCGGGGCCTGCCATGTGGAGTTCCACTACCAGTGGACCACCGGCATGCACTACAGGGCTTGGCGTGATCCTATCTTCCAGGAGATTTACACGGAATACCAGCAGTACATGATGAGCGATGAGGAGTATCTCCTGCCTGAAGAAGTCCTCGATCCTGATCTCTCCGGCAGGGAGCTCCGTCGAGAGCGCTGGCGGAGGGGGCATCGGTCTGCAGAATCGGAAGAGTCTGAAATTTCGGTGTTCCGAATTGAGGACAACGAGGGCGAGATCTCGATCCGGTCTCACGGCGACGGTCTGATGAGGGAAGGTATCTATGACGGCAAGATTCACGTGAATTGCCTTAGGTGCCACGCTCCCGGCGCCGACTTCACTGAGGATGAGAACCTTTTCCTGGAGAACAACATCGACGGCATCTTCTGCGACTACTGCCACACAATCGTCGATTACACCCCCGTCGAAGGTTACATCATCTTCTGGAGCGCGATCAAACAGGGGCCCAGGCAGTACGGGACCACCTCGTCGCACGCCATCGAGTACAGCCGACTCCACGAGGAGAGCACCTTCTGTCGAGGGTGCCATCAATACGAGAACCCGTGGGGATTCCCGATGTACAACACCTACGATGAATGGTGGAGCAGCTCCTATGCCAATCCAGCGACCACCGTCCACTGTCAGGAGTGCCACATGCCCGGGAGCCCCGGACGTAGCGGCGAGAGGAGCGATTGGCGCCCCGATGTGGCTCATCACACTATCGCGGGCGGCCACAATTACGAATTCATGATTGAAACCGCCGAGGTGGAATTCACCACTGATGTCCAGGGCGATGAATTGTACATCGACGTGGATGTCTCCAATAGCCGCGCCGGCCACAATTACCCCTCCTCCAACGGCATGAGGCAGTTGATTCTCATCGTCCGGCTCAAGGGTTCGTCCGGTGAGACTCTCTGGCAGGACAAGCGGGTATACGAGCGAATAATCGGCGATGGGGACGGCAACCCCACGTTCGCTCCGTGGCGCGCTACCCAGGTGCTCACCGACACGACGCTGCTTCCCGGCGAGGTCCGCACCGAGAGTTTCGTGGTCGCCATGCCTGAGACCGATGACAGTCTCTACGTGACCGCGCAGTTGTTCTACAGACTTACCCCGGAGGGCACCGATCTCGAAACGTACTTGCCCGCGCCCTATCGAATCGATTTCGCAACCCAGTTCTTACAGTAGCGGAATCAGATATATCCAATATGAAATTGATAACCCCCTTGACGAGAGGGGGTTTTTCTCTGACCTCGTGATTTCTCGTGTCTTTGACTTCATCCTGCCTGTTGTCCTGATGGTCGGGACGATTGCAGGAAGATCCTCCATCATGCCCAAACCCTTGATTTTCCGGGGGTTGTAGAGTATATTCCAGTGCCGCTTCGAACGGCTCAGAGCGGTCATTCCGAGTCGATACTATTATTGCGGTCCGCGCTAGCTCAATGGTAGAGCGAACGGCTGTTAACCGTTAGGTTCTTGGTTCAAATCCGAGGCGCGGAGCCACCCCGCCAATAATCCCTTCAGTCACATAGCTGAAGGGTTTTTTTTATGGTCTTCATTGGCGCAATGAAGCGTGCGCGCCGGTCGGATGGGTAAGGTGATTGTGGACGCCGCTGACGTACGCCCAAATATGTTTTACTTTTTATTCATGCCCGAGTACAATCACCGACCTCATATGCGTGGCGTGCAGCGACGCTTGAAATGTCAACCGGCGACGGACCACGTGCATAACCGGATTCGGGAGGCTATCCGGTATACAGCTATATGGTACAATTAATTCTGGTCGTAGATGATTCGATAATCGTTCCAGAGGCTCCGCTTACAAGTCTGGAAGGGTACTCATTGAGAGATGGAGTTGAATAATGGCCAACTCCAAACAGATCCGTTTGTCATGCACGATCTGTGTTGTGCTTGCACTTGTATACGCAGGGATACTCGTCTTCCCCCTGCGTTACTTAACACCAGACCCATATAAACATATTCCGGATCAGGTTCTTGGTCTCTCACTTCAGGAGGTGGAAGCTATATACGGCCCGGCTGAGACCAGTGGGTATTTCCGTGACTGGAACAAGGCGTACTACCTCGGCCCGGAAGCAGGATTTATTTCCATCGATAGCGCGTTTTTAGTCATTCGACTTGATGAGGAGTCCACTGTTGTCGAGGCCGAAATAGTCCCCGATTAAGGTTGTTCTTAACTCTGACAGAATGGGTTGTGTCTCAGTTTGATCGTCGCTTCATGGAATTCATTCCAAAGGGAATTAGTCATGGGAAATGGGGTCATTCAGGATATGCTATCGTGACGGTGAGCGATCCAGAATTGAAACGACCGCCGTGGCACCATCGCATCAGGTTGGCGCTGGATATCTACGTCCTTGGGCTGATTATTTTCCTTATGCTAATGCTCATCCCTCAGAGACCCTGGTTTGTCGAGATGTTCAGCAACCTGCTTAGTTGGGCATTGCTGCCATCGCTGCCGGTGTTCATCGTTCTGATTGCCATGCGCCGGTGGCGCAGCGCTGCCCTATGGATCGTCCCGTCGGTTGCCTTCCTGATGCTCTTTGGTGGATTGTTCTTCCCCAGCTTCGGATCACGGCACATTTGTGCTTCCAATGGGGCTGTTTCCTGTAGACATCTGCGGGTGATGACCTTCAACTGTCGAGGCAAATCCATAGGCGACCGCCAACCACAAATCGACATGCTGCGGGATTCCGGCGCCGATATCATTGCACTACAAGAAGTAAGCCATGATGTCATCGCGGCAATTGAGGTCCAATTAGCTGAAATTTACCCTTACCGGGTTCTCTTTCCCAGCGGTGTAGCGGGAACGGGCATCTTAAGTAAGTACCCGATCGAGAGTCAGGATATTTTCAGGATAACCACAAGTTCGCTATGTCATAGTAAAGCAACGATCGATGTAGATGGTCTGCCGATCACCGTTATCAGCGCGCACCCGCCGCCGCCGCTCTCTCTCTCTCAATTTCGATTTAAGTCTCGCAGGTACACCGAAATCAGCGCCCTTGCACAGATGGCCTCAGAGGGCGGGCCAGTACTTCTGATGGGAGATTTCAACATCACGGATCAGTCATCCGTTTATCGAGTGCTCACCAATGCGGGGCTGCATGATACGTTCCGCGAGCAGGGTTGGGGACTTGGCCCGACATGGCCTGCCCGCCTCCACACCATCAAGTGGTTCATGCCGCTCATGCGCATTGATTACATCTGGCACACCAATGAGTTTCAGGCTCAATCAGTCTGGGTCGGGCCGCGGGCGATCTCCGATCACCTCCCGGTGATAGCCGACCTCATCTACGTGCCATGATTGATCTCACGCCCGCTGCGACGCAATCCAGCCTGTCCAACGATCCCCTATCGAGCCACATCCACGCAGGAAGCGAACCCACAACAAGTTGTGGGCCACCGAGTCATCGGAAAGGAGAGAATCGGTGGCCCAGGTTTTAGCCTGGGTTCTTTTTCCCCATCCCGCGCCAAAAACAGGTAGAATATACGCATCCGCGGGAGTATTTCCGAGTCCGGTCTATGGGCATACTCAACCTAGCGCGGGCGAATCAGAAAGCCATGAGCACGATAGACGAAATCGACCTTCTAACCCGAGCGAGATACCCGATCCTTTACCTCCTCACGTGGGAGGAGAAACGGGCGATCGATGAGCTCACCAAGCTTGCCGAGAAACAGGGGAAGGCCATACATGTCTGGAGCCAGTCGGTTGGGTTTGTCACGAAGATGGAGGATGAAGCCAAGCAGAAGATCCGCGATCCCCAGGCGGTTCTCGAACATATCGTGGCCTCTGATGATGTCGCCATCTTCGTCCTCAAGGACTTTCACCCGTACATGCTTGAGCCCGGGGTCGTGCGGCTTTTGCGCGACGCCTCCGAGACGCTCAAGACCAGCTACAAGACGCTGATAATCCTGTCGCCGGTGCTGAGAATCCCGCCCGAGTTGGAGAAGGACCTGACCGTTCTCGACTACACGCTTCCCGACGCCGAGGATATGCGGAAACTTCTGGACGAGATGATCGAGGCGGTGCGGGACAACCCTCGTGTCCGGATCGATCTCAAAGCCGGTGAGAAAGAGAAGCTGATCCAGGCGGCGATGGGGCTGACGGCGGTCGAGGCTGAGAACGCATTCAGCAGGGTGCTTGTGTCGAAAGGACGTCTGAGCGAGGAGGACATCGAGGACATCCTCGCGGAGAAAAAGCAGATCGTCAGGAAATCGGGATTGCTGGACTACTTCGAGCCGGAGGACGAGTTCCATCATGTCGGCGGTCTGAAGCTGCTCAAGGCGTGGCTGGTCAAGCGTGGACAAGCGTTCAGCGACATGGCGCGCAGCTACGGTCTTCCGGAGCCTCGCGGGATTCTGCTGGTCGGAGTCCAGGGTTGCGGCAAAAGCCTGACTGCCAAGGCGGTGAGCAACCTCTGGAAGCTCCCGCTTTTGCGCCTCGATCTGGGCAGGCTGTTTTCGAGTCTCGTGGGTTCGAGCGAGGAGAACGTCCGTCGCGCAGTGATGGTTGCGGAAAGTATAGCGCCCTGTGTTTTGTGGATTGACGAGATTGAAAAGGGCCTGAGCGGGCTTGAGAGCTCGGGTTCATCCGATGCCGGAACAACGAGTCGGGTTTTCGGGCATTTCATAACCTGGATGCAGGAGAAAAAACGTCCGGTGTTCGTAATCGCGACCGCGAACAATATCGATCAGCTTCCTCCCGAACTCATACGAAAGGGCCGCTTCGACGAGATTTTCTTTGTGGACCTTCCTAACCCCAGCGAGCGAGCGGAAATTTTCAAGATTCATCTTGAACGGTTCGATCGAGACCCTGAGAAGTTCGACATCCCGGCAATAGTGGACGCGAGCCGCAATTTCTCGGGATCGGAGATACGGGAGGCGATAGTGGCTGCGATGTATGATGGATTCGCAGAAAAGCGTGAGTTCACAACGGAGGATATCGTTAGAAACATCAAGGAGACAATACCGATCTCGCGCACTATGGCGGAGGATATCCATCGGCTTCGGTCCTGGGCAGGTGTTCGAGCGCGTCGAGCGAACATAGTTGTGGATGAGGAGACACTGGAACCGGTGGAGGATGAGGAGATCCAGCGCTCGAGAATGGATTTCCTGCAAGCGTCGGAAGCGGGCAAAGCGGACGAAAAAGCGGAGGACAAAGATGAGGAAGAGCCGAGAACCGGCTTTCGTGATCCGCTTCGACCGCCATCGTAATTTACCCGGTCGAAAAAAATCCCGCCAATGCGGCACATGTCAATTCAAATAAATAAACGACTCGTACGGGCGAACGGTGTTCGCCCTTCTGCCCCGGGCTGTCAATATGGTTCCTAATCCGGAAATATCATCCTTTGACCTTTCCCTGTGCTCCGGAGAGGAACAGGCGTTCATTCGAGGGTGCCAGTACCTTATCGACGGCAGGGAGGAGCGCGCTCGACGGATGTTCGCGAGGGCCGCGCGTCGCGATCCGACATTCCACGATGCCTGGTTCATGTACGGTTTCATGGAGCTTCTGAGCGGTCGAGCGGAGGAAGCCCGTCAGGCTCTACTGCATATCCTGCAGGAAGAAAAGCCTTTCCACGGTTTCTATGTAGTGAGGTTCCTGCCGACATTTCGTGCGCACGTGAACCTTTTCGAGGATTTCCTCTTCCACGTTATGCCCGTTACACCCGAGGTTGCCGCCGCGACCTCCCGCTTGTACCTGATCGAGGGCCGCAATCGTGAGGCGAAGAAGATAATCCACCGCGCGTTTATGGAATACCCCAATAATTCCGCAGTGCAGGTGGTCTGGGCGCAGTCGATGATCGCTGACGATGCGCCGGTCGAGGTGATTGAACAGATTGACCGCAAAATCTCCTACCACAAGGGAAACACCGAGCTGGACATTCTGGTCACGCAGGTCATAGGGCAGGCATTTTTCAAAGCGGGCGACTTTCGGTCGGGGATTTTTCATTGGGAGGGATTGCTTCATCATTCACAAGGCAAGAATCCCCGGCTGATAGACCGAATTCGTATCCTCACCGCGAGAGCGTTCGAATCGAAAGGTTACCTTCTGGATACGCTCGAGGTTCTTGGTACGGTAGAGGACGCGACGATGCCTTACTCGGAGGGTGAGTCGGTCGACTACAAGCGCGGACGTCTGGTGGAAGTAATCAACACGCAACTTCGGGTAGGCATAATCAGACCGCTGAAATTCCATGAGGAGCACGAGTATCCGAGGTTCGACACCACGCAGGGATTCCTGGAGCTTCACAGAAAGGGTGAAGCGGGGGCGCATTAGAGCCCAAAAAAGAAGGGCGCGTGCCCCGCGCCCCTACGTGGTCCTCCAGAGTCCGTGGATGTTGCAGTACTCGCGTGCGGTGACATTCTCCGGCAGGCAATCGAAAACAGCCTCGGGCGCCATTCCCGGGTGCAGGAAAATGCGGAACGCCTTGTCGCCGTCAAGAACTTCGATCCACTCGATATGGTGTTTCTCCTCCATCGGGTGAGGCACATCGCCGACCTTGACCTTGATTCCGTTATCGAGCTTCTCGATAACGGGAACGTGCTTCTCCCGGCCCTGATCCTCGGCTTTCTCCTCGAAAAGCTGCATCGGTTCATTGCAGCAGACAAGCTCGCCCGCGCCTTCGTGGAGCATCTCCACGATGTTCCCGCAGATGTTGCACTTGTAGATTTGTAGTTTCTTTGTCATGAGTCTTTTCCTTTCAGCGTCTCCAAGTCACCAGTTCTCGCCCAATAGCTCGAAATGCGCCCTCGGATGAGCGCATGCCGGGCAGACCTCCGGCGCCTCGGTGCCTTCATGAAGGTATCCGCAATTTCGACATCTCCAGACCACCTTTTTCTCGCGCTTGAAAACTGTGCCGGACTCGATGTTCGCGGCAAGGTCAAGATATCGCTTTTCATGCTGTTTCTCGGCGACAGCGATCGCCTCCATAACCCCGGCGATATCCTCAAAACCCTCCTCCCGAGCCACCTTCGCAAACTCAGGGTACATCTCTGTCCACTCGTGGTGCTCGCCTCCAGCCGAGGCTTTCAGATTCTCGATGGTGCTACCGATGACACCCGCGGGAAACGAAGCGGCGATTTCAACCTCTCCGCCCTTCAGAAACTTGAAGAGTCTTTTGGCGTGTTCCTTCTCCTGGTCGGCGGTCTCCTGAAAGACGGCAGAGATCTGCATGTACCCCTCATCCCTCGCCTTGCCGGCGAAGTAGGTGTAACGGTTGCGAGCTTGTGATTCCCCCGCAAATGCGGTCAACAGGTTTTTCTCAGTTCTTGAGCCTTTGAGTTCCATGGTGTTCTTTCCTCCGGGATTCAATGTTTGTCTGTCAGCGGAAATCGCTGAATAGGGCTTGCACATTCCCTTCGCGCCTGATCCCCGGACGCGTGAGGGCGAAATCGTACCTGACCGGGTCCTCCGGAGCGATCAGTTTGAATGCGTTCGTGATTTCAGTAGCTGCCTTCCGATCGGCTTGCTTCCTCCCGGTCATTCCCAACGCAAGACCGATGCGATGCATGTGAGTATCCACCGGCACAACCAATTTCCGGGGAGGCACATTGTACCACCCTCCGGGGTCGACCTCATCCTGCCGGATCATCCAGCGCAGAAACAAATTCAGCCGCTTGCAGGCGCTTCCCTTCGACGGTGAAGGAATCAGATGGGAATGCTCCAGACCCGATTCCTCAGCCAAAGCATTCGCGAACTTGTCCAGCGCCGGTGTGATCGTCTCGTGATCGTCCCGAAGCCCTTCCGTAAAGCATGCCTGAAGCGAGCCATGACGCTTGATTACGCGTTTTGCTCCGTGAAGAAGGCTTGCGAGTTCCTCTCCGGTCGTGAACCGATGTTTGAAACCCTCGAAAGCATGTCGCAGTTTGGCTTTCGATGACCGCATAAGGAAAGCATACGGATCGGGCATTCTCTCAAGCGCGTTTGAGACACTCTTCAGAATCTGCGCGACCCTTCCGTAGGCGAGGGATGAGGCAATGAGAGCGACAATCTCGCGGTCACGGATGTCTTCATAGGGGTAGAGGAATTCCAGCGGATCGGGGTGGACGAACTCACGATGGTTGTACTTGTCATAGAGGCTATCGAACAATCCTGTGTGAATGGTGCGCGATGGTCGAACGCCGCCGCCGGTCTTCATTCGGCGCGATCCGGTGCCTCTTTTCGCGCATTTCGGGCAAATGCCGATGAACTCAACCCGACATCCGGTGATCTCGTAGTCCGTCAGGGATTCGTACCTTTCCTCCAGGTCGATAACTACATCGCCGGGCATATCATCGAGACGCCCGCACTTCATGCAGCGGATGTGGTAATGGTTTTTCGTTTCGGGATCGAAACGCATTTGCGGTCCCGACAGCTCGATCCGTTTGATCAGGCTCGCCTCGCTCAGGATTTCGAGATTCCGGTAAACCGTCGCAAGGCTGATATGCGGAAGACGTCGCCGGACCAGTTTGTATAGCTCGTCGGCGGTCGGGTGCGTGCGGAGCTTCGATAGCTCCTCCAGAATCACGCGCCTCTGGCGGGTCATGCGGAGTTTCGGCAGCGACGAAGTCATTTCGGTTTATTGCAAATGATAACTATTTGCAATAAGTGCCGCATATGACTTCCGATGTCAAGAGGGTAACCGGCATTGGGTGCATCCTATCGCATCCACTGCGCTGCCCTCACACCGCCTATTCCTGCTATAATCGCCCGTCGAACCCGTGATTTACTTCCTTCTTCCGGCATTCAACGAGGAAACCGGTCTCCCGCCGGTGCTTGAGGCTATGTCCGGGCTGGAGTTCCCGGACGAGGATTGGCAGGCGGTGGTTGTCGATGACGGTTCCACCGATGGCACATCGAAGCTCCTGGAGGACTGGTCACAGCGGATTCCTTTGTCGGTCATAACCCACGATTCGAACAGGGGACTGGGTCGCGCGATGCGGACCGGGCTTGGGCATTTGGGAAAACTAATCTCCGACCATGACGCGGTGGTAGCTCTCGACAGCGACAACACGCACGATCCCGCACTTGCGCTTAGAATGCGCGCCAGGCAGAAAGCGGAGGAATTGGACATCGTCATCGCGAGCCGGTACTGCGTCGAGGACGATGATCGCGGCGAGGAAATCGGATTGGCGACGCATCGAAGAATTCTCTCAAAAGGCGCGAGCATCCTTCTGGAATCTTTTTTCCATGTCAAGGGTGCACAGGACTACACGTGCGGATTCAGACTGTATTCGGGCCGCATACTTCGCCTGGCTGCGACCGCTTACGGCGAGCAGTTGGTCGAGGAAAAGAATTTTGTGTGCATGGCGGAGATACTTATCAAGCTTGCGCGTATCGGAGCGCGGGTCGGAGAGGTGCCGCTGGTGCTTCGATATGATCTGAAAGGCGGCGCGAGCAAGCTGAGGGTCGTTCGGACGATTTTGCGGTATCTGCATCTGATTTGGAGGTACAAGGTTCTGGGGGAGTTGAGGAAGTATCGCGTCCCCGGAGCAGCGTCTTGAGGACGCCGATTGGCTTTGCTACGCGCACGTAACTTTCATACAATTGAACCATGATCCGAGCCTTGTATATATTAGCAATTATTTCTTCGGTTTCCATCGCGCTTGCCGCCTGCGGGACCGGGGATGATGTGGTCACACCGCCGCCCGACAACCCCGACATGCGAATCTCTGTATCCCGCATGAATCCAAGCCAGACAGCGATCGAAACACTCAGGGTTACAGTCACACGCACTGAGAATGGGACTCTTGCACTTCCTGGAAGGACAATCGTATTGGTCGTCACATCGGGCGATATCGGCAACCCGACGGATCGAGGGGACGGCACATACGAGGCTGTCTGGACCGGTGATCCTGAGGGCGAAGTCACCGTAATCGCGCGCGACATCGATAGCGACCCTCCAATTGAAACCGGCCTTACATTCATCGCGCTGGAATTCCTGCATGCCGATTGGGATGTGCCGGTGAAGCTGGCGTATCCGATTTCCACGAACGGCTGGGATACCGCGCCTTGCTTATATCCGGACGGAAGTCGGCTCGCGTTTTCTTACATAACGATCGACATGCTTGCGTTGGCTGCCGGTTTCACTCGCCCGATCGGAGAGGAGCGTCCCGGCCACAGCTCGCCTCGCACGCTTGATATTTACATCGCCTCCCGACCCGACACTCAATCATGGTGGTCCGGCTGGACTGTCGACCACGCCCAGACCAATCTCTATCAGGCGCTTCCGATGCACATCTCCGCACCGAGCGTTTCCGGCGACGGCCTTGTTGCTTTCTGCACAGTGCAGGAATTCGAAGGCGACGTATTCGGACCGTCGGCAATTTACATCGTCGATCCGGAATTCGAGCAGGCGCCTTCTCCACTCGGACCGCCGGTCGATATGGTGGATTTCGGTGAGGATAACCCGTATTACGACTCAACCCACGGATGGCTTTATTTCGATACTTACAGCCTTGACGATCCGCTTTCCAAGCAGGATATCTGGGTTACTCGGGCGTTCGGCAGTGGACAATTTGACGAGCCTGCGAGGATCGGAGGAGGATTGAACACTGTCGATGTCGAAACACAGGCGTTCGTCCATGAACCCGCGAGCATTCTGTACTTCGCCTCCGACCGTGGTCAGGATGAGTACCAGCTTGGGATTTGGCGCGCGCCGCTCTATGGCGATTACGCGGGTGAGCCTGAGCTTGTGGCGCGCGGGATGCTGGCGATCGCGCGGCCGTCGCTTACGTTGGACGGCGAATGGTTTTGCTTCGCCTATGCACGTGAGGAATCTCACGGAAGTGGCGCGAACGCGGATATCGCAATGGCGCAGCGATTGGAGTAGGGGCGCACGGCTGTGCGCCCTACGGCTGTGCGCCGCACCTCGTGCGCCCATTTTGCACCAAGGACATGCGGGCGCGTGCCCCGCGCCCCTACAGTACCCGCCGCCGCCGGGGATTTCGATTCGGAGTCGGGAATCGTGCAGGAAGATATTAAACTGACAGGCCTTGCGAGATTCTCCCCAAGGTTTCATTTACTGAAACGCCTTGCAGCGAGCGATGACCCGATCCTGTCTTGGGTCGCAAGGAAGCTCGTCCTCGACAGCGCATCCCGGCGGCTGGGAGGGGTTTTCGAGTTCCTCGTAGCGTTTGCAATTCCGATTTTTGCGCTCATGCTCTCCTTTCTGGATGGGATGCATATCATTCCTTACGGTTACGGGAGTCCGATCATTAGCCTCCAATCCGTCTCTCAAGCTCCAAATGCAACCACTGAGATAACAGTCCTGTACTGGATTGCCTGTGGAGGGTGGCTTGCCTGTGGCATTCCAGGCTTCCTTCTTGCATACGGAGCCGCAGTGCTGCCTGGCGTTGTCCTCCTGAAGCCGGACAAGTACGGGGACTCGCTTAAGCTGTTGAGTATTCCCCCCCGGAGAATCTTCAACTCGCTAATCAAACTGCAGTTTGCCTCGTTGTTTCTACCAATAACTTTCGGCGGGTCGATTCAGTATCTACTACGTGCCATCGAGTGGAATGATCCCACCCTCCATGGCTTCTACTCTATGATAGGCCAACAGGATCCAGTGCTGCCCAACCCATTTATCAGCCTCTTTTTCTTTCTCATCGCACAAATGACTGTTGGACTAGCCGGTATCTTCACTAGCATGAAATACAAGGATATTTGGCAGTCATCGCTGGCTCTTGTAGTGTTCCAGATCCTGTTTTTTGCCGTAATGGTGATCTGTTCAGGAATTATTCTGGCCTTTCTGGCTCTTGCGATAGGTCCTGAATCTATTCGTTCATATGGCAGGCTTTCGGCTAATATTTCTTTCTTGCTTTTGTCGGTCGTGACTTATTTCCTGGCGAGCAGGGCCGTGTGGAACAGGGTGATGCCGGCAAAATAGCTGCGTTCAAGATGCGACAGGAGATAGCATGTTCTTGTAGGGGCGC
>CBDUXL010000050.1:0-14966 GCA_965371155.1 uncultured bacterium | reverse complement strand
TATTTGAAAGTGTTTTTTCGAACTTCGGGGACAAGGCATTTTTCCCTTGATATGCAATGGTAAAGTCAGGTACATCACTGGAGAAAAATGGCATGTCCCCCGTGATTTATACAATTTCAAGTAGAATTGGTCTGAGTGGCCGTTTTGGAGCAGTATCTCGGGCGTGATAGAGTGTGATTTCACCGTTTTTTCATTAGTAGGTACCTGTGCAGGGCAACCAGGCTCAGCCCGTCGTCTATCTCCCCACTATCGATCATTTGCCTCACCGCTCCGGGTGAATGGAATGCAACTTCGGTGATCTCCACTTTCTGAACATCCGACCCGGTCTTTTCCAGGTTCTCGCCGAGGTAGAGATGATATTTCTGATCGCATGTAGCCTTATGGGGATAGAAAGAAAGGAGCGGAGTAAGGATCCCCACCGTGTAGCCGGTTTCCTCCTGCAACTCGCGACGGCACGCATCCATCGGGTGTTCTTCCTTCTCAACCAATCCTCCAGGAATCTCCCACTGGAAAGATTCATGCAAATACCTGTACGCCCGAACAAGAAGAATATCCCCGACCTCATTCAGAGCCACAAGACCGACCG
Organism: uncultured bacterium; assembly: GCA_965371155.1. Classification (GTDB taxonomy): domain Bacteria; phylum JAJVIF01; class JAJVIF01; order JAPKYR01; family JAPKYR01; genus CBDUXL01. The sequence continues at coordinate 14,380 of CBDUXL010000050.1, read as the reverse complement.
ACTCATGCGGGAAGTGCATCAGCTCGAAATTCTCGATGGTTCGTCCGTCCGGAAGTTCTATCTTATCGAGCGTCATGCTCAGCCAGTCAGACGAGTAATGCACCTTTCGGTCGAGACGTTTCCAATAAGTCATTTGGCTTCCTCCTCAGATGAAGCAATTGTCGGCGGTGGGGTTGGGTAATCGGTCTTGCTGAGAGCCATATCGATAAAATTCGCCATGTCCCAAAGCAGGTCTCGACTGGGGTCTTCGCCGTAACCGGTAGCGTCCAGGTGCATGACTGTCAGGCGAAGCGTCCGCGCGTACCGAGCAAGGGTTTCATACTCAAAATCATCCGGCACAATGTATGCGAGGGTTTGCGGGTCGAGATTCCGAAGCTGGTAACTCGTCCAGACATTCGGGTCCCCGTAGAAATAGTCACCCTTGACGGGTTCCCTGTCAACCAGCGTTAACGCGACTCCATCTATTCTCAATGCCTTGGGAGAGTCAAGCAAGGTAAAGAATTCATCAGGCGGGCTGAAAGTGAAGACGCATGGGCGATCGCCCAGCTCCTCGTCAACGAAATACGCGAGCGCGTTCGCGGGGGGAAGCACGATGCTCCGGCCGCCTCCCGTTGCCATCTCCTGAGCGAATGGATAAACCACCAGCTCGACATCGGTCCGGATACCCCTTACTTCCTGCAGGTACTCGAAGATGAACGACTCATCGCCGCTCACAACCAGGACCGTGTCCTCGGAGATTTGCTCGAGCACGTTCCTCGCCTGGTCCTGGGCGAAGGTATGATGCGTCATTGCGGACGCTTTCCAGTTGAAGTACCCGAGGAACACCGCAGGAACGCAAAACAGGAGGAGTATCGACAGCGTGATGTGCTCCGGCGAGATTATATTCAGTCCTTCAGTCCCCGAGAAATCCTTGCCGGTCACAAGCCTTCCGGCGAGCGGCGCGAGAAGCCACGCAAATCCCAGGGCGAGGAAGATGTTCACCGGGATCAGGAACTCATCGACCGAGCGGAGGTAATTGAACGGCATCCCGAGCGGGTTTCCGCGCGTGAGCAAGCTCACGGCGAGTATCCAGAACACGACTGTAGCCGCGCTCCATAACGCCCATATGCGTTTTCCCGCGGGCGCGAAGAACCAACCGGCGATGCTCACGATCAACAGCATCCATCCGAATTGCTTCGGGAGATAGTCCATCGCACGATCAAATGTATCCGCCTGACCTACCAACTGCTCCGGAGGGAGGTCCTGGTAGATAGGGCGCTGGCGGTACTCCGCGCGGGTAATTGTGTCGACGAAATCCCCTCCAGTGAAGCCGGTTCCACCGTACATGGGGTTGTTCGAGGCGAGAACCGGCAAGAGCAGGTACAGAAGCAGCGGCGCCAGGAATCCGACAATGATCGCGACCGCCGAAACCTTGACCGCGTCCTTACCTTTCGGCCACAGGAAGAAGATCAGCGGGAGAAGAAGGAGTATTGAGTGATGATGCGCAAGACCGAGTCCGAACGCGAAAGCTGTAAGAAGCAGACCGCCGCGTTTCCCCTCCCTCGCGCTCGCAAGGCCCCATAGAACCAGCATTATCAAGAGAACATGAAGCCCGTAAACCTCGGTAACCACTGCGAATTTCCAAAATGTCCGGCTGAACACCAGAATCATTGTGGCGCCAAGCGCGGCGGCAACCGATCCGGTGAGGCTTCTGGCGAGTCGGTAGAATATCGCGCAGGCAAGAATCACCGTAACGGCTGAGAAGAAGTTGCACTTGACAGCCACCGGGTCATATCCAAGCCCAATGGGGAGAATGGTCCAGATCTTGAGAAGCAGCATGTACAGCGGGTAACCCGGAGGATGTGGAAGGCTGAAGCGTTGAGCCGCGACGACCAACTCGCCGGCGTCGCCCGCGGTCACACACGGCGCAATGGATGAAACATAGACAACAAGCGGCACGAGCCAGCTTCCGATAACTCCCAGAAGCTCGATCAATTTATCTCCGGACGGTGGAGCTTTCCTGACGGGTATTTCCGCCCCTGCCGTGTCGCCGGTCTCGGCCATAGTTTATCTATCCTGTCCTAGCTATCTTGTTTGGCCTTCTCCTGCTCTTTTATCTTCTGCCAGTTGTCCAGCACCTCACCGGGAGTGGCTGCGCCCATTTCTCCACCGAAAACATGAGGGTGCCTGCGGACCATCTTATCCAGAATTCGCTTGAAAATGCCGTCGACATCGAGCCGCCCCTCTTTCTGGGCGACTTTCGCAGCAAAAGCGACCATGAACAGGAGATCCCCAAGCTCCTCCTCAAGGTTCTCGTCGTCGCCCGACTCGATTGCCTCGATAACCTCCTTAAGCTCGCCCTTAAGGTACTTAGAGCAATCGGCGAGTTTTCGTTCACGATCCCACGGGCACCCGCCTTCACCAAGCAGTGCATCGATCAGGCCCAAAACATTATCAAACGATGGGAGAGATTTGAGTTTCTCTCCGTACGCTCGTCTCGCCGCAGGATCTTCGGGGAGCGACATTGAAGGCAAGATTACACGAGCAAACGACATAAATAAACCCCTGAACCCTATGAAGACCATCAGGCAATAGATGCGCTATACTCCCTTACGTGGAAACGGCATCAGACAGCATCCGGGAAGGCTCGGAACATACCGATAGGCCCGGCAGGAAGGCTCGCATTGCCGATTGGGCGGCGATTCTGATTCTTCTGGCGTTGCCCTGTATCGTCTACCTGCCGGTCACCACCGGTTTTGCGACATTTGCAGGATTCGACCACACCGGCATAAACCAACCGCTGAAAAAAGTGGCGTTCGAGTCGATTCGCTCGGGCGACCTTCCGCTCTGGGAGCCGCGGCTCGACAGGGGTCTGCCGCTCTATGCCGAGGGTGAAGCGGGTATTTTTTATCCGCTGAATATCCTGTTTCTGATTCCCGGGGATTTCCTTACCGTTTACAACATCGTTCTTCTGCTGCTTCTCGGAGCCGGGGGACTTCTTTTCTACTGGTGGATCCGGCGACTCGGGTGCGGTCCGCTTGCGGCTTTTCTTGGAGGAGTGGCGCATCAGTGGGGCGCGACGGTCAATTTTAATAAGGCCAATATGAATATCATGGAGTGCTACATCCTCGCGCCGCTTCTCATGCTGCTTCTTGAGTCCACCGAGCGGAAGGACCCGACTGGCGAGGTTACCCATCCCGACAAGCCTTGGCTTCGAGGAGTCGCCATCTCAGCGGTTTTCGCGGCTATGCTTTTCGCCGGGCAGTCGCAGTATGTTGTCTACACTGGTCTATTCGCGCTTGCATACATCGTTCTGCGCGTTTTGTTCGCAGGGAAAAACCGGTTGCGCACGCTGATCTCGATGCTCCTACCGTTTGTCGGCGGGGCGGTGATATCGCTCGGACTCGCCGCGGTTCAACTCCTTCCCACTCTTGAATTGATACCATTAAGCGAACGCGGAAAGGACGCATTGGCTGTAGCATTCGCGACGCATGGTCTATGGCTTACACCATCTCGCCTTTTCGCGACTTTCATCTTTCCCTCGTATCATTACTCACTTGACCATTTCCTGCCGTATCTCTCGACAACTTGCTGGGTGGGGCCTGTTGCGATTCTGCTTGCAGGATATGCGGTGCGAGTGCGTCGGCGGATTTCCTCGCCGGTGTTGTTGCCCCTGCTGGTCGCGGGCCTGATTTTCCTGTATCTCGGAATGGGCGCGAATGTGCCACTGGCAGGAGAAATCACGGGCTGGGGTCCGCTCGGACACTTCCGCGGACATGGACGATTAACCGGCTACTTCGCGCTCGCGATTCTGGCGCTCATGGCAATCGGTCTCGACACTCTTCTGAAAACCCCATGCGCCTCTCCGACCGAAGTGTGGAAGAAACGGCGTGTCTTTCCCCTATTTGCGGTCGAATTGGTTTTGATGGCGATATTAACGATCCTGTTCATCACCTATCGCGCAGAATACCTGGAAACCCGCATCGCGCTGGGACTTCTGATCTGCTTCGTGATGTTCTTCTTCGCAGGATGCCTGATCGCGCATCTGATTGGCAGGCGAGCGCCTGTCGCTGTCGCGGTCGGGCTGGTTTTGGTCATGCAGATTATCGGGTTCCATGCAACCTCATCGGAGTCGCTTCTCATCCGATCGCAATGGGAAAGCGACCTTGCGGATATCTACACCATCCGGGATGAGTCACCGACCGAGGATGAGGCCACTCTGATCGCGATACGTACCCAGGCAAGTGTCAGGCTTCACGAAAGGGTTTTGAGAAGCGGGCTGAGGGCGTTCGAGCAGGGATCGCATCTGCATATCGACCATCTCGGGAGCGCGAATGTCGGCCTGATGGAGAACCTGACGGTCTGCAACGCCGATCTTCCGCTGGAGCTTGCGCGATGGGAGTGGCTGATTCACAGGAACCTGTGGCCGGTAATCGACAACACTAGGGGCCGGATTCCCGAACGGTACTCGAACCTGCTCTGGGTGTTAGGAATAAATTGGATGGTCACAGAAAACGGCGATTTGGACTTCGCGCCGCTGGAGGAGACCCTTCTGAAAGTGCCGGGTTTCGAGCGAATGAGCGATCCCGAATGGACAAACAGGGAAATCCCGTACTATCTCTACAAGAGTAACTATTTTGAAAGGCCGTACGAGGTTCACTGGGACTGGGTCGCGGCGCCGGAAGGTTCAGACGAAACCGCAATCCGAGAAGCATTTTTTCACTACCTGGAATCCTCATCGGTGAGATCAGAGGTTTTCATCGAAGGGATTGATGGTCGTCCGGCGGAGACGGACGAGGAGGTTTCATCGGTAGCCAATCAAGCCCTGGTAAGTGGAGCGAGCTGGACAGGCTGTACCCGGTATTCGGTGAATGTAACTACAAGCGATGAGGCAATTTTCGTATTCAGAGATCAGGTATATCCTGGGTGGGATGTTACTGTGAACGGCGTGCCCGCGGAGCTGCTCACCGCGAATTTGGTGTTCAAGGCGGTGAAATTGCCTGGGGGACGTCACGAGGTGGTGTTCCGATACAGGCCGACGTATCTGGCATTGGGATGGGTGGTTAGCTTGCTGAGCGCTCTTGCTTTGGCGGGGATTATGGTCTGGCGGTTGGTGATTCCGAAGTTGAAGGGGAGAAATGACCGATTACGATAATGGTAATGGGATTTCGGTTTCTTCAACGATCAAAGGTTCTTCTTCGATGCCGAGCAGGGACAGAATCCGCGCGGTCAGGAAGTCCCAGCCATAAGTTACCCGATAGCCGAGTATGAGGCGTTCGGTTTCACCGGGATCAGGAGCGAACAAGATAATCTCGGCGAATTCGCCCGGTCTGAGGCGATTATCCGATGCGCCCGCGGCGACCTCAGCTCCACCGCCGATATCGCCCATTAGGCAGTAGCTGGAAGTGGTCAGGATCTCACCGAACTCGGTGCCCACCCATGTCTCAAGCGTGATCATGTGCCCGGGATCGCCCGTGGGAAATGCATGACCCGCGCCCGTGTTCTCGATTCGAATGCTTCCCATCAGCATCCCATCGCCCCTCTGGAAGGGAGTAACTTCAATCGTGTATGCCGCTTGCAGGTTCTCCGCGGAACCGCCTCTCCAGTTGTGGCCCGATCCTGTCCCGGCCTTCCCATGACAGGAAAGGCATGACTTGAAGTCGCTTCCCATCTCGGAGTATGGGCTGTCGAGCCATTCCTGGTACGGATTACCGGCGGGGATACTGAAACCCGGCTCCGGGTCGAGAATCCCAAGCAACGGCTCCGATGGATTATGACAATTGGCGCACATTTCGGCATCGCAGGGACGCATCACCCACAATTCCCGGTCGTGGGAACTCGTTGGGATTAACTCCGATTGCGCCGTGAGCACATCTCCGCCGCCAAGATGACAAGCGGCGCACGCAATACCCTGGGCCGCGAGCGATCCCGCCGGGATTCCACAGTCGGAATCGAGGCTCTCACCCTCGGAGTCAAGAGGAGCATGGCACACAAGGCAAGACCTGACCGGTTCCATGCCCTGCTCTTCATGGACCTTTTTCAGGGCAGCCAGGAATGCCTCATCCGAAGCCGCGGCGGCGTGAGGGCTCCCGCACCAATCCTCGTATTGAGTCCGATGGCAATCAGAACACGCATCCAATCCCCATTCAGCCAGCCTGACAGCCTGGGTTTCTTCAATTGCCGGCGATGAGTTCTCCGGGTTTTGTTTTGGATTTTGAGAGGCCAGAATCGCAGCGAGTACAGCCAGAACCACAAGACCCGGGAACAGGAACTTGATCATGGGTGATTTCCCCTTGGCGATGCTTTGATTCTGGTCGAGCATTTAATGGCTGATTTGAGCGCGATTTTACCAGAAACCGGAAGCGGTCTCTTTCCGGTCCTTGCCTATCAGCTTGGCGAGCTCCACGAGGTCCTGTTCCGAGACTCCGAGTCGGCTCATTCTGTCGTAGATTGACTCAACGAGGGCTTCGGTCCACCCCAGCGCCGCCTGTTGCTCCCTGAGCCTTTTTACCTCCCTCAGAACTCTCTTGACCAGATCATCGGTGATCTCAACTCTCGCGGCTTTAAGTTCATCGCCGTGCAGCCTCAGCACATGGTCCACAATTGCGGTTCCGGAGTGCTTCCCGAACACGAACTTCTGCTTGGCGCCGAACTCGGCGGGATTTATTACCTGATAGATTCTAGGCTCGATCACGATTCCCGCCGCATGAATGCCCGACTCGTGCGAGTAGACATTGGAGCCGACAATCGGCTCGTGCGGCTGCAGCGAAATGCCGGAAAGCCTGCTCGCAAGCCTGGTGGCCTGATAGATCAACTCATACTTGATCCCGGGAATCGTAATCCCGTACAGCATTTTTAACGCAGCGAGAAGCGAGTGAAGCGGGGTGTTCCCTGCCCTCTCGCCGATTCCACCGAGCGTGACGGTCGGGATATTCGCCCCGACGCTCATGGCAGTGATTGTATTGATTGTTGCTAGGTCGAAATCGTTGTGGAAATGGACTACGTGATCGACATCCGGGAACGCCTCGATCAGACGCGAGAAATAGTGTCGAACCGCAACCGGCGTGAAGATGCCGACTGTGTCGGGAAAGGCAAGACGCGACGCGCCCGCGTCCAGCGAAGCGCGGCCGAGTTCGATTATGTAATCAATGTCCGCGCGGCTGCCGTCCTCGGCATTACCCGACTCGATCAGCTTGACTCCCATCTCGCGAGCGTGGGCGATCGCGTCTGAAAACATTTTCTTGTTTGCATCGCGGTACCATTGGACAGGCGTATCCAACCACTCATCCTCCGCCTTCCCCTGCCGCCTCAAGAGCATCTTCCCGAGCTTGTACTTGACGTGAAGGTCGCTTCCGGCCGTGAAAATGAAAAACGTGACCTCATCGGGAGCAAGGCCCATTTCATCGAGCGCCTTGAGGGTTGTGTCGATATCCTCAGGAAGCGCGCGGCACATGACCAGCAGCTCGAGATCCGGACGAAGCTTGCCCGCTCGCTTGCCCTCGATCATGAGTCTCAGGGTTTCCAGCTCGGACGGGGATGCGACCGGGAAACCGAGATCGATAATGTGGACACCCAACTCGGAGAGCATGCGCGCAATCTCGAACTTCTGGGGAGGGGTGAACACGACACCTGGAGTCTGCTCCCCGTCGCGGAGAGTTGTATCATAGATGCGGATATGCTCGGGAGGGGGAAAGCCCAGACCCTCCGTCCAGCGCGTCGGTGGGATAGCCAGTTGCTCGTATGGTTCGCGAAGTTCCATCGTTCGGTCCTGACAGAAGAATAAACCGGGACCTATTATACCAAATGGGATGATTTCAACCCTTTACCGGATGCAACTCCTTTGGTATGTTAAGCATATGCGATGCTGTCCATCAGGAGGGGCAGTGTAGATAGACTCAAGTTCCGGAGGATCAAACATGGAAGCCGATGCCAGAATGTCGCCCGGTGTGGCCAGGTACGTAGAGGCGGCGCAGAAAGCGCAGGCCGAGCGCGAGCGCTATGTCAGGGAGGTGGTGAAGAAATGGAAGTTCGATACTATCGCTGTCCACGGTCTTTATAGCGTTGAGGAAGCGCTCAACAAGAACCAGGGATCGGTGATCGAGCCCATTTACATGAGTACCAGCCAGGCGTGGCACGACTCCGATGAGATGGAGGCGGCGCTGGCGTACCTGATTCCCGGATGGGCGTACTCGCGAATCGCGAACCCATCCACCGGGTACCTCGAGCAGACCCTGGCGCTTCTGGAAACCTACGGAACCGACGTAGAAGCCAGTTGCTGCGCGACATCGAGCGGCATGAGCGCCATTTTCTCCGCAACCGAGCCGCTCCTTGCAATGGAGGCTCAGCAGTCCGGACCATGGAACTTCGTCTCGTCGGTCCAGGTTTACGGCGGCACGTACATGCTTTTCGATGTGCGTCACCCGCAGATGGGCGCCGAGGTCAGATGGGTCAATAACGCTCATGACCTCGATGAGTGGAACTCTAAAATCGACGATAACACGAGTTTTCTTTTCGGTGAAACGCCGTCAAACCCGGGCCAGACGTTTTTCGATATCGCCGCCGTCGCCGAGCTGGCGCACTCCCACAATATCCCCCTGATCATCGACTCCACGATCGCCACACCGGCTCTGCTAAGGCCCTTCCAGCATGGCGCGGATATCGTCGTCCACTCTGTCACCAAAACGATGACCTCATCGGGGTTCGGGATCGCCGGCGCGATTATCGCAAAGAAAGGGCTTCCCTATAAATCAGTTCCCTGGAATGGTCAGGATGATTACGCTTCATATCTCAAGCTTCTGCCTAACCGGGATTTCGGCCCGAACCTGTCTCCGTTCCATGCGATTCTCACACTGAATGACATTCGGACTCTCCGGGGCAAGGTTGACTACCTGTCCCGAAGCACGATGAAGGTCGCCGAATTTCTCACGATTCACCCGAAAGTGGAGAAAGTCGAGTACCTGGGTCTGCCGAACCATGAGCTGCACGAGCTGGCAAGCCGCTACCTGTACCTTGTGGACAGCGAGTATGACGATGTGTACAACATGCGAGTGAATCGCTACGGACATCTCCTGAGCTTCCTGCTCAAGGGCGGGCACGAGCAGGCGCGGAAGGTTCTGGACGGGCTGAAGCGGATCTGGCGCTCGACCGATCTTGGGCGGATCAAGTCAATAGCAAATATTCCCACGATTTCGACACATCAACAGCAGGGCGAGGAGAGCCGGCAGGATGCGGGGATTCCACCCAATTTAATCAGGCTCTGCGTCGGCGCGGAGCATCCGGACGATATCATCGATGATCTGGAGCAAGCGCTGGCGGGAGCGTGATAGTAGATCAGGACCGCACCGCACAGCGGCCCACACCACAAGGACCACACCACGAGGACCACACCACGAGGACCACACCACGAGGACCACACCACGACGACCACACCACGAGTGGTGTGGTTACCGTTGGGGTGTTGGGGATTTCGCCCATGGTCTATATAAGCTTGGTTAACTATAGAGGGAATCCCTAAAGCGACTCTAATATGCCGGCAGTTTTTCAGGAGTATTAGGAGGATGATGACGGGTGCCTATGCGGCACCGGTTTCAGGAGGGTAGGGATGTTCGAGAAGAGGAGGCAGGGTCCACGGCTCCCTCGGGTCTTGCGCGAAAATCGTTTTGGAAAACTGAGCACGAAGCTGAACCTGCGGCTTGGTGGTTTCTTTATATGTGCATGGGCGATCATGTTGCTTGTCATCTTTGGGCACATGCGGTCCGAGCTGATTGCGAATGCCGAAGCTGACTGCAAGCAGATTATCACGTATATTGATGCAGCCCAGCGATATACGAGAGAAGTCTTGAGGCCGGTAATGTATGACCTGGTAGACGAGGGCAGGTTCGTCCCGGAAGGCATGTCCACCACTTTCTTATCCAGGAGAATTACCGAGCGGTTCCAGGAGAGTTATCCCGACTACTATTTCAAGTTCGCAACAGAGAATCCTCGGAACGAGCTTAACCTGGCTGATTCCGCAGAGCAGAGTATCATCCGGGAATTCATAGCCGATCCGAAAAAAGACGAATGGCAAGGGATATTGGAGCGCGGCGGAGAATCATATCTGATAGTTGCGACCCCAATTTGGTTTAACGAATCCTGCATGACATGCCACGGATCTCCAGGTGACGCCCCGGCGGACCTGGTCGAACGCTATGGAGCTACCGAGGGATTCGGTCGGAGTCCGGGAGATGTTGCCATTAAATCAGTGGGGATACCGATCGGCTCCCCGATCGTTGCGGCCCGGATCGAGTCCGTTAAATTCGCGGGTCTCGCGGCGATTCTTCTTGCATGTCTTTTCGTGCTGACTTCAATCCTGCTCAGGAGCATGGTCATTGGACCGCTTTCAATCCTTCGCAGCGGTGCTGAGGAGATCGGCTCCGGTGAACTTAGCCATCGCCTGGGCATTGATAGCAATGATGAGATGGAGGACCTGGCAAATTCATTCAACACAATGGCCGAGAGGCTGCAGGAATCCTATTCGACACTCGAACAGAGAGTCGCGGAGCGCACGGAGGAACTGAGGAAATTCAAGGCAATATCCGACGTGGCGAACTACGGAAGCGCCATTGCCGACCTGAACGGCATTATTCTTTATGCTAATGAAACCTATGCACGGATGCACGGGTATGAGGTGGATGAAGTAATCGGGAAGCATCTCTCCATAGGCCATTCTGAAGAACAGATGGTGCGCGTGAAGGTGCTGCTCGATCAGGTTATGCGGGAAGGGGGCTTTTCCGCAAAGGAAGTTCCGCACGTAAGGAGAGACGGTACGGAGTTCCCTACTCTAATGAACTGTGCGCTTGTGACAGATGACAGAGGAAGAGTTCAGTATATCTCTGCGATCGCGAATGATATCTCCGATCTCAAGCAAGCTGAGGAGGAGCTTCGACAACAGAAGGAATTGGCGGAGAATGCGACCATAGAGTTGGCCAGAACCAATAGGCAATTGCAGAAGTCCATTGAGCAAGCATCCGAACTCGCCGAACAAGCTGCCGCTGCCGACTACGCCAAGAGCGAGTTCCTCGCCAATATGAGCCACGAAATCCGCACGCCGCTGAACGGCATTATAGGAATGACCGACCTGGTTATTGACTCCGAACTGGATGATTCCCAGCGAGAGTATCTTTCGTTGGTCAAGAAGTCCGCCAACGACTTGCTCGAACTTATCAATAGCATACTTGATTTGTCTAAGATAGAGGCCGGCAAGGTCGAATTAGAGGAGACCCTGTTTAATCTCAGGGAGATTGTGGACGATCTCGTCGGCGTGTTTGCTCATCGCGCCCATGAGCATGGCCTGGAGTTCACCAGCCGCATTATGCCGGATGTTCCAGCAGGTCTGATTGGCGATCCAACCCGTCTCAGACAGGTGCTGGCAAACCTGGTGACCAATGCAGTGAAGTTCACCGACGAAGGCGAAATTATGGTTGAGGTCGAGGTGAAACAAAGATTGGACGATCGAGTGTTGCTACGTTTCTCAATAGCGGACACCGGCATAGGCATCCCGCAGGACAAGATCGAAGCCATTTTCCAGAGCTTTGCGCAAGCCGACGGATCCACAACACGCAAATACGGCGGCACGGGGCTGGGCCTGGCTATCGCCAAGAAGTTGGTGCACCTGATGGGTGGAGAGATCGGCGTGGAAAGCGCTCCCCGAATCGGCTCGGTATTCGCTTTCACAGCGAGTTTCGGGCTCGCATCCGAAGCTGAGATTGAGCGACTCGCCCCGCCTCCGGGGATCATCGGTATCCGGGTTCTGATCGTAGATGCCAACGCATCGAGCCGGTTAGTGATCCGCGAGATGCTGGAATCGTGGGGCTGCATTGCCGATGAAGCCGACAGCGGAAAGGAGGCTCTCAACCTGATGCAGAATGCTGCGGATTCCGCCAGGCCGTACAATCTGCTTCTGCTGGACCTGCACTTGCCGGACATGGATGGTCCCGATCTGCTGTCAGCTATGAAGGAAAATGGTGTTCACCCCGATGTTCCTGTGATTGCCCTGCGCACCACGGTTTCACGGGAGGACATCCGGGAACTGAGCCAGGCGGATTTCACGGGACATCTGGTGAAACCGGTGACAAAATCGAATCTTTTTGATATAATTACTGACACGCTAGATCTAACCTCCGACGCAAAAACGGAAGCGGTCAACCTGGACTCACTCGAGCCAAGTTTAGAACCTGTCATCGCACCGGCGCTCAGGATTCTACTTGCCGAGGACAATCCGGTGAATCAGAAGGTCGGAGAGGCTATTCTCAAGAAGCTGGGACATGCGTGCGATATAGTTAATGACGGTCGTGAAGCTCTGAAGGCTCTGGTAGAGAATGACTACGACCTGGTCCTGATGGATGTTCAGATGCCTATCATGGACGGTTTCGAGGCTACTGAGGCCATTCGTGGGAATCCCAGGACGGCTGGGACTCTAGTGATAGCCATGACCGCGCACGCCATGGAGGGTGACAGAGAGCGATGCCTCGAGGCCGGGATGGACGATTACATCGCCAAGCCGATAACAACGACGGTGTTAGCCCAGACCATCAGCAGATGGGTTAAGACCCGAAGGGATAAAGATATGACCACGGATTCGTCAGGACACGAATCGAGTCCCGTGGACCCGGATGTGCTGGATGTCGAGGAATCGCTCCGGCAGGTCGGCGGCGACAGGGAGGTTTTCAGGGAAGTCCTTCAGCTTTTCATTAAGGAAGCCACGCGAAACTTGAACGAGCTGCGCGAGGCTTTCGGGCAAAAGGATTTTGAAAAAGTAGAGAGAGCGGCGCACACCTTGAAAGGAGCGGCAGGCAACATCATGGCCGGCAGAGTTCAAAAGGCTGCAGCGGAGATCGAGAAACTTACTGCCGGATACAACTCTGATAAGGCCAGAGAAATGCTTGCCCTGCTGGAAAATGAAATTGCTACACTGACAGACGCAATCGCCAAGATTGACTGAATGATTCCATCTCCTGCCGGACCATTCTGATCGGTCAAAGCCTATCCTGCCCCGCCGGCGGCACGACAATTTAAGCGCGCCTCGACTTGGGTCAGGAAACGCTAGTCATCGGCAAGATTACTTCTTTGCACGGTGGCTCTTGTCGTATTCGTGCGGTACACTGATGCCATGCCTTTCGGTCCGGAACTCGATCCCGCGCCCGAGTCGTTCCGAAACCGGTTCACCGGTCAGGGATTGAACCATCTCGATGAAATCGTGCTGGCTTGGCGCCTGGGCGGGCATCCGATTGTATGGGCGGATGCCAGTGCAACGTTCCAGGTCCATATCGTCTCGGGACCGGCCCTGCTTTTCAGACTTCACACGCCCTGCGAGGACATTCCTGCGAGGATCGAGGTAGATGCAGCCACGGCAGTTCAGGAGGGCGTCCCCGAAGGCATGGTAAGACCTCTATGGGAGGAGCTCGCTCGAATCGGACGGGTGGTCGAGAACCTCCATGCGCCCCTCACCGTGTCGCTGGGCAAATTCAGTCGCGGTGACCGGAAGGTTTTTCTCGCTTATGCGCTGACAATCGCAAGGCAGATCGCACGGCCCCCTGAGGATTGACATTAGGCATAACTCCGTCAGGTGACATAGCCCGAATGGCAAGCGTCTCACTTCCTTACGATCGCACCCCCCTCAAGGTTCCCCTTCCTGATTCCGCGTCGCCGATCACCTTGATGCCCCACTTGATGGACGCTTTCGACGATCCACACAAGGCTTATCTCAATGCGCTCGAATCGCCGGTCGCGGGTCCCCCCTTGAAAGAACTTACGGCCGTAACCACAGGCCGAATATTAATCATCTGCACCGATGGGACCCGTCTATGCGGAAAGGAACGAAGTCTGGTATGGCTTGCTGATGCGCTGAATGAGCATGGCATTCAGGACCATCGGATAACAATCCTGATGGCGCTTGGATCTCACAAAGCGCCTCCGCCGGAGGAGGTTCCCCGGATTGTCGGCCCGGTTTCGGATCGGATTGAAGTGCTGGTGCATGACATAAACCGCCCGATGATCGACTGCGGGGTTACATCGTGGGGTACCCGTGTTCGTATGAACCCATTGCTGCGACAGGCGGGCCTTGTCATCCTTTCATCCGTGGTGGTGCATCACTATTTCGCCGGGTACTCCGGCGGACGGAAGCTGATTGCTCCCGGAATCTCATCGATTGAGACAATCAGTTCCAACCATTCCCTGGTTTACAGGGATCCTCACATCGGCGATGAACGGCATCCGAAAGCCGCCTCAGGATTCCTCGACGGAAATCCGGTGCATGAAGACATGTTGGAAAGCGCGCGACTAGCGCTGGGCGATATCCCGGCGTTTGCCCTCTGCGCGGTCCTGACGCCGGAGAAGGGCTTCGCTTTTTTCGCTGGTGGGGAGA
>CBDUXL010000049.1:0-15056 GCA_965371155.1 uncultured bacterium | reverse complement strand
TTCGTCCCCGACACTACCCCCCTTCGCTCCGTTTTTTTCGGTCAATAATCAGTTCGCCTGCTACACCGACATTCTCCGGAAGATTTTCCTTGATGAGAACGTGGATTTTCTCTTTTGACATTCCGTAGGCTTTCGCAGCCGCATCGGTGAGCTCTTTAACCAGCTCTCTCTTCTTGTCGAGGTCTTCAATTGGTGGACCCTGGATGGTGATGCCTGGCATTTTTTCATATCCTTTCGAAATGTAGTAGGTTATCCAGCTGAAAAAAGGCCTGTCGAACTGCAGATCATTTGCCAGCAGCTCTTGCCCTTCATTTCCTGGTTATGAGAACGGCAAAGTCTTCCTGCGCGAAATGGGGATCGTTGGTCAAGACTTCCTTAAGACCTTCATTCTTCATGGCACACATCGAAATGCAGTCGGTCAGTGAGTACTCCTTGTCGGTCCGCTCTTTGTAGAAGTCGATCCCCTTAAGGAATGAAGCTCTGGACTGCGGAATGACTGTGGTATTCGGGTCATCGAGGATGGCTGTAACCATTTCAACAGCCTTAAGTCGGAGTGTTTCCCCACCTTTCCTCATGCTGTTCATGAACTCCACTAACACCTCATCGGTTGTCACGAGCCTTGCTTTTCCAAGCGATGCCGTCGCTTTCTCGGCAGGTTCTTTCCATTGGTCACGTGGGATGACTGTGGCGAGCCAGTAGAGAGTATCAACGAAAACGGCCTTCATACCTCAGAGTCCCCGTACAGGTAGTGGTCCAGATTATCTGTAAGGTCAGAAGGTAGCCGATCCCACTCCTCATCCGGAACTTCTGCAGCTAGTTCTTTCAATATTTCTTCAATCGGACGAGCCGACTCGTCATATGCCAATTCACTCAAAGGAACAAGACGCAACTCCTCCGTGCGAGTGGTTTCACGTTGTGTCCCGTGGGTTACGAACTCAACATTCGCAGACTCAAGAAGTCGGGTGAGTAAAGCATTGAGCTCCCTCATCTCCTCTGCTGAGAATCTCTGGTGGAGTTCCTTTATGTACCTGTTCCTTACCCGTTGGATGTCGCGAAGCACTTTCCTACCCTTCGATGTGATGACTGCACGGACAGTCCGACGGTCTTCCGGATTAGATTTGAGTTGCACGAGCCCGTGCCGTTCCAAGCGGTCTATCAATCCCGTGATATTCCCTTTTGTGACATCGAGCTTCTTGCTTAATTCGCTCAGTGGCAAGCCCGTGCTGCCGGCTTCACGCAAGGTGTCCAGCGGTGCCAACTGCTCCTGCATGATGACATCCAGTTTGAGTATGGTTGAGACGATTTCTTCCATGGCCCTTTTCTTGTTACCACTCCCCTTATGTTTGCGAGCTAACAGAGTCCGTTCACTTGCCAGTTTCCATTATCAATCGTATTCTGCCCTGCGTCAACAGTCTTATGTGAGTTTGCAGGCTTACTTCGCGCCCAGCTTGAGCCGCACGTCCACTACTTTCGAACCCTCGCCGAGGCTGAAACTGAAAATGGGATTAAGGTCCATCTCCTCGATACGCGGGAAATCCGTCGCGAGCTGAGAGATCCTCAGTAGGACATCCACGAGGCTATCGATGTCCGCGCCCTTCTTGCCGCGGACCCCTTCAAGGATCGGAAACCCCTTGATCGAGCGGATCATTTCCTCGGCGTCCTGCTTCGACAACGGCGACAGGCGGAATTGCACGTCCTTCATAACCTCAACGAAAATTCCGCCCAGGCCGAACATGATAATCGGTCCGATGCCTTCAGTGTTGTTGACGCCGACGATGGTCTCGACCGCGTCCCCTAGTTGCTCCTGAACAATGAAAGACGGCTTGTGCTTCCTGAACCGGGCGCTCATCTCATCGAATGCCTTCAGGAGCGTTGGTTCGTCCCCGATGTCCATCATAAGGCCGCCCTCTTCGGTCTTATGGACAACGGTGGCGGCATCCACCTTGAGCACAACCGGGAAACTGAGCTCCTTTGCAGCGGCTTTCAATTCTGCGGCGTCGGACGCTTTTCTCACACAGGCTGCCGGTATACCGTAGGCGTCCAGGGCATTGAACGCGTCCGCCTGGGAGATGTAGCCCGCGTCGCAACCGTCGAATATCTTCTCAACTTCCGCTTTTCCAACATCGAGTTTGGGGAACTCGGGTTCCGGAGCGTGTTTGACAATTCCGTACTTCGTCATATTGACCAGCGCGCGCGCTCCTGTCTCCGGGAACGCATACACCGGAACACCGCCCGCGCGGATAGTCTCGATCAGGCCCCCCCATCTATCGATGGTCATAATCACGCAAATGATTGGCTTGACCGCTTGCTTGCCCCACTCCGCAATTGTTGCCGCGATGCCGTCGAGGTCCACAAACTGTGCGGTGATGAAGCTGATCAATATCGAGTCAACGTTCGGATCCTTCATTAGGGCTTCAATTGCCGCTCCGTAATGTTCGGGAGATGCGGTTGCCAGGACATCCACCGGGTTGATCACTGTTGCCTCTGGAAAGAGCGTTTCGCGAAGGGAATCCATCGTCTCCGGCGCGAGCCTGGCCAGTTCGAGTCCGGCAGCGATGATCTCATCGACCGCCAGAATGCCCGGTCCGCCGGTGTTGGTGATCATCGCAACCCGCTTGCCCCTGGGTTCAGGCTGACTGGAATGCGCAACCGCCGTCTGGATCATTTCGTCCTGCGTGTCGAAGCGAATAACTCCCGCTTTCCTGAAGATGACATCAGTGGTGACATCCTTTTCCATCAATGTCCCGGTGTGCGACGAAACCGCCTTGAGTCCTTCCCTCGTCCTGCCTGACTTGAGAGCGAGCACAGGCTTTGCTTTAGTAATGTTGCCGGCTGTTTCAAGGAAACCAATCGGATCTTTCAGGGTCTCGATATGCAACAGGATTACCCTCGTCCCTTCATCCTGACCGTAGTACTCGAGAATTTCATTCATCGAAACGTCGGACTCATTGCCGTAGCTCGAGTACATCCGAAAGCCGACGCCGATCCTGTCAAGCTCGAGCTGAAGCACCTCCCCAACCCCACCGCTTTGGGCAACGATCGAGATGTTGCCGTCGGTCATGGGAGTGAAAGTGAAGTTAGCATAGACCCTTACATCCTTGTCGGAGTTCTCGATGCCCTGCGAGTTCGGGCCGTAGATTCGCATCCCGTACTTGTGGGCGATCTCCACGATCTCCTTTTCGAGCTTCGCGCCTTCCTCGCCGACTTCCTTGAAACCGGCGGTGTGGACAATGGCGAATTTCACTCCCTTCTTGCCGCACTCCTCGATCGCCAAGGGGACAAACGTGTTCCTGATGGAGATATTCACCAGGTCGATGTCGTCGGGAACCTCGAGCACGGATTTGTAGGCCTTAAGGTCCATGATTTCAGGCGATTTGGGATTGATGGGATAGACGGGTCCCTTGAAATCATGATCCAGGAGGTTCTTCATTACGATGTGTCCGATGCTGAGAGGATTATTGGACGCACCGATGACAGCTACAGCCTTGGGTTTGAATAGTTGGTCGAGCATGTGTTCATCCTCCGGAAATGGTTGGTGCGAAACGATCGTTGTTATTCTTCAGTCTCGAAGAAAATGGGGTGACTAACTTCCCTCGTCAATTGCAATGAGAGCTGCGCCGATTGCCCCTGTAAGTTGGGGCTTCGGAGGGACTTTCATGGGTTTTCCGAGCGTCCTTTCGAAGATGTCGACAATGTATGGATTGTGCTCCACCACTCCGCCGGTGAGCACGATGTCACCATCCAGTGGATCCATCTCGATTATGCGTCTGGTCACCGACTCGAATGCACCCGCCACGATATCCGGGACGCGATCTCCTCGTCGAAAATTGGTTAGGATTTCCGTCTTGGTGAAAACGGTGCAGAAGCTGCCGAGTTTCACAGGCGACTCGGCTTTCTCTGCAAGCGCGTTCAATTCCTCGCGCGGGACATTCAACAGAGCGGCAATCTCTTCAAGAAAGGCCCCTGTTCCGGCTGCGCATTTTCTGTTTAGCTTGAAGCCGGTCCGCTTGCCCTGCTCATTCAACCTGATGATCTTGTTGTCCTGCCCGCCGATATCGACGATTGTGAACGGACCCGAAAAATAGTGAAGGCATCCTCTGCTGTGACAGGTTATCTCAGTTCGGGTAAAATCGGCGAACGGGACATCATCACGTGCATAGCCGGTCGATGCTGTACGGGAGATGTCGGATCCGTCGAGTCCAAGCTCGCCGAGGATGGCATCGCGGCATTCAAGGGCCACATCCGCCGCGTCGGCTCCCGTTTGAGCGACACGGTAGCCGCGCAATTCACCCTCAGCGCTGATTATCACGACCTTGGTCGCGGAGGCCCCGACATCAACACCGCAGTATAGCTTTTCGTTCGTCATGATTCCTGTAACGCTGGTTTCCGGAATAGGAACCAGGGCAACCACGAGGGTGGCCCCTACGGGTTCGATCATCAACCCTCAGCCAACTGCTCGATGAACGCCTCGATGTTAGTCTTCGCCTGCTCCTCGGAGTAGCAGCGCAGGTCGTTCAGATCTCCAGGGACGACTATATACGGGACGCCGGTCTTTTCCGCAAGACGATCCGGCAGACCGTAGCGGTTGTTGGAATTGGCCGGGCACGTTTTCGCGTCGTGATAAAGGATGCCATCGATTTTGTAAGTCTCGATCATCCGCTCGATATAGCCCTCTTTCCATTCATCCGACCGGACGATGAACAACTCGGTGTAAGCCTTGGCCATGCTCCGGAAAGGATCCTCAGCATCGAAGTCCTCGAAAATCCAACTATTGCAGTAGGTGGAAGCGACAACGCAGGTCTTCAGGGATGCGAGCATCTCCGAGTGTGACCTGAGCTTCCCCCAGATGGGCATCCCTTCCCAGTAAAGGCGGTATTTCTCTTCTGCGACACTGCCGATGCCCTTGTCGATACAATCATTGAGTTCCGTAAGAAGAGTCTTGTAGTACTCGATGGAACGGGTCTCGCCCCTCATGACAACGGCGGGACCCATGTGGATGGTTCCATCGAAGAAGTTGATCGGCGACGGGACCGCTGTGCCTGCTTCCAGTACCGCTTTCCAGGCGAGCGTCAGATCCCTGGAGAGTCCGACGACCTCCTTGAATTTGTCGTAGTCGAACTTTTTCCCGGTGATCTCAGTCAGCGGCTCCACCATCGCTTCAATCTGTTTGGCGCCCACATCGATATGCGCCTTGGTTACATCTCTAATCTTGACCGGAGTGTTGACGCCGAGCAGGGGGACCCCATAATGCTCGTGATAGTAGTACATCCAGTCCTGCACGTCGCGACACTGGTTGGTATTGAAAACCAGCACATCCGGCCTCGGGAACTCATAGCCCGGCATCTTCGCCATCGGAGTTTCCTTCTTGATGAAGGAGCCGATGTCGCTGGTCAGGTAGGAGCAGATTTCCGGGGAGTAGCCAAGAGCGTTGGCGAGTGGTATCAGGTCGGTCGCCATACGGGTGGTCCCGAGCATCGCGCCATGATTCTCGGGGAAGTAGACTCGAAATCCGCACGCGACCAGAAGCTCCGCCGGTCCGACACTCGTGCACCATGCGATCTTGGGAGAGCCTGTCCTTGCGGCTTCGAAAAGCTCGCTGAAGTACTCTCCCATGAGCTTCGCCATAGCTTTCCTTGATTCGATTTTCCTTACGAGGGGTTTCTCCTCGGTCCTGGTTTTACCGGCTGCATTTGCCTCCGACGCTTTTTCAGACATGATTGTGAACCTCTCATTTAATGGTAACAATGTACGGTTTCTTGTCCGGATGTTTGTCCGGTTTGTAGATGGCCTCCCACGACTCCTCATACTTGTCCAGAACGTCCCGGCGCTTGATTTTCATGGTCGGCGTGAGCTCGCCTCCCTCAAGGGAAAGCTCCCTGGGGATAATCATAAATGCCTTGACTCTCATGTACTTGGGCTGGAAATCCGCCATGTTCTTCGCCATTTCCGTCGCCACCAGGTCCTGGATTTCCTTGTCCTTCGAGAGATCCCAACCCGACGGAATCTCTCTTCCTCTTTTCTTCGCCCATCCTTCAAGGCTTCGCATGTTGAGAAAAACCAGCGCACCCACGAAGTTCTCGCTGGAACCAACCGCAAGATCATGTTGAATCCATTGAGACGTGATGGTCATGGCATTTTCCACCAACATCGATGAGACCTTCTCGCCATTCGAGAGCTTGAAAAGGCCGTCCACGCGGCAGAACATCCTGAGACCGCCGTCGATCAGCTCACCAAGGTCCCCCGTATGAAACCATCCATCGTGATCAATGACCTTCGCCGTCCGCTCCTCATCCTTGAAATAGCCTTTCATGAGGTTCGGACCTTTGACAAGAATCTCATCGTCCTCGGCGATGAGAATCTCGCATCCGGCGATCGGCTCACCAAGGCAGTCCTCGACGCGTTCCTCTCCCAACGTCGTAAATGTCACCAGGGGAGATGTTTCGGTAAGGCCCCAGCCCTCAACGACCGGAACATTCTGGGTCTCGAAATACTCAGCGCAATCCCTGGGGAGAGGCGCAGCCGCCGTGAATACGAACTTCAACTCCGGGTGAAAGATGATCTTATGAATCTCAGGGTCGGCGCGGGCCTCCGTGACGAGAGCAACATAAATCTTGGGCACGCTGAAGAACATCGTGGGCTTGACCGCTCTCCAGTTTTCGATCAACCGCTTGATGTCCTTTCCGAATGAGTCTTCCAGGTGAATCGTGGCCCCGTGGTATAGAGCCGCGAACCTTTCAAACAACCCTCCGAACGAGTGATGCCAGGGAAGGTACGACAGGAAACGGGATTCGTATGGGATCTTCCAGACCTGGCTCATGCCCTTCCGCTGCGACACAATGTTCCGGTGCGTGAGCATTACTCCCTTCGGATTCCCGGTTGTGCCGGAAGTATATTGGATAAAAGACAAATCATTCGGCCTGACGCGCTTGATCAGATCAGCGAACAACTCTCGCGATCCGCCTTTCAGGCAATCATCAATAAGCGTATAGGACGACTCCCGCCGCGTCACGATTAGGGGAATGGACTCGGCGGCGCTGGATGCCTCCACTTTCTCGATTCTCTGTTGACCATCGATGAAGATGGCCTTCGGCTCGGCATGCTGCAGGATGTAGTCTACATTCCTGGCGTCGTAGCCCTGAAAAATGGGAACCGAAATCCCGCCCATTGAGATGACCCCCATCTCCCAGACGAGCATGTAATAGCTGTTGGGACTGAACACCGCCACTCTATCGCCCTTCCTGATCCCGTTCTCGTGGAGGAAGGTCGCCACGGAGGCCATGTCGTCCCAAAAAGAATTCCAAGTTATCGGAGTGTAGTTGTCAAGCTCGTCTCGATAGGCAAGAACCGGATGATCGGGCCAGCGCTTGGCCCGTTGCGCGAGCATTGTCCCGATGCTGGTGTTGATCCTGCCCAGGGGGTTGGGCGAGGTTCTATACTGACCTGAACGCACGGCTTTGTCTCCTTCCCACCAGGTGCGGCTCAGTATAGCCCTCTTGAGCGTGATTCGACAACCCTCTCGTAGGGGCGCACGGCTGTGCGCCCCACAGCTGTGCGCCCCACGGCCCTGCGCCCCTACCCGATGTCCTTTATGATTCTGAGGAGGCCCAGTGTCTGGCCGAGCACGGTCGCAATCGAGTTGGTCAAACCGGGACCGTAGAACGGCTGGTTCTTCCAGGGCACCCATATGAGATCACCGGGCTCGATGGGAATATGCTCGACCGGCTGACCAAGCGACAGGTTTTTCATATCGAACGGGAAGAAGCCTTGCTGATCGGTGAGCGGCGCGGCAATGATTCTGACATCGCTGACATCGGTCGGCGATACCGGGCCGCCGGTCTCCGCGATGTAGTCCAATACGTTCCATCCCTCATGAAAATCGACCGCGCCCGGACCCCATACGGCGCCCAGAACATAAACCTGATCCTTCACTTCGGGCACTCGGAGGATGTCGCCGGGCTCGAACGCGAACGAGCGGGGATCAAAATCAGGGCTGGCCAAAGCCAGTTCGATGACGCTGCTTTCGGGCCCGATGCCCGGCAGGTTCTGTCGCTCCACCTGGACCGACGCGAGCATCATCATGCTTCTGTACCCACCCGCCTGCGCGATAAGGTCGAGGACCGTGTCGTTCGGACGCACTTCGTAGGTCCCGGGTCGCGATACCCCGCCTCTGACCACAACCGGATGCATGTTCTGAGGCACAAAAACCGCGTCCCCGTCCTGGAGCATGATATCTCCCTCTGCCCTGCCGCGGATTACCACCGATGCAAGATCCACTACTCCGACCCGCTCGCCGTTGCGCCATATCTCGGCTCTTCGTCCGGCGCCGGATGTCAGGGCCTTGAAATACGGGTGGGTGACTTCCGACTCATCGAAATTCACGATCGACGGAGGAAGAATCAACACACCCGCGGTCTGGATCAGGGTTACGGCGCTCGTTCCGGCTACAGTGATGTAAGTTCCCGGCTGCCTCACCTGACCAATGAGATACACCTGGATACGCCTGGCCCGTGTAAGCTGAATCGCAAGCTCATAGTTGATCAGATAATTGCTGAGCTCGGAGTCTATGTACCGCCGAGCCTCCGAAACAGTCAGACCCTCCACTTTCAACAAGCCTGCCGGGGGAACATAGATATCGCCTTGCGGTCCGACCTGCACCGGGAGTGATTCATTGATCATGCCGGTCAGTATGACTGTCAGAACATCGCCCGGCCCGAGCCTGTAGCCGGCGGGAAGCGAGAGAACCGTGCCCTCCACGCTGACGTCGAAGGTGCGCGACGCATCCCGTGACTCCTGGAAGACCTGGAATGTCAGCGTGAAATCACTCGCGTCTGTTTGCGCCGAGGCCTGTGTTCCGGAAATAAAGGCAACAGTCAGCATCAGAAGAAGCGCTAGAGGAAACAAGAACCTATTCGAATTATCGGTACCCATGTTGATCTCTCTGGCCGATCGAGCCAAGGTAGGATCCAAATCTACCCGAAAACCGCCGCCGGGGCAAGCTATGGCCCCCAGATTACCATCTCGGACATCTTGAGCCCGTAGGTCTGCAATGCCGTAAACAGCTGGGTCCGGTGATGGATTTCCCTTTCAACCAGCCCCAGCAACAAGCGCAATATCGTTCCTTCCTCGCCCCAGGGCAGTACAACACGAGTTCTCTGGAATTCCTCATCCGACAACTCCGCGATAACATCCAACGCATCCTGATGAACGCGGTCCAGCTGGTCGAGGATCTCCTCGGGTGATTCCAGTTGTGGCACGTCCTCGGCGAGCGCATCGAGATCGTTCGCCTCCTCGGCGAACGCGTCGCGCATCTGCCTGCGCACATCGGTCGCACTCTTTGGGTCGGACCAGTCACCCATGCAAACACCCTTGATGAACTGCTCCTCCAGGCTGGCGAACGCCCGCATGATCATCTCGAGCGTGGGTCCACCCTCGTGCGGCCGATAGTCGAACGCCTCCTCGGGCACCATCGCGATAAGTCGCCTGGTGCCGACCCGGACATCCTCATACCAGTTGATAAATTCGTACCGGTTCATCTGCCCTAATGAGAATGCTAGCCCACCAGCGCAAAAGAGGCAAGTCCCTGCCGACATTGTAGAACGTCCGGGATCGAGGCATTCGTCTGGGAGCGCTGGCGTCCCGGGGCTGTTGAAAACCCCTGGATCCAGGGCAACCACGAGGGTTGCCCCTACGGGTTCCGCTATTCATCGGGTGTAGGGGCAATCCTCGTGGTTGCCCTCTTCAGTTTTTTCACGGATAGCAGTTTTTTCAACAGCCCCGTCCCGCCGACATTACTCCGAGCGCTCCCAGTAGGTCCTCCCGTGTGCGAAAAATCAAACCGTGGATGCACTCCGACCCTTCCTCGGGCTTTGAGATATCACGCATATCACCTATACTTAGTAATGGATTGATGTTTAGGGCTTTGAGGTGACCAATGTTCTTCGTACAAAATGTATCGAGGTTCCCAGTCCACTTGAGTGGAATGATGCTTGTATTTCTGGTAATCGCAGCCTGCACGGGCTGTGCCGGATCTGACCAACCGGTGAGTCCTCAAACCGCCGCTGTCCAAACGAGCCTTTATTCAGAACCCATCACCAACCACCAATTTTGGGGCTACTGGGAGGGGTACATTCCCGAAACCCACGATTCAATCGAGCTAGTCCCCGTCCGTGGAGCCGGCATTCACCTTAACACTCGCAGGATGATGGAGGATACGGTCTGCACCGATTGCATAGCGGTTACAAATGTCGAGGTGGATCCCTCCGGGCAAATACTTCGGGCTGATATCCAGCTCACGCATCCATATCCCGGAGTGGACAAGTTCACAGGATTCGATGTAAGGGCGGTGGTCATCTCCGATGGCAGCATGTATTTCCCCGGGCTGGACGCGATGGTTCCTCACGTTTCGACGGGTGATTTCACGCTGATCAATCCTGACGGCTACACCAGGTTGTGGAACACTATCGAGTTTCCGCCGGGATCGGGACCGCTTCCCATCCTGGAATACTCTGAAGGAAAATTCGCGACTCCGGGGGATTTCACCGGAACGGTGAATCCGTATATCAAGTACTCAATGGATCCCCGCGATCACTTTCCAGCGGGTGGCTCAATCATTAAGACAATGGAGTTCAACCTGGTGCCCGGTTCGATTAAGTTCGGCTATGCGATCGACGCTAGCTGGGCTTCTCCTCTGGCGGATCCGGTGACTAATATCTGGACCGATTTCCCGCCAAGCGCCAACGCATTGGAGCCCGGTGTTCTCAGCTATATTCAGACTGACAAGTTGACATCGCAGGTTGGAGATACCGGTCATTTGAATGTGCAATTGGTTGATCGGCAAGGCATATTCGGTCATGCGATCGCTCCCAAAGAACTCGAGGCCCCCGATCTCTGGGATGGAGCAATCCTCGCCAAGGGACTGTCCGACATCCAGGAAGAGTACCTCTGGAACACGTTCAGCATCAGCTTTGCCATGACGAACGAAAAGGGCGCCGAGTCGGGTGAGTACTTCGCCCTGTTGAAAGCCCAGGATTTCGAGCAGGATTTCTGGCTTGGCGACATCAACCACGCATACGAGCTTCTCACGATAACTGTGGAAGAACCTCCCGGATTCGTAATCGAGGGCACTATCGCATTCCTCGCGCCCGGACCTCCCGGTCCAGGTGGCAGCCCCGGCGCGATCAATATGTTTGTCAAAGACCTCGGGACCATGGAGGAAACACAGATAACTCCCTTTGTCGGGCTCGGCATTTTTGTCGGGGAGCCGCGAATCAATCCCACCGGAACCCATGTCCTGCTGGACACAGCCACAACTCCGTGGCATTCATGGGTTACCGTGTACGAACTCGGTGGGGGCTCCTGGGGAGTATCCCCCAGCGATGTCTACGACGCGGACGGGGATTTCCATCCGGACGGCGAGCACATAGTGGTTGCGTCCGGTGCAGGATTCGCCGAAACACAGGACCTCTATACCATGAAGTACGATGGCAGCGAGCGAACGTTGCTTGTCACCGCGCCAGATCCTGCCCTAGGTCCAAAATGGTGCCCGGATGGGAACCGCATAGCAATGACGGTCATCGATCCGACCAACGGATTTGAATCAGCTCTTTGGGTGTATAACGTGTCCGAGGACACGTGGACGGAGCTTCAGGCGTGCCCGGGTCAGGACAATAATCCGAGCTGGAGCCCAGTACCGATCGATGGTCATTATCTCATCGCTTATGAGACCACTCGTCAAAACCCAAACGGCTGGGAAAGGGACATCTGGGTAGTTGACGCCGATACCGATGCAGAGGTGGCTGTGCTCGACCTGGATGGGGTCTACGTCAACCATCCCACATTCTCCCCGGACGGGATGTCATTCATGTTCCACTCCGACGACGGCAATGACACCGAACTCTACGTCTACCATTACGTGCTTGATGAGTTTGTGCAGATCACTAACGATGACACTTCCGACGGGTCCGCATCGTGGTGCTGGGGCTGGTAAACAGACGGCGCAATTGTGGCATCTAAATAACCTGCTCATTGATGCCTGAATGGGAATTCACTTTTTTCGCCGCTAGCTCTTGACAAATCGGAAAAAGTCGATAAATTAATATTAGGCAAGGAAGCCGCAAGTACACACAAGGGATTGGTTGAGGAGAAACCAGGTTCGGCTCATGATTGAGGCCGGATTGATATGGGGACGGAGATCGAATGCAGCCTCCAAGTTTTGACGAGTTCTTACGCAGGCAGCGCGAGACAGCAGAAGCCTCCGATGGCTCTGCTGAGTCGCTGACAATTGAGAAATGCCCCACTCCGGGATGCGAGTGCGGGCAGCTTCATCCTTTCCTCGATGACGGGTTGATAACAGGATTTAGATGTGATAAGGGTTGCGTGTACTCGGCGCGCCGGAACGTTTTCACAGGTGATATTGTTTATTTCAAGCTGGACGAATTGGATGTGACCCGCGTTTCAAATGCGGGCGAGTTGAGAGGCATCAAATTCAACTCGCTGGGTGAGCCGTACACCGATTGGTATTGATGTCGGCTCGGCGATAGAGGGGCGGGCCGCCGGACGAGAGGGCAACGATAATCTTCACTGCGACCATGGGCAACGACTGTGTTGTCCTTTTTTTTTCGCAGATGGTTTTCCGATATTGCACAACTTCGCTTGACAGTGGGACCCGCATCCGTACAATTGCCTTGGTTTTCTGGCTTGAGTAACAGCCGGTAAGAGTAACAGAAACCAAATGACAAGAGCCTGCGAGGCCGGTTATCTCCTTCTCGAAGACGGTCGCTGCTTTGAGGGCGGACTCTATCGCTTTCAGCATCCCGCAGTGGGCGAGGTAGTGTTCAACACCGCTCTTAGCGGATACCAGGAGGTTCTTTACGACCCATCGTACTGGGGCCAGATCGTTGTTATGACAGCGGCCCACATCGGCAACACAGGTGTGAATCGAGCCGATGAAGAATCGGAGCACCCGTACCCGTCCGGTTTTGCCGCGCGCTCCTTCGAGGAACCATCGAGCTGGCGCGCCGAGCATTCCCTGGGGGAGCTTCTTGAACGGAGCCTGGTGCCCGCGATTGAGGACCTCGACACCCGCGCTCTCACACGACACCTTCGCCATTTCGGTAGTTTAAGGGGCGGAATATTCCCTGCATCGATCGCCCAGAATGAGGCTCTCAATCAGGTGCTTGCCCACCCTCCGATGACCGGGCTCGACGGTGCGTCGCAAGTGACCTGCTCGAAAGCCTACGACTGGTCCGACGGCACGGAGTCGCAGTGGCTCGGCAGCGCTCCCATCTCATCCAATGGACATTTTCGAGTCGCGGTCATTGACTACGGTGTCAAGCGCAACATCCTGCGCCGACTGGTGGATGTCGGCTGCACGGTCAGGGTCTTTCCGTCCTCAGCGGAAGTGAGCGAGATTGAGGTATTCGAGCCGGACGGTCTCTTGTTATCAAACGGTCCCGGCGATCCGGCAGCGGTCCGGGGCGCTGCTGAGACGATTCGCCATTTTCTGGGGAAGCTCCCGATTTTCGGTATCTGCCTCGGTCACCAGCTATTGGCCCTGGCAGTCGGTGGGGCAACCTTCAAGATGAAATTCGGTCACCGGGGAATCAATCATCCGGTCGGCGATCGTCCCGATGGCCGCGTGCTGGTCAGCGTGCATAATCATGGCTTCGCGGTGTCGGATGATCCCCTTCCTGATGGGGCGAAGCTAACACTCAGGAGCCTGAACGACGGCACTGTCGAAGGGCTCGACTACCCGGAGCTCAACGCCTTCTCTGTTCAGTTCCATCCCGAGGCGTCGCCGGGTCCGCACGACGCGTCGGACATATTCCTTGAATTTTGCAGACGAATGGAACGCAATGCCTGCACGAACTGACATTAGCTCGATCCTCATTATTGGTTCCGGGCCGATCGTTATCGGTCAGGCGTGCGAGTTCGATTACTCCGGAACTCAGGCGGTCCGCGCTCTGAAAAACCTCGGCTACCGGGTGATTCTCGTCAACAGCAATCCGGCGACGATAATGACCGATCCCGAGCTCGCCGATGCCACATATATCGAACCTCTGAACGCTGAGTTCCTCAAACAGGTTATCGAACGCGAACGCCCCGACGCCCTGCTGCCGACGATGGGAGGTCAGACGGCGCTCAATCTCGCCCGTGAGCTTCACCGGATGGGCATTCTTGAAGAGTTCGGAGCGGAGCTGATAGGCGCCGGTTTCGATGCAATCGACATGGCGGAGGATCGCGGACGGTTTCAGGAAGCGATGAAAAGCATCGGACTCGATATCCCGGTAGGCGATACCGCATCGAATCTTGGAGAAGCCGAGCAGGTGACATCCAAGACCGGCTTTCCGGTTATTATCCGGCCCGCGTATACCCTGGGCGGGATCGGGGCGTCCGTGGCTTACAACAAAGAGGAGTTCCGCTCGCTCGTTCAGCTGGGACTGACCGCCTCGCCGGTGGGGATGGTGCTGGTGGAGGAGTCTCTCGTGGGATGGAAGGAGTTCGAGCTTGAGGTAATGCGGGATAGGGTCGACAACGTAGTCGTGGTCTGCTCGATCGAGAACTTCGACCCCCTCGGACTTCATACCGGCGATTCTATTACCGTCGCGCCTGCCCAGACCCTGACCGACAAGGAATTCCAGCGAATGAGGGACGCGGCGATCGAGATCATCAGGGTGGTCGGAGTGGACACCGGCGGCTCCAACATCCAATTCGGCATACATCCTGAAACAGGCCGGATGGTTGTCATCGAGATGAATCCCCGGGTGTCGCGCTCCTCAGCCCTGGCATCCAAGGCGACCGGTTTCCCCATCGCCAAGATCGCGGCCCAGCTTGCGGTGGGATTGACCCTCGGCGAGATTCCCAACGACATCACCGGACGAACCATGTCCGCCTTCGAGCCCACCCTGGACTACGTGGTTGTCAAAATACCCAGATGGGCGTTCGAGAAGTTCCCGATTGCGGACAGGAAGCTCGGGTCGCAGATGAAGTCGGTCGGGGAGACGATGGCGATCGGACGGAGCTTCACCGAGGCTCTGCAAAAGGCCATCCGGGGTCTC
>CBDUXL010000048.1:0-15091 GCA_965371155.1 uncultured bacterium | reverse complement strand
AGCGAGGAGGAGCAACCGAGCGAAGAGGAGACTGTTGAGGAGGAAGCAGAGGAACCTGAAGAAGAAGAACCCGAAGAAGAAGAGGAACCTGAGGAGCGCGACTGGTTCTTCTAGAACAGCTCGGACAGATACGAATAAACAGAAAGCATGGCACGGAAGAGGGCTAAACCCAACAAGGCAGACGATCGGAAACCCGGGGGCAACGGGTCCGGTGAGCGCGCCGGTAGCGAGAAAATAATCATTCGCGGCGCCAGGCAGCATAATCTCAAGAATATCGACCTCGAAATTCCCCGCAGCAATCTGGTCGTTGTCACGGGGCTGTCAGGCTCCGGAAAATCATCCCTGGCTTTCGACACAATCTATGCCGAAGGACAGCGCCGCTATGTCGAAAGCCTCTCATCGTATGCCCGCCAATTCCTCGGGCAGATGGACAAGCCCGATGTGGACTATATCGAAGGGCTGTCTCCGGCCATTTCAATCGACCAGAGAGCCACCAGCAGGAACCCCCGATCCACCGTCGGCACTGTGACGGAAATCTACGACTACCTGCGACTTCTGTATGCCCGAGTCGGGGAGCCGCATTGCCCGAAATGCGGCGCAAGCGTAAGGAGCCAGTCCCCTCAGGAGATTGTCGACCGTATCTTTCAGAAACCTGAAGGGACCAAGTTATATGTTCTCGCCCCGATTGTCAGGCGGAAGAAGGGAACTTACACAAAGCTTTTCGAATCGCTCGCCCAGGAAGGTTTCAGCAGGATCAGAGCCGATGGCGAAATCTACCTCCTCACGGATGATATCGATCTCAAGAGATATGGGATTCACAATATCGATATCGTGGTTGATCGACTCCAGGCCAAGGAGTCGATGAAGCAGCGTCTGACTGAGTCGGTCGAGCTCAGTCTGGCTCGCGCTGACGGGATGGTCATTGTCTACGAGCCGGACAGTGAGAAGGAAGAGCTTTTCAGCATCAATTTCGCCTGCGATCTGTGCGGAATCTCACTCCCGGACATCACCCCCAAGCTGTTCAGCTTCAACAGTCCGTACGGCGCGTGCGAGACTTGTGACGGACTGGGAACCCTGAAGGAAATCGATCCCGACATGGTGGTCGATCAGAGCAAATCGCTTGTCGAGGAAGCGATTCTTCCCTGGCGAGGAACCAGCTCGGGCTACCTGACCAGCATGATCCACGCTGCGGCGCACGAGTTGGGTATCGACCCGTACATCCCTCTTTGCGAGCAGGATCCTGAGGCGGTGGGCGCTCTGATTCATGGCGGGAAATCGGTCAGGATCCGGTTTACCTTCTTCGATTCACAGGGTCGGAAGCGAAAAGGTCGATTCACCTTCAAAGGCATACTTAACTATCTCCAGACCCGATACCGTGAGACGACATCCGACTACATTCGAAACGTGCTCGAGATGTATATGAGCGACCGGCCCTGCCCAAGCTGCAAGGGACGGCGCCTGAACGAAGTCGCCCTCGCGGTTACGATCGGGAGCAGGAATATCCACGAGGTAACTGTTGTAAGCATCCAGGAAGTCCTGGAATATTTTGTGAACGTCAAGCTGACTCCATTCCAGTTGAAAGTCGGGGAGAGGGTGCTGAGGGAGATAGTCGCGAGGCTGACTTTCCTGAATGATGTCGGCCTATCGTATATCACCCTCACCAGGAGCGCCGGGACCCTTTCGGGCGGCGAGAGTCAGAGGATTCGTCTGGCAACCCAAATAGGAAGCAATCTCACCGGCGTTTTGTACATACTCGATGAACCCTCAATCGGTCTCCATCAGCGCGACAACGCAAGGCTTATCAGAACCCTGAAGGGCCTGAGGGACCTTGGGAATACAGTCATCGTAGTGGAGCATGACGAGGGCACGATCCGTTCAGCCGATCACGTCATCGATCTCGGGCCGGGCGCCGGTGTCCACGGCGGAGAGGTTGTTGCGCAGGGCACACCTCAGGAAGTTGAATCTGATGAGAACAGCCCGACCGGACGATTCCTGGCTCTTAAGAGCAATGCACCAAATATCTCACTGCGCGACGTGCGCAACGGTAACGGCGCGACCCTTACAATCCGAAATCCCCGGCACAACAACCTGAAAGGGATGGACGTTCCCATCCCGCTCGGTATGTTTGTCGCTGTTACCGGCGTCTCCGGAAGCGGTAAGTCAAGCCTGGTCAGCGAGACACTGTGGCGGCAAACCGCCCATGAGTTCGGGCTCAGGACCGACAAGCCAGGAGCGTGCGATCGGATTGACGGGCTTGAGCATATCGATGCCGCCATCGTGGTCGATCAATCTCCCATCGGTCGAACCCCTCGATCCAACCCGGTTACATACACGAAAATATTCGATAAAATCAGGACCCTTTTCGCCAACACTCCCGAAGCCAAGACACGCGGCTACATGCCCGGACGGTTCAGCTTCAACGTTCGCGGCGGACGGTGCGCGCGTTGCGAAGGCGACGGAATGCTGAAGATCGAGATGCATTTCCTGCCGGATGTCTACGTGACCTGCGAGACCTGCGGCGGAAAGCGTTACAATCGCGAGACTCTTGAAATCCGTTACCGTGGGAAGAATATTCACGATGTTCTCAGCATGACCGTCAACACCGCGGTGGACTTCTTCTCCGCGCACAGGACGATTTCCGATCGTCTGAAGCTCATCCAGGATGTTGGGCTTGGGTACATCCAACTCGGACAGCCGGCAACGACGTTGTCGGGCGGTGAGGCTCAGAGGGTGAAGCTTTCCGCCGAGCTTGCCAAGAAGAAGCAGGGCAGGGTGCTTTACATTCTGGATGAACCGACGACGGGCCTTCACTATTTCGATGTTCAGAAACTCCTGATGGTCCTTCAGCGACTCGTAGATGTGGGTAACACCGTCGTTGTCATCGAGCATAATCTGGATGTTGTCGTTGCTGCCGATTACGTGATCGATCTCGGCCCGGAGGGCGGCGACGATGGAGGCTACCTGATAGCCTCCGGGTCTCCTGCTGAAATCGCAGCCAACCGGCAGAGCCACACAGGACAATTTCTTGCCAAAATGTTTGGGCTTCCCAGCCCAGACAAGAAACGTAAAAGGAAAAAGCGCGCGGAGGTGACCGCATGAACCTAGAGAAAATGATCTGGCTTGAGGGCTCTATCTGGTATGGAGCCGTCGCGAATGATTACGGAATCATCCGGCTTGTCTGGGACTACAACCATGGTCTTACGCTCTGGATGTTGTCGGAGTACCGGGTGGAAGTAGGCAGTAAGCGGGCAAGGAAGCATCTCGACCGCTTGCGCAAGGAGCTTGGCGAGTACGACAAGGGGACGAGGAAGAAATTCACGGTGCCTATCGCTCCCCGGGGAACGGAGTTCCAGCAGCGTGTTTGGAAAGCGGTTGGCGAAGTCCCATTCGGCAAAAGCGCAACGTACGGTGACATTGCCCGCACAGTCGGCAATCCAAAGGGCACTCGTGCCGTTGGGCAAGCGCTCGGCAGCAACCAGGTTGCCATAGTTGTTCCCTGCCACCGGATACTTGCCTCCGGGAACAATCTCGGGGGATTCTCAGGTGATCTGAACGAGAAACGGCGGCTCCTCAGGCATGAGCGTATCGACTGGAACGAGTGAGATTCTGAACGGTGGATTTTCCACCCTAAATGCCTATATACCACGCTTTTCGTTGCCGCGAGCGTGGGCATGCCACTGACGTTGTGTTATAATTTATTTTTCATTTGATTAAGACATAGCCTTAGTGGGCGCATGAGTCCATTACCGGAAATGCAACCCGGAACAAAAGCGCCCCGTCCGGATGCCGCTCGTTCACCTGCAATCGCGGTGATCACCGGTATGTCGGGCGCGGGTAAGACAAGTGCTCTGCGCGTATTTGAAGACGCGAATTACTTCACCATAGACAATCTACCACCTCAACTACTTGACAAGTTCATCGCTCTCACCCTTGCCAGCAGCGAATCCGGCAGTAGCTTCTCAGGAATGGCGGTCGTGATCGATATCCGGGCCAGGGAGTTCTTTGAGGGCCTCCTGGAAAGCGTCTCCGCGCTCAAATCTACCGGACACGACATCAAAATCATCTTCCTGGACGCCAAAGACCACATCCTGGTCCGTCGCTACAAGGAAACGAGGCGCGAGCATCCTCTCGCGCAGCCCGGCGAGCAACTGGACAAGGCAATCACTCGCGAGCGGGCGCTTCTGGCGAGGGTCGAGCACGAGGCGGATTTCAAGCTCGACACGTCCAACCTCAAATCTGCAGATCTCAGACGGCTCGTCGAGTCTTACCTCTCCGCCGAGCAACAGAAACCGTACACGGGAATTCGCATGCTGTCCTTCGGCTACAAGTACGGGATTCCACTCGATCCAGACCTGGTGTTCGATGTGCGGTTCCTTCCTAATCCTTTCTACGAGCCTGAGCTCAGGCAAATGACCGGAATGGAGAAGGACGTCGGGGATTACATCGCGCGTGCCCCGGAATGCGGCGAGTTCCTTGAGAAAGTCGAGGATTTACTTGCCTGGCTTGTCCCGCAATTCAGCGAGGAGGGCAGGCTCAGGATTAACGTAGCGATCGGATGCACGGGTGGACATCATAGAAGCGTGTATATCGCTGAGAAAATCGGAGAACGCCTGAGGGAGCATGGCTACGAGGTGAATGTCGTGCATCGTGACATCGGAAAATAGCCTGGTTATGCCTGCGATTCCCCGTTCTTTCGATACTAATGACACAAAACCAAAATATAAAACGAGGAGGTCATGCTAAATGACTGTAAAGGTGGGGATAAACGGATTTGGCCGCATTGGACGCCTCATCGTCCGCATCTGGGCTGAGCGCATTCGAAAGGGAGAGGAGATGCCCTGGGACATTGTGGCCGTCAACTCGCGCTCGAAAACCAAGGTCAAGGGTCACACGCTCAAGTTCGACACGGTCTACGGCCGATTCAACTGCGAGTACGACGAGGACACCGACGAGATCCATCTGCCGGACATAGGTAAAACTATCAAGTGCCTTATCTGTAAAGATCCCAGCGAGCTTCCGTGGAAAGAGATGGGGGTGGATATCTCTATAGAAGCCACCGGGAAATTCACCGACCGCAAGGGCTGCATGATGCACCTCGATGCCGGGGCCAAACGGGTGTTCATTTCCGCTCCGGGCAAAGGGGACGGCCCCGACCTGACCGTGGTCTGGGGCATCAACCATGAGCTTTACAATCCGTCCGAGCACATAATCGTCTCGAACGCAAGCTGCACCACAAACTGCCTTGCGCCGCTGGCGCTGGTCTTGAATGACAGTTTGGGAGTCGAGGCGGGTCTGATGACGACCATTCACGCATACACGCCGACTCAGAACCTGCTTGACAACTCCCACAAAGATCTCAGGCGCGCGCGGGCGGCGGCATGCAACCTCATTCCAACCACCACCGGCGCGGCTAAGGCCGTCGCGCAGGTTATCCCGGCACTGAAAGGCAAACTGACCGGTTTTGCGGTTCGCGTTCCGACCCCGACCGTCAGCTTTGTGGATCTCACCTGCTGGGTCGGCAAGGATACGAGTGAGGAAGGCGTGAGGGAAATCTACAAATCCGCCAGCGAAGGGTCGATGAAAGACATTATCTACTACGAAACGGAGCCCTGCGTATCGAGCGACTATGAGGGCACCAGGTATTCATGCATTTTTGACTCGGAATATGCTCGCGTTATCGGTGGACGCCTTGTGAAAGTTATCGGATGGTATGACAACGAATGGGGCTACACCGAGGCAATGGACGACATGCTCACGTATATGGTAAACAAAGGCATCTGATGGGTTTCGGTTAGTGGTTGGGGGGAAGGAAACATCGGGCGGAGGTCTTTGGAGAGCGTTGATATGAACCAACTACCTCATGTGAAGGACGCCGACGTCCGGGGGAAGCGCGTATTCCTGCGTTGCGATTA
Source organism: uncultured bacterium (assembly GCA_965371155.1). Classification (GTDB taxonomy): domain Bacteria; phylum JAJVIF01; class JAJVIF01; order JAPKYR01; family JAPKYR01; genus CBDUXL01. The sequence continues at coordinate 9,179 of CBDUXL010000048.1, read as the reverse complement.
CAATGTTCCCCTGGACGATAACGGGAATATACTGGACGAGAGTCGTATTCTGGCCAGCCTGCGCACGGTCCATCATTTGCTTGACCGCGGTGCGCGGGTTTTCGTCACAAGCCACCTTGGCCGCCCCAAAGGGGAGGTGAAGCCGGAATTGAGCCTGAAGCCGGTCGCGGTCCGGCTTGCCGACCTTGTCGGGGGCGAGGTCCCTCTGGTGACTGATTATGTCGACGGGGAACCGCCGGAGATTCTGGACAGCATCCAACCGGGCGAGATCGCGGTACTGGAGAATGTCCGATTCCTGCCGGGAGAGACCAAGAACGATCCCGAAATCAGTAAAGCCTTCGCGAGGCTGGCGGATGTGTTCGTAAACGACGCATTCGGGACCAGCCATCGCGCGCACGCCAGCGTCGTGGGGATAGCTGAGCATCTTCCGCATTACGCCGGTTTCCTCTTGCACGACGAGCTCGACCACCTCGATCTGCTTCTCTCAGAGGATCTGGATCGTCCTTATGTCGTTGTCCTGGGTGGGGCAAAAACCAGTAACAAGCTGCCCATTCTCGAGTTCCTCACCCCGCGAGTGGATATTATCCTGATCGGGGGCGCCTGCGCGTTTACTTTCCTGAAGGCGCAGTGGAGAGAGGTCGGAACCAGCAGGGTCGAAGAAGACAGGATCGACGGTGTCCGGACCATTCTGGACAACCAGGCCACCATGGGTTACCGCGTTGAGCTTCCCCGCGATATGCTCGTCGCTCCTGACGCCGATCAGGATACCCAGCCGAGGGAAGTGGAGATCGATGACTTTCCCCACGACTGCGCCGGATACGACATCGGCACAAAGACGCGAAAGGCCTGGGATCCGCTGCTGCGGCGCGCCGGCACCGTCCTTTGGAACGGTCCGATGGGATTATTCGAGGATTGGCGGTACAATGGCGGCACGCGGGCCATCGCCAAGGCCATCGCGCTTGGAAAAGCTTACTCCGTCGCCGGCGGTGGCGAGACCATGAGCGCCATCAACCACTTCGGGCTTGCCTGGGGGTTTAGCCACATCTCGACCGGCGGCGGCGCCAGCCTTGAGTACCTTAGTGGCCGCCCCCTGCCGGGAGTAGCCGCGCTGCATCTGGCACAGCCTGTTCCCGCGTGATTGACACCGACACGTCTCGTGGATGAGTATAGTCTGAAACGCTCAACGGAGGGTTGTTCCCGCCGGCGTATCGGTTTGAGGTGACGTATGCGTATTCCCTGCGCCTATGCGAACTGGAAAATGCACAAGACCCTGAAGGAGGCCCTCGAATTCATCTACGAGTTCGTGCCTGCTCTCTTCCGGGAGGTGAAGGAAGGCTCCATCGGTGTGACGGTATTTCCTCCCGCACCCTATATCTGGCCCATCCGGAAAGACCTGGGCGACGACAGCCCTGTTTTCATCGGCGGGCAGGACCTCTACGTTGAAAAAGAGGGCGCGTTTACGGGGGAAATCAGCGGGCACATACTCCGGTCCGCAGGTGCGACGCACGTTCTCGTCGGGCATTCGGAACGAAGACACATCATAGGCGAGGATAATTCTGTTATTGCGATGAAGCTCAGACGCGCCCTTTCCGATCGGTTGATCCCGGTTCTTTGTGTCGGTGAGCGATTGGATGAGCGGGAATCGGGCAAGACCAGGGATGTTGTCGCTCATCAGCTCGGGACAGCATGGGCCGGACACGAGGTCACTGGTGGAGCGTTGATAGCCTACGAACCTGTCTGGGCTATCGGTACAGGAAAAAACGCCGAGCCGGACGACGCCCAGAAGATGTGCTCGTTCATTCGATCCTGGATGGGCGGCTTCTTCACAAATGAAACTGCTGCTGCCGTGCGCATCCTGTACGGCGGAAGTATATCCCCGGAGAATATCGGGGAATACGCGAAACTCCCGGATGTGGACGGTGCGCTGGTAGGCGGGGCGAGTTTGAATCCGGGAGGTTTCCTCGAAATAGCGAAAGCTATCGCCCTCAGCGGTGCAGGAGGCAAAGGCTGAAATGGCGCTGGAAGTCCGGCGTCGACGTCAGGGAGCCGGTGAACGTGCGATTGAGATAATCGACGTGGCTGGGCGACTTGATGCCCCCGGCGCGGCGATGCTCAGAACCACCGTTCAAAAAGCGCTCAAAGAGGGCTCAGCAAGAATCGCCATTAACCTTGTCGATTGCGTTGAAATCCACCGTGAGATGATGGGTACCTTCCATTCGCTCGGACGCGCCTGCCAGCGAGCAGGGGGCGGGTTTGTGCTTTTCGGACAGAAGGATGATGTTTACGAGTATATCCGCAGGTTCGCCGATAAAAGGCTTGCACCCTGGCACGAATTGGAGAGAGACGCGATTCTCGCCCTCGGCGGCGTGATTGAACCCGAAAAAGAGAAAGGCGCAGAAGAGCTTGCCATTGTTGTTGCTCTTGGCGCTAATCCATTGTTCCGGGGAATATTTTGGAAGCTCAATACTCTGGGTGGGCGACCGGTAGCGAAATTCGATAGCATTGCATCTTCTACTGAGCTCCTCGCCCGAAGGCCCATCCACAGCCTGATCGTCGATACCGGCCTTGGCGCTCACGAGCTCGCGCAACTCGTCAGGCAAATCAGAGCTAACTCAAGGCTTAGGGGAATCGGCATCTTCCCGGTCGGCCCGCCGTCTCAGAAAACAATCGGTCGCACGCTTGAGGGGGAAGGCGCCGACAGGTTTGTCCCGCTTGTATTCAACGGTGAGGAGATTGCGGCCAACCTGGACACTCGAGCTTTTTTCGCCCGGCTGAAAGATGCGTACGACAGGTTCGACGCCCAGGCAAGGGGGAGGGAAATCTCTGAAAGTCAGTAGGTAATCATGTTCCCGGATCACGACATGTTCACGGCTCCTGAATTCGAGGACCTTGTTTTCAAGGACCCTAAAACAGCGATCTTCTACCACGAAGACTTCATCGCTCATCGGACCGGCAATCATCCCGAGCATCCTCGCCGCCTCGTGGTGATGCGCGACGCGGTTGAGGATCATCCAGTGAATAAGTCGCTGGACTGGGTTGAGCCTCGCCTCTGCGAAGACGCTGATATCCTCCGTTGTCACACAAGCAGCCACTTTGAAAATGTCAGGCACGCGTGCGAGATGGCCGAGCAGTCGCCCGACGGTCTCATCAGGCTGGATCCTGACACGGTAGTTTCCCCCGATACTTTCCGCGCCGCAAGAAGGGCGGTCGGGGCCTGTTGCGATGCCGTGGACAAGACTATCGCGGGCCGGCATCAGATCTCGTGGTGCCTGGTGAGACCGCCCGGCCACCACGCAACACCCGAAAGATCAATGGGATTCTGCATTTTCAACAACGCGGCCTGTGCGGCGGCGTACGCTCGCGCGGTCCACAAGCTAGAGCGGGTGATGATCGTCGATTACGACCTCCACCACGGAAACGGAACCCAGGATATCTTCTATAACGTACCGGAAGTGCTTTACACATCGATTCATCAATCCTATCACTATCCCGGCACCGGTCATCTCGATGAAATAGGTGAGGGAAAGGGTCGCGGCTACACGGTGAATTTCCCGGTTCTCGCAGGCTCCGGTGACCAGGAGTTCGCTCTCTATTTCCGGGAAGTTGTGGCGCCGATTGCAGTGCAATACAAGCCTGAACTGATCATCGCCTCGGTGGGATTCGACGCTCATGAGGCCGATCATCTGGGCTTTCTCAGGCTTTCCAGCGACGAGTATCGCAAGATAAGCACGCTCCTTCGGGCAATCGCCACAGACCTTGAAGTGGGTCTCATTTACACACTTGAGGGAGGTTACTCTCTTGAGGCCAGCGCGGAAGCGCTTGTCGAGTGCCTGATTGCGTCCACCGAAGAGAAATTCGACCCCGGGACGCTCCCCATGCCGTACAGACCGTCGCCGGGTGTCATGGATGCTTTCGACCGTCTTCGCGCAGTACACAAAGGCATTTGGGATTTGTAGCCGTTTTGCTGAAAAATCATGTACGCCCATGGTTTGCTGAAAAAATCATGTACGGGCGCCATGTACGGGCGCACGGCTGTGCGCCCCACGGCTGTGCGACCCTGTCGACATGCGCCATCACCCACGCCGCAATCGGGCCAGATGACTCGGAAGAACGGCGATTACCAGCACGATAACAACCCCCGCGATCAGCAGGTTCATCGCGCATACTCGGACAATCGTCCAGACCTGCGCCGACAAGTCAGTAGACTGTACCCCCCCAGACGCAATATTCGTCCAGACCAACCCCACCATTATTAAGGCGCTCAGCAACCACCCGGCGCTTCCCCTCGAACGGACTCCCTGGTGACTTCGGTCATCCCTCCGCGTCAGCCATTCTGACGGGACCATCAACAGTTCCAGGCCCGCAAAAATCGGCAGGTACACAAGCACAAACGCGGCGGGGAGGTAGTATTGCAGGATCTTCACAAGCACATCCATCGGCAATGAACCGCTTTGCACGGTGCTCGCCACCAAAACGACAAGAATTGCACTGTTCGCAAGGACAAGTGCGAAGCGTCCGAACGACCATCCTATGAACGGGTAGTGGGCATAAGCCCCTACCGTTGCGGTGACAATCTCTGTTTCCGTCAGGGGTGTGGAGAGAAGCATCTCAAGCGCCTGTGGGCTGTCCAGTGGCGATGGATAATTCTTGACGGCCGTCAGTTGCGCTTCCCATCCCGCCAAATACGGTCCGACGAACAATGCAAACGGTCCGAGAAGCGCCAGAAGCAGCGATGGAAACCCCTTGAGTTCCTGAACGTAGGTGTCCAAAGCCCATAGAATGACGAAGGCCGCGCCGCTCCAAATGTGTATCGCCAGATGCCGTCGAGGTGCAAGCGCTTCCACCAGGGATATCCTCTTCTCCTGGAGGTCGCACTGATAGTCGTACAGGGGATTGTCCTTGAGACTCCAGGGCGATCCACGCAAAATCTCAGCGAGTTTGTTCACTGAGCATCACGCCGGGCGGCAACGCTTCACGGCACATACACAGTGCCCAGAATCTTCTGCACCACATCCTCGCTCGCGACTTCTTCCGCTTCAGCCTCGTAAGTCAACAGGATGCGGTGCCTGAGTACGTCCATCGCCATTGCTTTTACATCATCGGGGGCCACAAATCCGCGACCGTTCAGAAACGCAAACGCTTTCGCCGTCATTACCAGGTAAATACTCGCCCGGGGACTTGCACCGTACTCGATCAGGTAGTCAATATCGAGACCGAACTCCTTCGGCTTCCTCGTCGCAAACACGATATCCAGCACGTACTTCTTGATGTTCTCATCGACGTAAACCCTATCGACCACCTTCTGCATCTCAAGGACCTTGTCGGGGGTGATCGCCGCCTTCAGCTCAATTGTCTTCCCCGACGTGATCCGATCGATAATCAGATTCTCCTCCTGACGCCAGGGGTATGTGACTTTCACTTTCAGCATGAACCTGTCGAGCTGCGCCTCGGGCAAGGGATAGGTTCCCTCGGTCTCGATCGGATTCTGCGTCGCCATCACCAGGAACGGGTCCGGAAGCTTGAATGTCTCGTCGCCGATCGTCACCTGCTTCTCCTGCATGGCCTCCAGCAACGCCGATTGCACCTTTGCAGGCGCCCGATTGATCTCGTCGGCAAGAAGCAGGTTCGCGAACACTGGTCCAAGCCTGGTGGTGAATTCCGCCGTCCGCGGATTGTAGATCCGCGTTCCGACAATATCTGCGGGAAGAAGATCGGGTGTGAATTGAACGCGGGAGAATTCGGCGCCTATTGCCTTCGCAAGCGCATTGATCGTAAGCGTCTTGGCGAGTCCCGGCACTCCTTCCAGAAGGATATGACCTCGGCACAGAAGGCCGATAATGAGCTTCAACAGCATATCGTCCTGACCAACCAGAATTCGCTTGACCTCGTCAAAAACCAATTGGATGGTAGGCTGATAGGCTTCGCACTCTCGACTCAGAGCCTCTATTTCCTCTGAGATGGCGCTGGTAGGCAAGGGTATCTGAGGTGCTTCGGTCATGGACTGCCTCACTTTTTGTATAAGTTTATCGCCCAATCTACAGCAAACTTGTACGTCTACACTGATTGCCCGCCCTGAGTTCCAGCCCTGGGAACTGCTCCCACAAGTGTATCAGCGGCACGATCCGGGATCGCCTTTATCTCGCTCTGAGTGGGACGGCTTTTCGCAAACTTGACCCAGTCGCAGTCATTAATCATCTCGAAAACGCCCGTCACTCTTGAATCAATCCGCTTCCGACGTGAGAACTCCTTCCGGATTTCCCATGTCGTCAGGTCGCGCGTGGAAACGCTATACCGTCTCCCCAGATACTTACGCAGTATTTCATCGATCTTATCATAGTAATCCTTGACGGCAGGAGGGTCGTCCGCATCCGGCATACTAAGCGCCCTTATCTGGTCCAGCGCGACCTGTTCCTGCGTTTTTCCAACTGTCAGCCCCATCGCGGGAGTGGAGGCAGGGAATACCTTACGGAGCCGCAACCACCACACGACCAAGGCCGCCAGCACGGCAAGCAGAAGAAACGTGATAATGTACTTCCACCAGGCTGGCGAACCCGCACTGAATATACCGCTTGAGGGTCTGGGCGCGTCCTCGTAGACCTCGACCGTCACCGCGGGAACGCTTACAGTGTCTGAGATCCCTTCCCGGTCACCGTATCGCACCGAAAATGGTCCTATTTTGTAAGTCCCCACCTCGTCCGCAATGTACTCGGCGGCGAAGCTGCTGGTCCTCTGTGCAATCCCTTGTATTGTGCGCAATGATGACCCTTGGGCCAGGTCCGGGTTCGAGAGCGTGAGACCGCTGAGGGTCGGAAAAGAGGGCTTGCTTACCTGGATATTTGGATCCGCGGTGACGGTGATTGAGACGACGAATGGCGTCCCAAGCATGACCAGCCGAGGATTGACCTCGGCTATCCCCGTTGGCTCGGCCAACGCCGGAAGGGTCGCCAGAGCCATGAAAACAGCAAGTGTGATCAGCCGAATGCTTGTATGAACAAACGCTCTCAGCATTAGCTCCATAGGACGCCAAACCTTATGACCCGTGAATCTGGTACGGGTTCGGGCCAGCGTCTGTAACATTGATGCTAGCACAGTCGGAGCGGTCCGGGCAATTGCGATGCAGGACCTCAACATCGAAATCACCGACTGGAAGTATTATTTCGGCTTTAGCCTCTTGACTTAGAGGAGATAGTATGATATACTCTACCATACTCTTGGAGCGATAAAGGCAAACCCGTCGCGAGGCGGGGACGCAAAGCCGAGGGCCTCTCTGAGGCGGCCGGGCTGCCGAACCGAGTTCGCTTGGATAACTCCACGATCCCCCGGTTCGATTTCCGGGGGTTTTGTTGTGGAATGCCCCGTTCGGCGCCCTCTCCAGGGATGGTGCGAGTATGCGCGCTGTGACTAACAATGTAGTGGGGGTGATAAGCAGACAGGAAGTCGGCTTGATAATGCTGGTAATCGGCTTCCTCCCGTTTCTATCCATGTACCTCGCCCTGAAAGGAGGGTAACCTTGAGTAACGAAACTCCGGATGGCGGCGGGTCTGGCGGTAAGGTCACAGAAGGCCAAACACAATCTGATCAGTCGGAGCAGGTGCTTTTCGGGACCTGGTACGATACGGTCGTAGGACCCTTCAGTCGTGATTGATCCTGAGTTCAATACGAGCAGCGCCCCGGCGAAAACCCCCCGGGGCGTCTTGCTTTATAGCCCGGATTTGCCTGACCGGATTTCCCTGATAACGACCACTCTCCGTAAGGGTTGAAAAGAACCATTCCCCGTACGGGCTGATAATGACCATTCCCCATACTGGTAAAAACCCGCATTCCGTACGGGCTGATAATGACCGCTCTCCGTACGGGCAAAAACCGCTCTCTGTACATGCTCCGTAGGGGCGCGGGGCACGCGCCCATTGCGGTCCGCGCCCATCGGTTTTTCAATCGTGCATCTTCCTGCTGCCCAAAAGTAGTAGTATAATCTAATCATAGAATGCCACGCTCCCACGAGGAGATGGAGGTAGATTCGATGCGCGTATCCAATGCTCTCACTTGCATCCTGGCGGGCTTGCTTCTGCTAACCTTCGGATGCTCAAGATCATCCAGTCCTGTTGAACCTCTCAACCAACCCAGTGCCCCATCCGATGTATCCCTCTCGAGCGCTTCCCCCGCGATGAACAATCGCTACATGTGGGGTATCTGGGAGGTGCATGTAGGAGGGGATCATCAGTCCGCAGAAATTGTCCCACTACGAGCCGCGGAGATGCATCTCAACGCCGTCCGGATGCTGGAAGTCATGCCGTGTGATGACTGCTTCAAGATCACGTGGATCACGCCCTTTTCCCCGAATGTGTTAAAAATCCGTGTGAGGGTAGAACATCCATTCGATGGGCTAGACGAGTTCACCGCGTTCGATGTTCGGGGTGTACTCATATCTGGAGCCGATCGCAGCTTTCCTATTTCAGGGAGGGATATTGCCTGGGGCCATGAATTGCCACGAATGATAGCTGCGGATGGATATACAACTCTTTTCAATCCCACTGAATATCCTGAAACCTTACCCGGACCGCCTGCGCTAAGATATATCCCCGGTGAACTGGCTCATGGAGGCGGTCTTACTGCTACACTGAATCCGTTCACGGCGTACAGGAAGTACAAACCAAGACGGATGTTCGAGGCAGGAGACTCGTGGACGCAAGCCATTCTTCTTCGCGTTCCTGATGGGCCTTTTAGCTTTGGTTATGCAGTAGATGGATGCTGGCAGAAGGTGGATGGTGCTGTAACCGATCCCGTTAATGATTTCCCACCCGACGCGAATTGCCTTGAAGCCTACAAAATCAAATTGCTGCAGCTAGACAGGGAGCTGCTTCCGGAAGCTGCGTCGTCATCGCTGTTTGGTGTCGAGATCCAGGATCATCAAGGATTGGAGACAGTGTCAACTGTGTCAATCGAAGCTCCGGATCTGTTCGTCGGTGAAGCTCAATTAGATTTCGACACGGTCACTAGCCAGGGAAGTTATCTCTTCACCGGTGCGGTCTCGAACGAACTTGGCGTAACCTACGGCGAATACCCATTGGCAGTGAGGGTAAGGGACACGGAGACTGACCAGAATCTTGGAGCAATCGACGCGTGGCAGGTCCAGAGCATCGGCATAAAGCACGGATGGGCTCGAACCTGGGGTGGGGAGG
>CBDUXL010000047.1:0-15133 GCA_965371155.1 uncultured bacterium | reverse complement strand
CGAAGCAGAATCTTGACGTTGTAGGTATTCGTGGTGAGATCGACACCCAGAACACTGATTTTAAAGCAGTCCGGACAGCCTGGGGGCATCACGAAGCTGGTCACATCGAAGTGATCGTGGACACTGCGCAGCGGCATGACGTTGATTTCGAGCGTGTCCGGATCGATCTCGAAATCCCAGGCGCCCCATAAAATATGTCCTTCTGTCGATTGTGCGGTAGGGGGACTTGCCTCGCCAATCGGCGGCACGGCGGGATTGGAGCCTCCGCGCGAGCATCCGAGCGCGACTACCGCAATCAAGATAGTGAGCAGAGGAAGTGTAAGATTGCGCATTTGAATCACCAATTGATTATATAGTGAGGCTGGGAAGTCTTTAGCCAACCTGATTTACCAATTTTACGGGTAGCAGTGAGGGAATGCAAGGAGAAGATTTTATGGGGTAGGTTCTGAATCGGGTATACCGTGCTACCCTTTCTCTTCGGCAAGGGTAGCTTCAATGGCAGGATTCAATTCAGTCGGCACAACAAGCACAACTTTGGTGCCATCACCGGGCCTGGATGAAATCTCGAGGCCTGCTCCGATGTCCTCCGCTCTCTCATTCATGCCGACCAGGCCGAAGGAAATATACTTTTTCTGATCCCGCTCCACCTCATCGGCATCGAACCCCACCCCGTCGTCCTCAACGATCAGAATAAGCTTGTTGGGAAGATATTTGAGGTGCACCCAGGCAGTCTCGCATTGGGAGTGCTTTTTCATGTTGGTGAGTGCTTCCTGCGCGATCCTGAAAACCGTTAGGGTCACAAGCTGCCCCAGCGGGCGCTCCTTGCCCTCCACTACAAAACGAATGCTGACATTCTCAAGATCCTTGAGTGATTGGACTATTCTCTTGATTGTCGCGACCAGCCCGAGGTCCTGCAATGTCATCGGTCTCAGATCGAAAATAAAGCCGCGGATCTCGTCGAGCGCCCCCTGGGCGATTTTCTTCATCCTGGCAAGCTCGTTGGGCACTTCTGTCGGGTCCTTCTCATAGATTTTTGAAAGGATATCCATTCTGAGAACTACATTTGCGATCGCCTGAGCAGGGCCATCATGGATCTCGCGAGCAATTTTATGCCGCTCTATCTCTTGTGAGCGGATAATCGCAGATGAGCCGCGTACCGATCTTTGTGGGTTCCGCGGGTTCTGTATCTGCACCTTCTGTTGCTGCGCCGCCTTCTCCTCCTCTGATTTTGCGGCTTTCCGCAAGGCCGAGCTGACCAGATCGACCTCGTTCAAAGCAGACATCAACTGACTCCGGAAGCCGGAGAACGCCTCGGCCAGCTTCTCACGCTGCCCCAGGTTCAAGCCCTCGATAACCACCCTGTCCAGGATGCTTCTGAGTTCGGCTTCCTCTTTTTCGGGGTCAATCTCAACCTCCTCGGACAGCCCCTTTTTTGTGATTTGCTGCACCGAGGACGTGAGCTCGTCGATACGGCTGCGCCGGACAACCCCCTCCGCCTCGAGATCGGCAAGTTTCCGCTCCAGGGACTGAAGCTGCTCTCGAAGCTCGGAGCCGAGCTGAGTCAATCGTTGCACGGCAAGTTCGGATCCAACTGGAGACATGATCGTTCACCTAAGCGACATAGACATCCCCTGATGATGCAGGTCTGGACGGCGCCAGCGGCTTCGCAGGCAGTATCCGCGCCGTGACCGGGATACCGTCGCTCGTTTTCTCCGCATCGGAATCATCCGGCACTATGATTGGAAATGCCGGAATGGGCTTTTGTTGCTCAGGCTTTCCCCCTTCGAAATCCTCCAAGTCCTCAAGCAGAGTCATTTTCTTCCTCCGTCCTGTAAGTCTCATGTATTTCCTGATAGCGCTCGATGGCGAGCGCTCGTCCATTCTCGGGATCTATCGTGAGAACCGTTCCATTCAGAATCACCGGACCATCGGCAATACTGAATCTTGACGGCAATCCGGTAAGGAACCTCTTCAGGATCGCCTCCGACTCGACCCCCAGCACTCCGTCCATCGGACCGACCATACCAAGATCGGTCTGGTATGCGGTGCCTCCCGGAAGGATCCTTTCGTCCGCCGACGGGATATGCGTGTGGGTCCCAACCACCGCGCTTACTCGTCCCTCCAGATATACCCCCATCGCAACCCTCTCGCTCGTGGCCTCCGCATGGATATCCACCAGAATGAAGGGGGTGATTTCAGATACCTCGGGCAGGAGCCGGTCCGCGGCAAGGAATGGACAATCGATCGGCTCCATGAAAACGCGTCCCTGCAGGTTCATCGCTGCGATCTTTGTCCCATCCATCAGCTCGATAACACCCCATCCCGAACCAGGGACCCCATCAGGGTAATTGGCGGGACGAATCACGGAAGGATACATACTGAAAAGCTCCGGGTAATCTCTTTGTTTCCAGATATGGTTGCCGCTGGTGATCAAATCAATCCCCGCTCCAAGCAACTCGCCCGCGTTCTGGACCGTGAGACCGTTCCCGCCGGATGCATTCTCGCCGTTGGCGATGACTGCGTCGAGTTCCAGCTTCGCACGCAGGTCCGGAACACGCAGAGTGCACACACGACGTCCAGGACGCCCCACGATGTCTCCTAAAAACAGGATGCGTTTCGGTTTCACAGTACCGCCTGCTTTCCGTATTAGTATCGGCTCAAATGTTGAAATGACTCGAAAGAGTCTGAATGCAACGTAACGGTAACCACACCACTTGTGGTGTGGTCTTGTGCGGTGTAACCACACCACTTGTGGTGTGGTCTGGTGCGATGTTGCGCTCTATTTTCAGACCCCCTGAACTACTCCCTGACAACGACCAGCACGAAGTAGCCCTCACCGGCGCCGGACTCCATCGCATACGCGCCTACCTCTATCTCGAAAGTGGTGGATCTTCTGCACGAAAAATGCGCAACCGGGAAATTATCTATCATGGTGTCTTCCGACACGATGCGTCCGTCATCATCGTATATGTGCAGGTCAAGATCCTCAATTCGCAGGCCACCTTCCGCATAGGCGATATAGTCTCCCCGTCCGAGCGTGATCCGGAATGTGCGCGTAGAGCCCTCGTCAACCAGTTCAATCTCGTCGAAGATCATATCAAGATTCTCGTCGATGACCATGTCCATGTAGTCGGCGAGCACCTCATGGATATATTCCCAATCTTCATCATCGGTTACTCGCCCGCCGCTGATGGGACGATCCGGACGGTCGACGATTTCCTCACCAATTATCCCGCCTTCGCCCTCTATGGCGATTACCAGCCCGAATGCAGTGGATTGACCCGACCCGAATTCGTAAGGACAGACCTCAATCTCGACGTCCTCCGGCTGGGAAAGCTCAAATGTGCAGATCGGATAGTTGTCGCCCAGAGTATCGCTGTCGATCTCGTACTCGTCTTCATCGTAGACATACAAGTCGATATCATCGTTATCGTGGGCTGACTCGGCATAGATGTAGTATTTTCCGTTATCGAGGGCATAGTAGAAATAGGCGCTTTCGTCGTCGCTCACACGACCGGAGGTGGTTTCGATCACGTCATACCCGGAGTCGTCCGCCCAGTCGACCCAGTAGTCGATGATGTCACCCACATCGGTGACCAGACGCTCCTGAGCGGCCACGAAGCAATAGTAGTCCTCGCGCTCCCGAGAGTAGAACTCATAGACAACAAGCTCGACTTCAATCTCCTGTCCCCTGCTCAGCTCGATTGTGCAATAGGGGTAACTGTCGCCGAGGGTGTCGGAGTCGAGCTCTCGCCCGTTCTCGCTGTACACGTACATGTCGAGGTCCTCGATACTATCACCTCCCTCGGCATAGAAGTAGTACGTGCCGGGTTCGAGATCGAGGTAGTACGAGATCGAATGGTCCGCGTCGATTGTGTCGACATCGGTGTAGAACACCTCGTAACCATCATACTCGGCTTCTTCGATCCAGTAATCCAGCGCGTCCTCTGCGAAGCGACGGCTTCCGGCCATCGCCGGGAGCGCTACAATCGCTATGGTTAGCAGCACTCCGATGAATAGTGTAACCCGTCTCATCTTTCTCTCCTCTCATTGTGAAGTTTATTTTCCCGGTGGATACGCAACCGCGCCCGCCGGGAGTGTTCAATCATCTATGTTCACGCGCCTGATAGCGCTTGACCTTCAGGTCGAATGGCAAAATCCCCTTAAGGGCTCTGTACTCAATATTATCGAGATATCCCAGCTTTCTTGGTATGCCCTTCGAGGATATCTCCCAGTCTTCGCTGCCATCCCGCTCACTTGCGGATAGGATACCTTGCTCTGGCCGATAAGTGAAGAGGGGAACACAACCGGAAGGCTAAAATTCACCCGGTTGTGCTATAATCGAGCATCCATCCTGAAGGAGGCGGCGGATGGCGCCGACGAAATATATCTTTGTGACCGGGGGCAACCTGTCAGGCCTTGGAAAAGGACTGGCTGCCGCGAGCATGGGCAGGCTTCTCAAGAGCCGGGGGCTCAAGGTCAATATCCTCAAGATCGACCCGTACATAAATGTGGATGCCGGCACGATGAGCCCGTACCAGCACGGTGAGGTGTACGTCACCAGAGACGGCGCCGAAACCGATCTGGACCTGGGCCACTATGAGCGCTTCACCAACATCAGCCTTACCGAGCGCTCCAATGTCACTACCGGCCAGGTTTATGAGGCGGTTATCGAAAAAGAGCGCAAGGGCAACTACCTCGGAGCCACCGTACAGGTCATACCCCACATCACCAATGAAATCAAGGATCGAATCCGCCGGTTGGAGGCCGACGACGAGGGTCCGCCGGATGTGGTCATTGTCGAGATCGGCGGCACGGTCGGAGATATAGAAAGCCTCCCGTTTCTGGAGGCCATCCGACAGTTCCGCATGGAGCTGGAAAACGGTCGAGTTATCAATGTCCACCTGACCCTCCTCCCCGAGTTGTCCACCACCGGCGAGCTAAAAACAAAACTTACCCAGCACGCGGTCAGGGAGCTTAGAGAAATCGGCATCCAGCCCGATCTCCTGCTCTGCAGGTCGACCCGTCCCATGGGTGACGAACTCAGGGACAAAATCGCCTTGTTCTGCAACGTCCCCATCGACTGCATCTTCTCGAACGTGGATGTCTCGAATATCTACTTCATCCCGCTCTTCTTCGAAGAAGCCGGAATCGGAAAAAAACTCGTCGAGCTTTTGCAGCTTGAATGCGGGTTGCCCGATCTCACCGACTGGGAGAACGTGGTCGACGCAATCAAATCCCCTCGCGGCAAGCTGCGGATCGGTCTGGTAGGCAAGTACGCGCTCCTTCGCGATGCGTACCTCTCGGTGATTGAAGCACTGGCACACGGGGGGATCGCAAACAGAGTGACGGTGGAGGTTGATTGCATTCTGTCGGAAAAGCTGGAGGACAATCCCGACTGGCGTGACCTGCTGGTCAGCTACTCGGGCATTGTCGTGCCCGGAGGTTTCGGCGATCGCGGCATCAAGGGCAAAATGCTCGCGTGTCAGTTCGCCCGCGAGGAAAAAATCCCGTTTCTCGGATTGTGCCTGGGCTTGCAGATCGCAACGGTCGAGTTCGCCAGAAACGTAGTTGGGATCGAGGAAGCCAACTCGACTGAATTCAACGAGCTTACGCCCGATCCGATTATCGACCTCATGCCCGAGCAGAAGAAAATCACCCGCAAGGGTGGAACTATGCGTCTGGGGCACTACCCCTGCCATATCAAGCCGGGCTCCAAAGCCCATGAGGCGTACGATGAGGATATCGTCCAGGAGCGGCACCGTCACAGGCTTGAAATCAACAACAAGTACCGACCTCAACTGGAAGAGCACGGCATGGTAATGAGCGGAGTCTCTCCTGATGATCTTCTCGTTGAGATGATCGAGCTCAAAGATCATCCGTGGTTCATAGCTACACAGTACCATCCGGAGTTTCAGTCAAGGCCGCATCGCCCGCATCCGTTGTTGAGGGAGTTTGTGAAGGCATCGATGGAGCACCAGGAAAGAATGGAGGCCCTGGCTCCTGGTGTCGGGAAGAAGGCAAAAGAGGAAGTAGACGCATGACTCATTCCGACGACGAGGTTCTGGACAGGTGGCGCGACTCAAGCGGGCACATAATCGGAACAGCAATCAGCGAGGGCAGGGTGATCTATGAGCGAGGGTGAATCGGCGCGGACAATGATGGAGTTCATGAGGGCATCGATGGAGCACCAGCAAAGAATGGAGGCTCTGGCTCCGGAAGTGGGAGAGAGAGTCATAGGGAAGACTGATGCGTAACTGAATCTGAGGATGAGAAGCAAGTATAGCCCTAGCTCAATATCCCGCCCGGCTCACAGAGTATTCTGCTCCCCTCACCAGCCCGGTCAGAATGCAAGCTCGTCACCACGTGCCATCCGGCAGTAGCTTCAACAGGTAGGACCCAAAACCGTCCGACACCTCATTGTGGACTTCGGGACCCGGGTCAAAATCCACGGTGCCATCAAATAGCCCCACCATATACGAGTTGTCATCTTCATCGGTCGTCACACCCCAACCCTCTACGTGATCGCCCAGCCCCGATGCTCCCCAGCTCAAGGCCCAGAGGTAGTCGCCGTTTGAATCAAGCTTGCAAAGGAACGAGTCCCGCCAGCCAATCGGCGTCCGTTCATCGATGCCGGGACCCGGATCAAAATCCACTGTCTCGGCAAAGAAACCGGTGACATAAGCGTTCTCCGAGCTGTCGGTAGCCACCGCCATACCTGCCACCTGGAAGATGTTACTCCCTTGCCACACATCGGCCCATGTATACTCTCCAGCGGGAGTGAATTTACTCACGGAGGTCCCAAATCCATCGTACTCATCGACCCCAGGTCCCGGATCAAAATCCGTCGGACCCTCGTATGAGCCGGTAACATAGACGTTGTCATGGTTATCCACAGTCACGTAGCTGCCCCCCCACATCTGAGCCATGCCGATCGGGAAATAGCTGAAGCCAATCGCATCCCACACGTTCACCCATATGAAATCACCTGATAAACTCCATTTCAGCAGGTATGCGTCCCCGTACGGACCCCCGGAGGTAAACTCTACAACGCCTGCTCCCGGGTCGAAATCGACAGTCCCATAGAAACCACCTGTCACATATACGTCGCCGATACTGTCCACTGCAACCCCAAATGCCGTTTCCCCTGCATCGGCAAAGCCGGTGTCTCCCATGAGCGGCGATCCCCAGGTGCGTGCCCACTGGAATTCGCCGGTTGAATCGAACTTGCTCAGGAACGCATCGAATCCTCCGTCCTCATAACCGTTCGATGTGTATTCCTCCAGCTCCGGTCCCGGATCGAAATCGCAGATGCCGCGGAAAATGCCTGTAACGTAAACTCCACCGGATTCATCGCATGCAACACCATGTCCTCTTTCATACCAGTATGAGGTGCCTGAAAGATCGCCTCCCCAACTGTGGCCCCAAATGTACTCACCGTCTGAATCGAGCTTGATCAGAAGGATATCAGTGCTGCCGACAGCTTCATGCAGATCCTCCCCGGAACCCGGGTCAAGGTCCTGGACGCCAGTGAAGTAACCGGCTACATAAACGTTACCTACACTGTCGCAGGCAACACCATCGAAATGACTGAGATTTTCCCCCTCCAACCTCTTCGTCCATTGATGATTACCGTCTACATCCACCTTGCTCACTAGGCCCTTGGGGCTCCCGCTGGTTTCCATTCCGCAGACATAGACATTGCCGTTCCCGTCGGATGCAACCTCGTCAAGCCAGTTGGTACTCCCTTCCGTCCAGGTATACACCCATCCCTCCCCCGCTGTTATTACCACCGTCAAAGGCTCATCCAATTCATCTGTTGTTGCTTCATCATCGGTGACCCGAAGCTGCACGAAGTAAACCCCGGGGACATCCCAGGAGTGATAAGCTTCCGCTCCACCCTCGTCAAAGACGCCATCGTTGTCCCAGTCCCATTCGTAGAGAACGATATCTCCCCCATCGGGATCGTACGAGCCATCATCGAAGAAATGAACCTCCGCGCCGACCAGTTGGGGATTAGGCTCTGCCCCGGCTTTCGCCACAGGCAAAAGGTTCTCGTGTTCCACAACCTGCAGGGAGAGCATCTGATAGGCGGTGAGATCCAGCCATTCGGGAGCGGTCGAGTTCTCGTTATCCTCGACGCCGATCAGGCACGTATACTCGCCGACCGGAGCGAGTTCCTCATTGACAACCGATACCTGATACCTGGAATAGCCGACGCCGTCCTCAGTCCATCCAGCCGACAGGGTTCCCGCAAACACCTCCGGGCACTCGAGCATCGGGGAGGAATGACTATTTTTGCCCGACCAGTCGTACACGTCGACGATGACCTTTGTCGAATCACCCTGATCGGTCAGACCCGGTCCGGCATCCGAAACGGAAAGCTGCCACGGTTCCGGACAGTTGGCTTCAGGCGGGAAATCGTTCATCGGGTCTTTAACGGGCTTGTTTGTTGCCATCACCCAGCAGGCATCAACCGCGTAGCCAAACACGAACGGCCCGTCCGGCATGTCTATCTCATAGGTCACCGTGACCGCATCTCCTGAGTAAAACGCGTTCCTGGTGTTCTCCGAGTCGTTTGTGATGTGTCGCTTGTAGCCGTTCAGGAGGGCATTCGGCGGCTGGACTGTGGCGAGATTCCCCTTGATATAGCCCTCCAAGCCATTGGGTCCCGCGCCCGCTGTCGTGTAGTTATAGAGAGTCGTGTATCCGTCAGCATTGACAAGTTCTCCGTCGCCGAGTATCCGGTCTGAATAAGTGAGACCTGAGACAGGGAAAACCAGGCTTGCGTCGAACATTGCGATCCCGCGAACATCGAAACCGGTCAGGTTCTTCTGAGTGAACGGATGGATGATCTGAATATCCGCAAGCAGGGTGCCTGTTCCGGAGGGAATCAGGTTGACCAGATTGAAGCAGTCGGTGCAGGGGCCTTGTTCGAGCCACAGGAGAACGTTCCAGTGGCCGGTGATTTCCCTGACCGGAACGATTTTGACCTCGTTTGCCTGTTGATCGACGAAAACATGGTAGTAGGCCCAGAGATAATGTCCGGCCTCCTGAGAGTCCGATTCGTGCAGATTGCCTGTGAGGGCAGATGCGATGTCGTTATCGCCGTTCACTGGGGGTGCTGCCGGGCTGTTCGATCCGGAGCAGGCGCAGAGCGTCACCGAGAGCAAGATAGCCAACAGGACAGGAATGAGTGTCGAGCGCATCGGGCAACCTCCTCAATAGTTGGATGGATCGAAAATAGTGTAACATAGTCCTATTGATAATACTTGCGGAACCGGAATCCGCCCCAGTTGCTATGCCCAGACTGGTTGTCACAGCAGATATTCACCTTGGCATCACCGACCTTCCGAGGGTGATGAAACTGATAAACGACATCGCCGCCGAGAAACCGGACATGGTGGCGATCGCGGGCGATATCGGTGAGGGCCCCGACAACATCGAGATCGTCCTGCAGGAATTCAAGCGTCTGGGCGTCCCGGTAGGTGTCGTCGCAGGCAATCACGACGTATGGAACGCCGACAAAACCTGCCCCAGCAAGGTCCTTTTCGAAACCCGCATACCAAAAATCACAAAAGCGGCAGGAGCTACCTGGCTCGAGACCGAGAACCTCATCCATGAAGGGATCGCGCTGGTGGGATCGATCGCCTGGTACGACTACTCCGCTCAGGATCCCGTACAGAAGGCATCTTCCGAGGAATGCCGGCGAAGAAAGCGCGATTACGACGCCGACGCGTGGATGGTCGACTGGGAGTGGAACGATCTCGAGTTCTGCGAGATCATCCAGCCGCCCTTCGAACAACGTCTGAAATCCGCCCAGGAAAATGAAAACGTCCGCGAGATCGTTCTTATCACGCACTCACCGATCTTCGATGCTCAGGTGACGCGCAAGCCTCAAGATCGACGGTGGGCTTTCTCGAACGCGTATTACGGCAATTTGACTTTTGGGGAGATCGCTAGCCGGTTCAGCAAGGTCACTCACGCGGTTGCGGGTCATACGCACTCCGGCCGTGACTCGGTTATCGATGTGGAAGGAAGAAAGATGAGGGTCGTGACGCTTCCGGCGGAGTACGGTGATCCGGTTTGCCTGGTGTTGGATTTGCCGGCTGAGCTCTAAGCGCCAAAGCAAAGGAGGCCTACCAGGACCAGCACCCGTTCGGCAGGTGCTTGGTCAGGAATGCGTCAGGGCTTCCGTTTGAATTATGTTCATCCGGATCATCGTTGCAGGGCGGGTCGGTAGGAGCGAAATCAACTGTGTTCTCCTCGAAAAGGCCGGTAACGTAGACATTCCCAGAGCCGTCAGCGGCAACTCTATGGCCGTAGTCAAAGTCTGACCCTCCCCAGGTCCGTGCCCATTCGAAGTTGCCCGATGAATCGAACTTGCTCAAGAAGACATCCTGATAACCATTCGAGGTGTGCACATCACCACCGCCGGGTTCGAAATCGACCGTGCCGCAGAAACCGCCCGTAACGTAGACATTCCCGGAACTGTCAGCAGCAACTCCGCACCCTCCATCACCCCATGTTCCACCCCAGGTCCGTGTTCCCTTGAAGTTACCTGATGAATCGAACTTGCTCAAGAAGACATCGCTGGAACCATTCGAGGTGTGCGGATTACCTCCGTCCGGGTCAAAATCGAGTGTGCTCTCGAAAAAGCCCGTAACGTAGACATTCCCGGAGTTGTCAACAGCAACTTCATTCCCATAATCCTCTTCTGGCCCACCCCAGGTCCGCGCCCATTTGAAGTTACCCGAAGAATCGAACTTACTCAAGAAGATATCACGTCCACCATTCCAGGTGTGGGGATCACCACCTCCGGGGTCGAAATCAACTGTGCTCTTGAAATTGCCCGTAACGTAGACATTCCCTGAACCGTCAACAGCAACTCCATTGCCAAAATCATTAGATGACCCACCCCAGGTTCGGGCCCACTTGAAGTTGCCCGATAGATCGAACTTGCTCAGGAAGGCATCGTAATCACCATTCGAGGTGTGTTCATCTGTTCCTGGACCGGGGTCGAAATCAGCTGTGTCCTCGAAAAGTCCCGTAACGTACAAATTCCCGGAGCCGTCAACGACAACTCCTTCGCCACTATCTTGGTCTAATCCACCCCAGGTCCGCACCCAGTCGAAGTTACCCGACGAATCGAACTTGCTCAAGAAGACATCGCTATAACCATTTGAGGTGTATTCATCGATGCCGCCATCGGGATCGAAATCAACTGTGGCCCAGAATGATCCCGCAACGTAGATATTCCCAAGGCCGTCAACAGCAACTCCATCACCGTAGTCCCAGCCTGATCCACCCCAGATCCGCGCCCACTCGAAGTTACCCCATGAATCATATTTGCTTAGGAAGGCATCGCCATAACCATTCGAGGTGTATGAATCACCGCCGTCCGGGTCGAAATCAACTTGGCCGCAAAACACGCCCGTAACATAGACATTCCCGGATCCGTCAACAACAACTCCACAGCCATAATCCCAAGATTCCCCACCCCAGGTCCGTGCCCAGCCTAGTTTGCCCGTGTATTCGATTGTCAGGTCATATCGGAAGAAAGCTGCCAGGTGATCGCTTTCGGCGAGATTAGGAACACCTAAGGGGTTGCTGTAGTCAAACGCTTCGTACTCCGCGATCACCCAGTACTCATTGCCCTTGGCCGTTGTCACCTTGTTGGCGGGAATCTCGACATGGTAGGTCGAGTAATGATCGCCTCCGCCGGTCGCAATCGCACCGGGATCGAAATTGGCCACAGCCGAGAGAACTGTCGACTCGATGTAGATCGTCAAGGGCTGATACTCCCACCCAAACAGGCTGATATCCAGAATCAGATCCCCGTTGCCTCCAGCGGAGTAAGGGTAATAAACGTCGCTGTTGTCGATCACGCTGCATGTTACAGCTTCCGCTGCATTCGACGGATGCACGGTCGGCCCCCCCCAGTCGGCGACAATCGCATAGCCAAACTCCATTTCCTTTGTATAAGGGAAGCGCAGATAGTAGTTTCGCGTATTCGTTTCACCTGCGGCGAATACGCCGTTATCGTCCGTCGCTGTCAGGAACTCCCATAAATCCTGTTTGGCGCCAAGACCATCCGCGAAGTATCTGTACGGGCACAGCGTGGCATCGCCATCGAAATCCGGAGGCTGGAACGCGCCGGGTGTGTAGCCAAACAATCCCGGAGTGGTGAATTCGGTCGGATTGAACCAGCGCGTGTAACCGTCCGGTCCGCCGCCATCACTATTCACCGGGTCGTCCAGCATATACTGGTCGGTCCCCAGTCCCGGATAGGTAAGACTACCGTTGTAGGCGAGCGTGCCGGAAGCATCGCCGACGAACACCCCGCGCACATCGTATCCGTCATACTTGTGCAGTCCGGGGAACGGATGAGTGAGCGTCACGTCGATATCGATGTCGACGTAATTGGAATCATGCTCAATTTCCAGAATCTGGATGGCCAGGTTCGAGGGCGGGTCGTTGATGAACCGCGCGACATTTACCGCGAACATCACCTGCCGGTTGGGAACCACTTCAGCAGTCCGGTTCTCGATGTCGATGTAGACATCGTAGTAGCCCCAAAGCTGGGTATGGGTCGGTCTAGTGGGGGTTGATTTTGAAGTTAGCTCATGACCAGCGGTGAGCGTTACAGGACTTCCGTCGCCGGAGCATCCGGAGACAGTCGCCACCAATAAGATAGTCAATACGGTGAACCGTAGCGTGATAGACATCGTACTTCCTCCTGAGAAGCAAGATTTCAATAGATATTGTAACAGGTTTTTGGGTATTGGGGAACATGAATGGTCTGGCTGTAGGCCCAGTGTGAGAATGTCCGCCTTGTGCAAAGTAGAAATGTCCGCGAGCAGAATGGGAAGGGATCGTCTCAGAGTGATCCACGAGAGCAAAGGAGCCCTACCAGGACCAGCACCCGTCAGGGAGGAACTTGACCAGAAACGCGTCGTACTTGCCGTGAGGATTATGGAAATCCGGGTCTTCGAAGCAGGGAGAGTCGCTTGGTGCGAAGTCAACAGGATTTCCCGGCTCTGATGAGTATTTTCCCACTATATAGACGATACCGGAATTGCCCATTGCTACCCGCATGCCGGTTTCCCAATAAAGCTGATTGTTCGGTTGGCAACACAAGTCAACACCGCCCCAGTTGCGAGCCCAAAGAAACTCACCGTCAGAATTGAACTTTGTCAGAAAAATGTCAGTGATGCCGGTTGAGGTGTGCAAATCCTCGCCAGCGCCGGGGTCGAAGTCCGCTGTGCTCGAAAAGTTGCCCGCCACACAAGGATTGCCTGATTCATCCACGGCAACTCCACATCCGGCATCACCGTAACCCCAACCCTCCCAGCTTCCATCTTCCCCACCCCAGATGCGAACCCATTGATGATAGCCGGATGAATCGAATTTCGTAAGATATGCATCCCAGCCCTCACCCGTCTGCAGGTCCACACCCGGACCCGGATCGAAGTCAACGGTGTTGTTGAACCGCCCTGTAACGTAGATCCCTCCGAACTGATCCGCATCGACACTGCACCCGCTGTCATCGAGTAAACCATCACCCCCCCAAGTGCGGGCCCAATGAAAACCGCCTGCCGAGTTGAACTTGCTCAGAAAGGTGTCTCTAGAGCCCTGCGATGCGTACTCCTCAGAGCCAGGACCCGGATCGAAGTCCACCGTATCATCGAACACGCCGGTAACATAGATGCAATCGGAATTATCCACAGCTATCCCAAAGTCTTCATCAGTTGCATGAAATCCCTTAAACCCACCCCAACTCCGAGTCCATATTAGATTGCCGCTTGAGTCCAACTTTTTCAGAAAAACATCGCTCTCCACCATCCCAACTTTGATATAACCAAGGATGTACACATTATCGGAGCTATCCACGGCGACTCCCCTTCCGCTGTCAGTCTTTTCTTGACCCCATGTCTCAACCCATTCCAGATCACCTGCCGAGCTAAACTTGCATACAAATGCATCTTTCGCGCCGGTCGAGACGTGTATCTCGGTTCCCAAACCAGGATCGAAGTCAACTTCATCCTCGAAATAGCCGGCAACCAGGATGCTGCCTTGACTGTCCGTACAGACTCGTAGCCCGCTATCTTTAGCTTCACCTCCCCAGGTAAGGGTCCAATGACAATTACCGACGGAGTCGAACCTGGTTAGGTAAGCGTCGATTTCACCGTTTGAGGTGTGAAGATCGGTCCCTGATCCCGGGTCAAAATCGACAACGGAAGCGTAACGCCCTGTGGCATATATATTTCCGGACTGGTCCACTGCAACTCCGATGGATCTATCTTTCTCACCACCACCCCAGGTTCGAGCCCAGCCTCCGGTGGCCGTGACCTCCAGGTCAAACACCTGGTAGGCAGTCAGATCCAACCAGGATTTTCCCACTGGGTCATTCTCGTTGTCCTCGACACTAACCAGGCACGTGTACGATCCTACACCAGCGTACTTTGGGTTTCCTACCGTTGCCTCCCATCGACTGAATCCCGTGCCGTTCTCTGTCCAGCCGGCACTTACTGAGCCATCGAACAGCTCCGGGCATTCCACTGCCGGCGGCGAATGCGTGTCTTTACCCTGCCAATCGTACACGTCAATGATGAGTACTGTCTCCCCGGTCCCCCCGATCGGATCTCCGCTAACCTCTATCTTCCAGGGCTCCGGGCAATTGGCTTCAGGTGGGAAATCATTCATTGGGTCAATTACCGGCTTGCCGGTGGGCTGAGCCCAGCTTGCATCCACCGCGTAGCCAAGCACAATCGGACCCGGGGGCTTGTCGATTTCATAGATCGACGTTACTGAGTAGCCAGCATACAAGGCGTTGCGAGTGTTCGCGGGATAGTCCGAGATATGCCTCTTGTAACCGTTCAGCAGCCCGTCCGGAACCTGGGGAGCAGCGAAGTTTCCCTTGATGTAACCCTGCAAGCCATTTGGGCCTGCCCCGGCGGTCGTGCCGTTGTATAGGGTGGTATACCCATCTGCATTGACCAGCTCCGAATCTCCGAGTGTTCGATCCGATAAGGTCAAACCCGACACTGGAAACGCGTGGCTCGCTCCGAAGATGGTGATACCACGCACGTCGAAGCCTGTCAGGTTGAGGCTGGTTAACGGGTGCGATATT
>CBDUXL010000046.1:0-15166 GCA_965371155.1 uncultured bacterium | reverse complement strand
TGATCGGTCAAACCCTGACCGACAGGCTCCTCGGTGATCTCGATCTTCCACGGTTCCGGGCAGTTTGCATCCGGACCGAACTCGGTCATCGGGTCGGTCACAGGCGTTGTCAACGGCTTGGTCCAACTTGCATCGACCGCATAGCCGAAAATAAATGGCCCATCGGGCATGTCCACTTCATACGTGGCAATTATCGAGTCGCCCGCGTAGAAAGCGTTGCGAGTGTTCGCGGGATCGTCCGTGATATGACGTTTGTAGCCGTTCAGAATGGCGTCGGGTGGTGTGACGCTCGCGAGGTTCCCTTTCTGATAGCCCTGCAAGCCGTCCGGACCCGATCCTTCCGTGGTCGAGTTGTACAGAGTTGTGTACCCGTCGGCATTGACCAATTCCCCATCACCGGCGAGTCTGTCCGGAGTTGTAAGACCGCTCACCGGGAATGTCTTGCTCCCGGTGAACATGGCGATCCCGCGGACATCGAATCCCGTGAAATTGAGCAGGCTGAACGGGTGAGTAACTTCGATGTCGGCAAGCAGTGTGCCGGTTCCGGACGGCGTCAAACCCACAAGCTGGAAGCAGTCCGTGCATGGGCCGTTCTCCAGCCATGTAAGGACGTTCCAGTGGCCTGTCACCAGACGTTGAGGAATGACCTCGAACTCCATGTTGCCCGGGTCTATGTAGATCTGCTCGTAGGCCCATAGCCAGTGGTTGGTTACTTGTCCCGGATTCTCTTGTGCAACCTGGGGCGTGGTGTCGAGATCAGTACCCTGGCCGGTTCCGGTCAATGGGGGGTTGCCGGAATCAAGTGATGTATCGTCCGAGACAGGGGGGGATGATGGGGCGCTGGCACCAGAACATCCGCAGATGAACAATCCGAACACAATCAGCAGACAACCGAACCTGTTAATCGAGAACATAGGAATCTCCTTCAGCCGATTCTCCGAACTGAATAAAATGATATGGGATCAGGAAAAGAAAATCAAACGATCATTAACCGCCTATCGTTCACCGCCTCTGCCTCCAGTATACGAGAAAGCCCGACAGATTCGCTACCGGGCTTGGAATCTCACATCTGTTTGATATCCTGAACGCAGAGCGCCACGGGCTATCTCTCCATGTAGAAACCGATGAAGAAATCTCTCAATCCGTCAAACGTGTCAGCACTAGTATCTACGCTGATGGCAATCAAGCTTTCGTAGTCAGTGCCCAAATCATTAAAGTAATCTGCACTGGCAGCCCTCGGCCAGTCCCACTCATGGCAGCCATCAAGGACTGGTCCCGGGGTGGTCCATTCCCAGAGCCACGAGTCATAGTTCCAGATGCCGATTTGCCAATCGCCGGAATTGCAGTCGCCCTCACAGCATGTAGATCCCTCGACTTGCAGGGCTGTCAGGGAGATAGGGTCACCCCAATCGAGCTTATCAACGTTGTAAAACCAGAATGCAATGCCGCCGTCCGCCCCCATTTCGAATATCCTGACCGCGTAGGGGAGAGTTTGAATAGCTCTGCATTGCGTTCCAGGCGGGGGAGACCAGCCCCTTTGGAATTTCCCGTCTTCCCAGTAATCGTACTGGGTGCCGCACGATGGATTAAGGTAATCGCCGCTCGGCCAGCCGGGCATGAATATTGTGAAAACCTCCTTGTTAGCCACCGTCATGTGACCGCAACCGTCCTTCACCGTCAGAGCCATATCCCATTTGTATCCGGAATCTGCGTCGGCGGTTGAGAACACCCACTCGAAATCCACAAGGGCGGAAGTTCCGGTTGGATACTGCGTCTCGCTGAAGTCACCCACGTCCAGACGCACGAACTCGAAGCCGGTCTCATCATTGACCAAAACTGTGACTTCGTAGGTGAAATCACCAGAGAAGGGATCATACGACAGGCGTGCATCATAGGCATGGATGCAGGGCTGATTGTAGGTTGTGTCCGGATAATTCCATGCAACGATCGGGTCGGTTACATCAGCATAGAATCCACACACCCTGATCGTCTCATTGGCTGATTCATCCGTTACCTTGACCGCCAGCGTGTGATCGCCCTCGCCGATGCCGGACCACATGTAAGACGTGATCGGCCCGGCACTCGGTTCCCAACTTCCGCCGTCTTTCTTGTAGTGGACAACCATGTCCTCATTCGCCGTACAATCATCGCTGAACTCCCACTGGAAAAGGTAGCTGGACGTGCAAATGAAATCACCGGCTATGGGACAGTTGGTGAAATTCAGTTCCGGTGGATCGTCGGGTCCGTCGAAGACGCAGGAATCCCAGTTGGAATAACCGACTTCATCTTCCACGCGGACATCGAAAACCTGGTCATGGCAGGATATGTTTTCCCAAGTGTAATGGTCGGTACCATTCGGCAGTGACTCCCAACTACCGCCATTTTTCCTGATTTCCACGGCCAGGTCCGATGGGGATGTGCAATTGTCGTGCATGGTCCAATCGAACGGGTACGATGCCCCTGTACTTGGAGGGCAATTGGCAATGTTAACCTCAGGTGACTCGTCATCCGGGAACACAAATTCGCAAATCTCCGAGTCCGTCAGGCCCGCATTGTTCTCGACCTCAACAGTGAAGCTATGAGGACCGCAACCGATCCCGACCCATTCATAGAACAGTGTGCCGTCCGCAAGAATGGCTGGCCCGTCCGAATCCTTCCAGATCGTGACCTTCAATTCGTATGAGGGCGTGTTGTCATCGCCCATTGCCCAAACGAAAGTGTAATTCGGGCTGTCGATCGGGTCCACGCAATTTTGGAAAATTACCCACGGAGGGGGAATCGTAGAAATGACAATCTCCAGCGGCTCGTCCAGCATGTCCGTGCCGTTTTCGTCATCCGTGACCCGAAGCTGGACCTGGTAAGTGCCCTCGAAATTGAATTCTACGGTGGGTGTCGGACCCTCCATGACAGAATCGAAACTCCCGTCAAAGTCGAAATCCCATTCGTAGAGAACGATTGCTTGTCCGCCGCAGTCGTTTTCGTGGGAACCAGTGCCGTCGAAGTCGATCCAATCACCGACCAGGGCATTGTAAGTGTTGGCCTGTGCCACAGCCGTGGGAAGAGCGTTCTCAACCAAAACCTCGATGGGCTTATCCAGTGCATCCATCGCGCCTTCATCATCGGTGACTCTAAGATCCACGAAATACGTGCCGACAACATCAAATGCGTGGACCACTATCTCCCCTTCGTCATCAAAGACGCCGTCGCCGTCCCAATCCCACTCCCAGGAGACGATATCCCCCCCATCCGGGTCGAATGAACAACTGCCGTCGAAGGTGATATCCTCGCAGACAATCGCCGGGTTTGGGTCCACCTCCGCACAAGGACTGGGATTGAAGTACTCCACTTGGTATTCGCCGACCTCGAGCGTGTAAATCTGGTACGAGGTCAGATCGAGCCAATCGGGTGAACCGGCGTTCTCTGTATCCTCAACCTTGATGAGGCACTCATACTCGCCTTCACCGGCGAGGCTTTGGTTCTGGATTGTGACCTCGTACCGTGCGTAGCCGGTTCCATCCTCGACCCAGGCGGCATTTGCCGATCCATTGAAAAGCTCTGGGCATTCGAGTACGGGGTCATAATGACTGTCTTTTCCCTGCCAATCGTACACATCGACCGTCAGCACTGTCTCGCCGCCCTGATCGGTCAAACCCTGACCGACAGGCTCCTCAGAAATCTCGATCTTCCAAGGTTCCGGGCAGTTTGCATCCGGACCGAACTGGGTCATCGGGTCGGTCACAGGCGTTGTCAACGGTTTGGTCCAACTTGCATCGACCGCATAGCCGAAAATGAACGGCCCGTCGGGCATGTCCACTTCATACGTGGCCATTATCGAATCGCCTGCATAGAAGGCGTTGCGAGTATTAACGGGATTGTCGGTGATGTGACGCTTATAGCCGTTCAGAAATGCGTCGGGTGGCGTGACGCTCGCGAGGTTCCCTTTCTGATATCCCTGCAAGCCGTCCGGACCTGATCCCTCCGTGGTCGAATTGTAAAGGGTGGTGTACCCGTCGGCATTGACCAATTCCCCGTCCCCGGCCAGTCTGTCCGGCGTGGTGAGACCGCTATCCGGGAATGTCTTGCTCCCTGTGAACATTGCGATCCCGCGGACATCGAATCCCGTGAAATTGAGCAGGGCGAACGGGTGAGTCACTTCGATGTCGGCAAGCAGTGTGCCGCTTCCGGATGGAGTCAAACCCACAAGCTGAAAGCAATCCGTGCATGGGCCGTTCTCCAGCCATGTAAGGACGTTCCAGTGGCCTGTCACCAGACGTTGAGGAATGACCTCGAACTCCATGTTGCCCGGGTCTATGTAGATCTGCTCGTAGGCCCAGAGCCAGTGGCCTGGCTTCTGCTCGGCAGACCCTTCCGGGACCTGGGGAGTGGTTGCGATATCCGTTCCCTGGCCTTCGATGGTAGCAGGCGAAGGCTGATCGGCAACCGCGGGCGTAGCGGGGCCGTCCGCTCCTGAACATCCGCAGATGAAAAGGACGCACAGAATCGTCAGAAAGAAGGACTTGAATGCTGATGACATTGAAAACCTCCGTCAACCGTTTAGCTAGACATCATAAAATGATATCGGATATCAAGAGGGAAGTCAATCAAAGAATATTTGCCATGTATCCGCAATGTGAGAATGTCCGCCCTGTGCAAAATGGAAATTTCCGGGTGCTGTGTGGATGAAAGAGAGGACGATTTTGATAAGCAGAAAAGAAGGGGATCGTCTGAGAGTGATCCACGAGAGCAAAGGAGCCCTACCAGCATCCGTCCGGCAGGTGCTTGGTCAGGAATGCGTCAAGGTTTGCGTTGAAAGTATGTACATCCGGATCCGCGTTGCAGGGCGGGTCGGTTGGAGCGAAATCGACTGTGTCCGTGAAAAAGCCCGTAACGTAGACGTCCCCTGAGGCGTCAGGGGCAACTCCAACGCCCCAATCCACCCCAACCCCGCCCCAGGTCTGCGCCCACTCGAAGTTACCCGATAAATCGAATTTGCTCAGGAAGACATCGTACTCACCATTCGAGGTGTGCTGATCACCGCCGCCAGGGTCGAAGTCGGCTATGTAATGGAAATAGCCCGTAACGTATATATTCCCGGAGCCGTCAACGGCAACTCCATAGCTACGATCATCAACTAACCCACCCCAGGTGCGCGCCCACTCAAAGCTACCCGATGAATCGAACTTACTCAGGAAGACATCGTAGTGACCATTCGAGGTGTGCGGATCACCGCCGCTAGGGTCGAAATCGACCGTGACCCCGAACCAGCCGGTAACGTAGACATTCCCGGAACCGTCAGCAGCAACTCCACGGCCCATATCCGCGCCTGATGCACCCCAGGTCCGCGCCCACTCGTAGTTACCCAATGAATCGAACTTGCTCAGGAAGACATCCTGATAACCTTTCGAGGTGTGCGGATCACCGCCGCCGGGGTCGAAATCGACCGTGCCCCAGAATTCGCCCGTAACATAGACACTTCCATAGCTGTCAGCGGTAACTCCATTGCCCCAATCCCGATACTCTGACCCGCCCCAGGTTCGCGCCCACTTGAAGTTGCCTAATGAATCGAACTTGCTCAGAAAGACATCCCAATCACCATTCGAGGTGTGCGGATCACCGCCGTCTGGATCGAAATCGACTGTGCCCCTGAAATAGCCTGTAACGCAGACATTACCGGAGTCGTCAGAGGCAACTCCGGAGCCATAATCACCAGATGACCCACCCCAGGTCCGCGCCCACTCGAAATTACCCGATGAATCGAACTTGCTCAGGTAGACATCTGGACCACCATTCGATGTGTGCGGATCACCGCTGCCGGGATCGAAATCGACTGTGCCCCTGAAATAGCCCGTAACGTAGACATTCCCTAAACCGTCAGCGGCAACTCCCTTGCCCCCATCCCAGCCTGACGCACCCCAGGTCCGCGCCCACTCGAAGTTACCCAATGAATCGAATTTGCTCAGGAAGGCATCGTACCAACCTTTCGAGGTGTGCGGATCCCCGCCCCCGGGCTCGAAATCGGCTGTGCCCGTGAATTGGCCCGTGAGGTAGACATTCCCAGCGCCGTCAGTGGCAACTCCCCAGACGACATCGCTTAATGACCCACCCCAGGTGCGCGCCCAGCCGAAATCGTAGGTGTCATCCACCGTCAGGTCAAATCGGAAGAAAGCCGACAGATAATCGCTTTCGGCCTCGTTGGGAACACCTAAATTGTTGCTGTAGTCAAACGCTTCGTACTCCGCGATCACCCAGAATTCTTGCCCCTCGATTCCGCTTACATTATCGGCGGGAATCTCTACGTGATAGGTCGAGTAGTGATCGCCTCCACCGGTCACGATTGCAGCGGGATCGAAAGTCGCCGCAGCAGAGAGAACCGTCGACTCGATGTAGATCGTAGAGGGTTGGTAGTTCCACCCAAACAAGCTGATATCCAGAACCAGGTTCCCGCCGTTGGTGGTGGGGTCAATGTAATAAACGTCGCTGTTGTCAATCACCTTGCACGCGACCGCCTCCGCCGCGTTCGACGGATGCACGGTCGCCCCTCCCCAGTCGGCGACTATAGCATAACCATACGCCATTTCCTTTGAATCAGGGAAACGCAGGTAGTAGTTTCGCGTGTTGATTTCACTTGCGGAGAACACGCCGTTATCGCTAGTGCTCGTCAGGAACTCCCATAAATCCTGCTTGGCGGTGAGACCGTCAGCGAAGTACCTGTAAGGGCAGAGCGTGGCGTCACCATCGAAATCCGGAGGCTGAAACACACCAGGCGTGTAGCCGAATAAGCCTGGAGTGGTGAATTCGGTCGGATTGTACCAGCGCGTGTAGCCGTCCGGTCCGCCGCCGTCGCTGTTAATTGGGTCGTCCAGCATACACTGGTCCGTGCCCAAGACTGGGTAATCAAGACTATTGTTGTAGGCCAGCGTGTTGGAAGCATCACCCATGAAAACGCCGCGCACATCGTACCCGTTGTACTGGGGCATCCCGGGGAACGGGTGTCTAAGTGTCACGTCGATATCGATGTCGACATAATCGGAACCCGGCACAATATCCTGAATCTGGAAGGTTAAGTTCGCGGGCGGGTCATTTACAAATCGCACGACGTTGACCGCGAACATCACCTGCCGGTTGGGAATCGCTTCAACAGTCCGGTTCTCGATGTCGATGTAGACATCATAGTAACCCCAAAGCTGGGTATGGGTCTGTCCCGTGGGACTTGATTCCGTCGTTAGCTCATGCCCAGTAGGCAGCGTTACAGGACTTCCGCCGGAGCAGCCTATCGCGACGAATGCAGTAACAGCAAGCACCGTTAGGGCAATTGTCCGTCTGAGGACCCAGGTTAAAACCTGGGCCACCGAGGTGCTGCGAAGGTGTGTAATTTCCACTAGATTACCTCCACAGTATATGTTATCAGCAGAAACGAGAATCCGCAATACCGAACTGCCGGGTTAACAGAAAGAATATCTGCCGGCAATTCAACTCTCTATTCAATAGTAAGGAGGGTGTCTTTCAATAAGAAAATCGGGGCA
This sequence comes from uncultured bacterium, assembly GCA_965371155.1. GTDB lineage: Bacteria > JAJVIF01 > JAJVIF01 > JAPKYR01 > JAPKYR01 > CBDUXL01. The sequence goes on along the minus strand of CBDUXL010000046.1, from coordinate 7,643 downwards.
ATTTGACCCCGATCCAACCGCGTATCCCGCACAAGCTGCGATTTCGTCTAGTCCAGGTAAAGAAATTCCTTGATATTCTGTCCGAATTCGCTTGCCTTGATCCTGGCTACCGCGCGATTTCGAATCTGCCTCACGCGCTCGCGGGTTATGCCCTCGAGTTTCCCTATTTCATCCAGCGTCAGTACCGGCTTGTCAAAAAGCCCATAACAGTACGACAGAATCCGTCGCTCGCGCTCATCGATCATCGACAGCGCCTTCTTGATCTCCTCGCTCCTGACGCTCACCATGGTCTCCAGCTCGGGGCAGGTGATATCGCTGTCGGCGACAATCTCCTTCAGGCTCGATCCATCCTCCTCGCCGGTAACCGGGCTGTCCAGCGAAAGAATCCTCATGCTGATTTTTCTGAGTTCCTCGGCCTTGTCGACGGTAATGTCCATTTCCCTGGCCACGCGCTCGATCGGAACCTCATCATCGCTCTCGCTCTGGAGCTTCTGTGAGATGCGAAGGAACCGGTTGATCGTGTCGACCATGTAGACCGGCTTGCGGATCAGAGAGCCGTGGTCGGCGATCATCCGGCTGAGCCGCTGTCTGATCCACCAGGAGGAGTACGTGGAGAATTTCCATCCCAGCGTCGGGTCAAACTTCTCAACCGCCTTCATCAGCCCGATTGTGCCCTCCTGCAACAGGTCCAGGAAATCCACGCCCCGACCGAGGTACTTCTTGGCAACCGAGACCACGAGTCGGAGGTTCGACCGGATTAGCTTCTCCTTGGCTTTCCGGATTTTTTCCTCATCCTTTCCGAACCTGACTATACGCGAGAGCCTGATCTCTTCAGCACCGGTGAGCAATGGGATTCGACCGATTTCGCTCAGGAAGTATCGGACACTGTCCTCGTAGGGAACATCTTCCTCACGTTGCTCTTTCTTCTTGCGACCGGCAATCTTGCGGGTCTTCCCGGCTTGCGAGGCGCTCGAATCATCAACCGTGACTTCAATGTCTTCGCCCTTTCCCTTTTCGTCGGAGCGCGCAACATCAGCGTTCGATTTCTTGCGCTTGCTCGAACGCTTTTTCTTGCGGGTCAAGGAAGATCTTGGCTTTTTCTTGCGGGCCACAGTGATTTCAGACTCAAGTGCGCCCAGACCGCGTGTCATGGGAATCCTCTTCCCTGCCGACATCTGTATAGTGACCTGAGCTACAAGAGGATACCAAAAGCAGCGTCTCCTGAGCACGCAGGAGCAAGTATACAACCGCTTGCACGCCCGGTCAAATCCGATCGATGCTCGGCACGGGGCTTTGTTAGTAATATCGTTCTGCCAGTACGAGATTGTCCGCAATCCGCAGGCAGCCTTGGCGGAAAGCGGTCTTAAGAGCTGCCTTCCACCGTCGAGTAAACCTTCAGAGGATATAATTGTCCTAATAGTGAACCGGATCGACCTCCGAGATGATCCTGTTATAAGAAAGGAAAAGGGGACTTATGGTCCATTCAGTGGTAAAATATCTCCCTAGAGGGGCCCGGTGGCCCCGGTTTCCAGCCTGATGTACCGCAAACTCGCGCATTTGATCAGACGGCATGTGGACGAACTCAGCGAACGCTGGGCCGAAACCCTGTTGGATTACCATCCAAATTACGCAAAGCGTGACATTTTCCGCAAGATCCGGGCAAGTCATCTCCTTCTCGTGCGATCCCTCATCGAAAGGGACTTCTCGTACCTTTTTCGGCACCTAATGAACGAGTTCAGGGAGTGGATTCTCCTGAAAAACAGTTTCCGCGATGTCCTGAACCTGGAGCCGGTGTATGTGATGCTTCTGAAGGAGTTTATCGCGGCCGAAGGGTTCACCCCGAAGGAGCACGAATCGCTAGTACGACTAATCGACGACCTTTGCCAAAGCACTCTCAAGGACGACCTCTATGAAATCTATGTCGGCGAGCAGGAGCATCTGTTCAGCAGGCAAATTGATGAGCTGGAAGTCCTGAATCACGTATCCGGAACCGACCTGGTCGGCGAGCAGACCAGGGACCTTGACGGGAATGCGGTAGTTGAGACGGTTCAGAATCCAGTCGAGCTCCTGAAAGTCACACTCGAGCGCGCGATGAAGGTTCTCGGAGCGACCGACGGGGTCCTGGCTTTCAATCTCAACGGCGGTCACGAAGTAGTCGTGCATTTCGCCGATGCGCCGATCAAGGGCGAACGGGACATCGCAAAACGGAACACTATCGAGGACGCGGAGGATCAATTCGATCCCGAAGTACTAGTTGCTTTCAGCCATGTAGTGGACCGCGCTATCCTGAGAAATTACTGGAACCCGGGGCTGGTCGAGGACTTGAGGACCCAGAATTGCCCGAGCTGCCCGTATCGCGATGAGCTGATTACAAACTTGCGAGGGACAATCGAGTGCCCGATCCTCCAGACACTCAAGGTGCAGACCTTTTTCTGCCTGCAGCTTGGACAAGGGGGAGATAAGGGGTTCTTCCAGTTATCGCGGAAAGTGCATCCGGCGTTCTCTAGCGAGGACATGCAGTTCGTGGAAACCCTTGCGTCCTCCATGATGACCATCATCAAGAATTACCAGCTATACGAGAAGCAAAAACAACTGGCCACGACCGACGGCATGACCGGCCTGTACAACCATCGGTACTTCCAGGACGCGCTCGGACGGGAGATTTCGAGATCGCGCAGATACGGCGCCCCGGTGACTCTCCTGTACATGGATATCGACCATTTCAAGGAGTTTAACGACACGTACGGGCACCAGGTCGGCGATGAGGTTCTCAAGATTGTCAGCCGGACCATCAGGCGCAACCTTCGCGACAGCGATGTCGCGTGCAGGTATGGCGGTGAGGAGCTTGTGGCGATCCTGCCGGATACTCCGCTCGAAGGCGGTGTTGCAGCAGGCGAAAAAATCCGCAAGGCGATAGAATCCCTGTTGCTGCCGGTCAACGGGAAATCCGTAAGGATAACCATATCGGGCGGTGTCTCGGAATTCCCTCGAAACGCCCGGGATAAGCAATCACTAATTGAAGCTGCCGATGAGGCTCTCTACAGTGCAAAGGAGGGCGGCAGAAATCAGACCAGGGTTTCTGAGGCCGATCCCGACAAGGTTCCCGATGAGGAGCCTGAACAAGAGGAGCCATTGGAAGCCGATAAGCCTCCGGAGCTTGAGGAATCGCCGGAAGTCACAGCGGAAAAGCAGGACACCCCAAATGAAAATGAAATAGTTCCCGCCCCAACTGATGTCGACATGGAAGGTTGATTTCGTGGTTGGCTGATTAAGGACGAGCGCGAGTGCACAAAGATTCCCCAAACCGCTCCAATTGAAGAAAAAACCCCGTCGGCTGACGGGGTGTAGGTTTCTTCTTATCTATTCCGCATTTACCGCTGCGGGAACGGGTTGTAAGTAATCAGATCCGGCATTGCCGACAGCAACTGCAATGAGCCCTGGTTCAAATCAGGCGAAGTAGCGAGATCATTGACTTCCTCGACTGTTACCTGCTGTCCTTGCATCCAGCGAAGGAAGATCAGCGTCGCCCTAAGATCATCCGCTGTGATCTTGTCATGCGAGCACTTGTAGTCCGGATCGACCGACAGGGCTTGATTCAGAGCTTCCTGAGCATCATCGAAGTTCCAATTCTGGAAATAATAGAACGGAGTTCCATACCCCACGTCGGCGAAGTCCGGACTGCCCGCGCCGAGTGGTCCAAGCAATTGCGGATCCTGGTTGAAGTCGCCGAGCATTGTCAGGAGAGTGCCGGCCATCCCAACGTAGCAATCAGAGTCATTGTGATTAGTGGATGCGCGATCGAAGTTGATCAGTGCCTCATCCCACTCATACGAGTTCATTGAGTCGAGCCACTCGCCGGTAGTTCCATCGACCCAGATCAGTCCAGTGTGATTGTCCTTGCCTCGCTTTGCATACACCCAGCCAAGGCCGGTGTAGGCCGAAGATGAGTAGGACAGATCGGCCTGGATGAATCGATCGTTGAACGCTCGCTTGAAGTTCATGATCGCAAGGGAGTAGTCCCTGGTCGCGTATGCACTCCAGCCGTTATCGAGGAAATCATTCTCGAGGACGATATCCCCGAGATCGTAGGCTCCTCCCGAGGTCAGCGTAACCTGTTGGATATACCCCAGGTTGCGTCCAAGTGAAATCTGGAAAAGCTCGATTTCCAGGATCAGTGGGATGCCGACGGGAAGCCCGAGAAATTGAAACTCGCCGGCGTTGGCGCCTTCAGCCTCGGGAATGAGAGCAGGGGCGACCTGGCCTCCGCTCAGGAGTGAAAGATTGACAGTAGTAAATGGAGCGCCCTGAGGCGTGCCCTCACGGTCGAGTACCCGTCCGGTGAGGGATGCGCCGCCTGGGTCGTTGCCCTGGGTGCCGGGTCCGGGATCATTCGAGACAGGGTCACTCCCTCCTCCGCCGCAGGCAAGTGCCCCAGCGGTCAGGAGAAGTATGAGAATTAGGCTTGCTATGTGTCGAATATGCATTGTTCTCTCCGGTTTCTCCTCATGGTTTCTATGCGCCGGGGCTTAGCCGGGCAGATCGTAGTTGAACTCGTCAATCTGTATGGTCGTTGAACCAGACACTGTCTGGGGGAGAGTCGTATCAAGCTTGCGGTTAAGCGGGACACCATCGAATTGAATCACCAACTGCCCCATAGGATGCGGCTCGCTGGTGAGTTCCAGGGTGAGGTCCTGCGGGAAGTGGATACGTCCGATGTAAGTAGCGCTGTCGATCTGACCGAACTGGATCTCGTGCCGCCAATAGTAGGTATCGAGGAGCCATACGTAGGGGAACTCGTAGTCCACGGTTCCGTCAAGATCGTAATCCCATCCTATCGTGTACTTGAACGGGAACCCGTCGTTGATCCAGTCCGAGAGAGGATTGTACGGGTTTTCGTGCGCGACCTCGCTGGCGCCGAGCAGGTCATAGTGAGTACGGATGACGAAGATAATATCGCCATGAAGGATGGGGTTCGTAAATGCCCTGACGATTAGAGGGTCGGTGGTCGGGGTCGGGGTGAAGCTCCGCTGCAGGCTATCAAGTGCATTGATTAGCCCGCGGCCGCTAACATAGTCCGGCCCAAGCTCTCCGACAATATCCTGGTCAGCGCCATCCGCCAGGGTCTGGATGACCTCAGCCGGCGACAGGAACGGGAACTGGCTCCATATCAGCGCCACCACACCCGAGAGGCAGGCGGCCGAGAACGATGTCCCGGAACCCACCGCATACCCGTCGGACAGGGATGTCGGGTGAGTGGAAATCATCTCCACACCCGGCGCAACGAAGAAGTTCGCCGAGGCGGGATTGGCCGACATCGGCAGTGAGTTGGAGTCGGGCGAGATTGCATTGGCCTGGTTAGTGCACCCTACTGCGATCACGGAGGGATGGCTGGCTGGATAGATCGATGTGTTGCCGTCATCCAATGGACGGGCGCCGTCGCCGGCGGCAGCCACAAGAATCGCCCCATGGTTGATCGCGTACGCAATCGCCGTATTCTCCATCTGGCTCGGCCCGGTGACGTTCGAGGTCTCGTAAGTGAAACTCATATTAATAATGAGCCGCGCATTGAATGGGTTGTCGAACAGCCAAAGCGACGGATCGTAAGGGTCTTTCTTGTCTTTCGCTTCTTCGAAGGTCTGGATAGCGTGCCAGATTCCATCAGTGGTCAGAGCACTGTTGCCGTGCCCTTCCTGATCGAGAACCTTGACCGGGATGATCCTTGGGTTCCAGGCCACCGACGCGATGCCGGTCTGGTTTCCGGTCCTGGCGCCGATGATGCCGGTGATCATGGTTCCGTGCCCGTTGTCGTCATCCGGATCGGAATCACCGTTCACACAGTCTCTACCCGGAAGCATCTTCTCGTTGTCTCCGTAGAAAACGGGATCAGGAACATTGAGATCCTCGTGGAAGTAGTCTATGCCGGTGTCGAGCACCGCCACGACAACATCGCTGACCATCGGAACAGGATCGATCGACGGATCACCCGGTTCAATCACCCAGGCCTCCGGAACATCGAGGTTCTCGAGATACCATTGGTCCCCGGACTTGAAGAGGGTATCGTTCGGATCAACTCTGAGTTGAGCCATTGACGTCCGGTAGATAGGCTCGGCGACTGCAATCCGCGAATCCTCGCGAAGAGCTCCAATGGTCGCTGCAAGATCGGCCCCGGGGGCCAGGGCGAGATGGTAGAAATCGATGAACTCCTTGTAGTCGATCACCGACAAATCCCATTCGTCGAGGATGGGTTCAACACTTTCGCCTTCGACCATCCTGAGCGACAGCTCCCCGGGAAGAATCCGATCAGCGGCTGCAAGTTCACGCACCGCGCCTTCGATCAAGGCGGACGATACAGTTGCGCCCACCATCATCTCCGACCCTCTGTCGGGCAGAGCTGCGTCGGGGGCCGAGCAGCTCGCTACAAACAGAAGTCCGATCGCGATGATAGGGAGTAAGAGTCGTAATCGGGAGAACAAGATCTGGCCTCCATCGAATATTGATCAAAAGTAATATCCCCGCCTCAATTGGCTAGCCACTTCATGCACTGCATATCGGCTGGTCGGTTTAAGGGCAAACCAACCCACGGACCGCAGACATGAGGGCCAAAACAAGATGGTGAGTATACCGGCGGCATGACCGAAAGTCAACCAACCCGCATCATACCGCCACTCCCCATCTCAAGTAACCCCTCGACAATCTCGGGGCAGGACCCTCGAAAGATTCGTTTCGGGTCCGGGCCCTCTTTACGGGTGGCTACAAAAGGATACCATTAGATTCAACTCGTGTCAAGAAGGGGAACCCCCTGGACAGGCATTAAAAATGGTTATTCTACAAGACGTAAATTCAGGCGATATTAATCGAGCGTGCGACGTCGGCATTTACATGCAAGTTGCGTGCCACAGTATTGCTGTAAGAGTGAAGTGCCTGTATAATTAGGGTAAGGACAGGAGGCAAATCGAGTCGGCCGGATGCATCTAAGTCTGAAACCAGTCCTGAAACAGGTCCAGCAACTGAAGCCTACACTTCAGCAGCTTCAGTACTATCGTTTGCTTCAGCAAACGAATCTGGAACTGGAAGTGGACATGCGGGAAGAGCTGAGTCAGAATCCCGCTCTCGAGATTGAAGAGTTGAAGCGTTGCCCGAGATGCGGGGAGATACTGCTCGAAGGAAATCCTTGCATTACATGCCTCGCGAGCAGAGCCGATGACAGTGATCGGGAGGAAAAGCTGTCGGCGGAAAAGCTGGACATGTTGGCCGATCTCTACTCCTCTTCCGCAGGGACATACGAAGCAAGCACATACGAATCGATCCCCGAGGACGAAATCCCCGATATATTTGCGACGGTGGTCCGCCCGATCACTCTTGAGGAGCATCTCAAGCACCGTCTGCCGATCGACTGTGCCGATCTATTTGAAAAAGACCTGCAACTTGCGGTTGACATCATCGATCGTATCGACGCGGCTCAGGAGTCGGATCCCGACCGCGAGGTGAGCACGGAGGTCAGTGCTGGGAATCGGCCCAGTACTGATAATCCCGGGCTCATCAGAGCAACCGATGCTGAACTCGCCGAAGAACTCCGGGTTGAAGTCGAGCGACTTTCCAGGATTCGACGACGGGTTGCCGAGCTTGACCCGGTGGGAAGCGGT
>CBDUXL010000045.1:0-15188 GCA_965371155.1 uncultured bacterium | reverse complement strand
CCACACGTCTTCGGAATGCGCTCGCTCGCACTTCTGGCGCTGTATTTGTGCCCGCTGGCCGTTCTGCCGTTATTCAGGCCGAAAACCCTCTCGCTCCTTCTTCCGACTGCGATGTACACACTTCTTTCCGTAAGTCCCGAACAGCGATCGATCTTCCACCAGTACACGGCGATGTGGATTCCGTTCCTGGCAATCGCAACCGCGGAAGCCCTTCGAGCAAAGGCCGCCCGCTCAACAGAGGGAATCTCGCTCAAACGCGCATCGGCTTTGCTGATCGCGGCAGTGCTCGGATTCCTCATGTTCTCGCCGATTTTCGGCTTGAGCTCTCATCCGGAATGGTTCACCCCCGAGAACTGGGCGGGCGAAGCGAGGGGGATTGTTGCGACGACCGATCCGGACGCGGCGATAGCGGCTCCGTCGGCGCTATGCCCGCATCTGAGTCACCGTCGAGTGATCCTGTTGAAGCCGAACATGGAATGGCCGGGAGTGGAGGAGGTATTGGAGCTGCCGGATTTCCCGCCGGAGTGAATCGGCTCGCAATACGTGCGCATGGTAACCCCACCACTTGTGGTGGGGTAATTCATGGTGGGGTAATTCATGGTGGGGTGATCCATGGTGGGGTGATTCGTGGTGGGGCTGCCAAATGCCTTATAATTGACGTTGACTGGAATGCAATGGCCCTGACGAAGATAAAACCCGAGAAGCTGAAGGCGCTGCTCGAATCCATCCCCTCCAAGCCGGGCATCTACATCATGCGCGGTGAGGGGGGCAAGATTCTCTATGTCGGCAAGGCCAAGAACCTGAAGAACCGCGTCCGCTCGTACTTCCAGGAGAGCGCCGACCACCCTCGACGGACCCGGCGGATGGTCTGGCAGGTTCGGGATGTCGACATAATCATCACCGCAACCGAGCTCGAGGCGCTGACACTTGAAGCCACTCTGATAAAGCAGCACCAGCCGTATTACAACGTCAAGCTCAAGGACGACAAGAGCTACCCTTATGTGAAGATCACCTACGGCGAGGAATACCCCCGCGTGGTTCTCGCCCGCGATCTGACTCGCGATCCCGACGCGCGCTATTTCGGCCCGTACTCCGCATTGACGGTCCGTCGCGCGCTGGAAATTATCCACGACACGTTCCCACTCCGCGAGTGCTCCGGTGACCTTGAAAACGAGCTGAAACGCCCATGTCTTCAGCACCAGATCGGACGCTGCAGCGGGCCATGCATCCGTGCAGTGGAGAAAGACGAGTACATGCGGATGATCGGGGATATCCAGATGTTCCTTCGCGGCGATGGCGAGAAGCTCGCTGAGCGGCTTGAGAAGGAGATGTCGGAAGCAAGCAAGTCGATGGATTTCGAGCGCGCGGCGGATTTGAGAGACCAGGCTAGGGCGATCCGGGATGTCACCGAAAAGCAGTTGGTGGTCCTGGATCGGTACATCGATCAGGATTACATCGCTCTTGCACTGGGCTGGGGGAAAGCATTGGCGGTTGTGTTCTTCGTCCGTGGCGGGAAATTGATCGGGAAGGAGCATTTCGTTCTCTCCGGAACGACCGGCAGCGAGACAGAGCGCGCCGAGAGCCTTTATGCGTTCCTGAAGCATTATTACTCGAGAGCGGGGGAGATCCCCGCTGAGATCTATATCGAGAATGACCCGGGCGACAAGTCGGTCCTTGAGGAATGGATGAGCGAAATGCGCAAGGGGAAAGTGAAGGTCCGGATCCCTCAGCGCGGCGACAAGCTGAAAATCCTGGAGATGGTGCGGGAGAATGCGAAAAACGAGCTTGAGGCGATGATTAAGCGGGAGGAGGACGAGGAGAAGCGAATCAAGGCGGCGTTGAAGGAGATCAAGAAGGCGCTGCATCTACCGAAAAGGCCCACCTGGATCGAGTGCTACGATGTGAGCAATCTCGGAGTGGATAACCGTCAGCGTACGGCAGTCGCGAGCAGAGCAGTGTACGTGGATGGGAGGCCATCAAAGGACAATTATCGCCGTTATCGGATAAAAAATGTCGACACTCAGGATGATTTCGCCATGATGCGTGAGGCCATCCTGAGGCGGCTGAATGAGTTCAGGGAAGAGCCGGAGGAAGCGCATCGGATAGGATTAATGTTGCTCGACGGAGGAAAAGGGCACCTGGGAATTGTGTGGAACCTCTTGCGCAAAGTCGGATTAGAGGGCATAATACCATTAGCGGCACTGGCGAAACGCGAGGAGCAGCTTTTTATCCCCGGGCGAGAATCGCCTATCGAGCTGCCCGAAAGTTCGCCGGCGCGCCGGTTGCTGACCGAGATTAGAGACGAAGCCCATAGATTTGCCAATAGGTATAGAGTCACTCTAGAAAAGCGCAGACTGGAAAATAATGAGTTAAACCGCATACCGGGCATCGGCCCGAAACGCAAGGAAGCTCTGCTTCGGCGTTTCGGGAGCATCAGGAAACTGAGGGCCGCGGCGGTCGAGGAGATCGCCGAGGTCGAAGGAATCGGCACTGAGACGGCGCAAGTAATTATTGACGGGCTCAAGAAGAACGGATAAGCCCCGGGAGAATCGATTCTCGGGTTCAAGAGCGCAGGGTTAGGGGGGAACGAACAGATATACAGGCCCATTTCGCTCAAATGAAAAACCCCAGGGACAGGGGTTGAGACGATTGCAGTACTGGACTGAAAGGAGGCTTGAAGCATGTCATTGCTATACGTGCTCATTGGAGCAGTGGTCGTCATTGTTATATGGGCTATTGCATCTTCGCTGTCTGCCGAGAAGAAAGTCAAGGAATCCACCTACGAGGCACCGCAGGCCCCAATGCTTGACTATGAGCCTGACTTTGATCAACCCAAGGCAAAGAGATGGGAGGATGGGGCGACGGCTACGGTCAGCAAGGATTTCGGCCGCGGGGGCGCCCCCACAGGCATTTCAAGAGATGCAGGTGGTCTTGCGACAGCCCCGAAGGGTGAAGTTGACGAAGATTTCGAGCGGCTCAAGAAGGCAAGAGCGTTCGAGCCTCGATCTCTGCCCAGGGACGAAATGACGAACGAGGAAGTAAGCGAGAACGCATAGGATTTATACCGCCAACATTGGATCGTTTTCCTATGGCAATCCACGTCTCATGCGTGGTGCAATGTAATTTCTGCATACAATCGGGTTCCAACGGTATCCGCCCCTCCCGGGGTGGGTTTTTCTATATGCTGAGGACGTCCCTGAAATAACGGATGCCCGAGAAAACCCGGGCACCCGACCCCTGTGAGGAGGGGAAGAGAGACGCGTGCTAAATGAACTGGTGTTTTTTCCTAACTCACCATACCTATTTGATGACTACTCTCTGTGTTTTCATAAGTCAATTCAGAAAGACTCCACGAGATCCACGAACCTGGTGTCATCACGAACGGTAGAGAATCCCAGGGAATCCAGCGCGCCATCGAAATCGGAGTAACCAAGCTCGAACGCCCGCTCGAGCCATGTCAACGCCTGCCTGGGCTGATCGAGCGCAGCGTATGATTCCGCGGCGCCGTAAGCGGCCTGAGGGTCCTCATCCTCGAGTTCGGTCGCGGCGAGGAAATTGCTCAGTGCCTCGCCCCAATCCATTTGACCGCGCGCGATCAATGCTTGCCGGTACACATCAAGGGATCGTTGATACGGCTGGGAGAAGTGGCGGTCGGTTTCGCCGGACAGTTGAGCAATTGCAGTATCCACACCCAGTTCCGGCAAGGTATCCGAGAACTCGAAGAAATTGGAAATCGGTCTGGCGAAATTGAAACCTTCCAGGAGGAACATGCCCTTTCCCTGGACCATTCCGATGACAGTACCTGTGTCGAGATCGAAAAGCGGACCGCCGGAGCACCCGAGCGTCACCGCAGCATCGGTCTGAAGCAGACCGACCCTCCCGTCGGCCGTCATCCTGATGCTTGAAAGAACGCCTCGCGTGACTGTGAGCCCGCCCAGGCCGAGCTCCTCACCGGCCGGAAACCCGAGCGTAATAACCGCATCGCCTATACAGGCAGACTCGGTTGTATTAAGCGGAATTGTCGGCAGGTGAACGCCCGGCACGCGAAGGAGGGCAACATCCAGAGCTTTGTCGACGTCGATAACCTCGGCGACACGGTCGGAACGATTGAATTTCGTCGGCCAGCCGACAGTGATTTCGGTCGCTCCATCAACGACGTGCGCGTTGGTCAGAATGTATCCATCTTCATGTACAATGAAACCGGATCCCTGAGACCACTCATCGGGGCCCATTTCGGCAACCACCCAGACCACACTGGGTTCGAGCGTGCGGACAATGTCCCTCAGGCTCCAGGAGTCTTCCCGGCCGGTTGCGCGCAATGGGACTGCTACTCCGAGGATCAGGAGAGCAACAATAAGCAGTAGGGCAATCTGGTAGATTAGTCTGGACGACTGACGGGTATCGGTCACGGCGTTCACCTCCCTTCAATGGAGTTCAAAAAAGTTATTTTAGACGCAATCTGCTATTTTATAGTATTATACCACATGCGTCGGTTTTTATCCAGTGCCCGATCGCGAGAAACCGGCTTTACAAAGGGATTTAGCTGTGAGTCTTATAGCATCTTATTGGATTCCTTGGGGTATGAGGAGATAGGGGCATCCCACATCAAGCTGTGGGCCACCGAAGATTCAGATTGGGAGGCACCGAAGAGGGTGCGCACTGCATAATCGCCGGCGTCCCTTGAGGCATGTCAATCGTGCGGGTATACTGAGTGTCGTCGGGGAGTGGCGCAGTCCGGTTAGCGCGCCTGCTTTGGGAGCAGGAGGCCGAGAGTTCGAATCTCTCCTCCCCGACCACCAAGTGCCTTTTGCTTCCAGCAATCGAATAGGTAAACACTTAAATCATATCTTCCTTCGGTTCTTCTTCCGTGACTTCACCTGCTGTCTTCGCTTCCCTTCCGGCACAAGGCTAATCCCCTCAACACCGAGTTCCTCCCGAACATCATGCCAGTCCCCGGACACAAATAGGTCTACACGATCTGAGAAGGTCACTAAGGTCTTCCCCGTTTCCCTCGAACCCTGCCAGTTCATCGCTTATCAATGCTACTACATGCTCGCGAGTTTCCGGATACCGAATTCCAATGCTGCGAAGCGCACCGGCGGCACACACGCGGGGATACAGGCCATTGCTGTTGTCCTTTATGTAGGCCGCTATCACCGGAATGGCCTGAAGTCCGATTAAGGCGAAGACATCATAGAAGGGGTCATAACGCAGCCGTGTTGGCTCAGGTGTCTGCGCGCCGGACCAGGATCATTTGCTGGAAGCAAATGGCACCTGTTAATCATTTGCTGGAAGCAAATGGCACGTGCGAATCCCCGGATTAATGCTATAATGTATCAAACTATCTGATGCGGAGGCTTTCCTCATGTGCCGGTTACATTCGACCTTTGCAGGTGTAGCTATCCTGATTGCTTTCTGCTTTCTTGGCTGCCAGGGAGAGGCGGGCGACCCGACTGGCCCTGATCTTCATCCGAGCATCGAGACTCCCGGCTTGTCCGCCTCATCGAGCGTCGGGATGCATCATTGCCTGGGCTACTACTTGGTGATCGTGGACACAGAGACTCGCGAAGTCGAAGTGGTTCACTTGCGATCCGGCGAGTTGCACCTGAACCTGACTGAAGTTCTAAACGCCACGATGGGCGTGTCCGCCGTAAGTGTACCGGCCGAAGCCGATCCGGCGAACGGACTGTTCGTTTTCGATATCACGCTCACACATCCGTTCGGAACAAAAAAGCAGCTCGCAGGATTCGATGTCAAGGGAATCCTGATGACCCCTGGGTCATTGAATGTCGATTCGCAGGTGTTTGCCGATGTCGATGAAACGCGGCTTGAAAACGCCGATGGGTACACCAGGTGGTGGAATCCGACGGAATTCACCGCTCCCGGCATGTTCGGATACACGAAAGGAAACCTCGCAAACGCGCCGGCATCTGCGCTGACCGCAACGGTCAACCCGTACAAGCTATATGGGGACGGCCTCGACGCCACGACCGGCGCGTTTTGGATGATCGCAAAGCCGCTCGATGACGGCGTGGGACGGGCGGTATTCACCGCGGGAAGCAGCAATGTCCGGAGGTACTACATCAGGTTCCCAATGGCTCCCGGACCTCAGGTCGTGTTCGGCTATGCTGTCGACGCTTGCTGGGCGAAACCAACGCCTAATCCGCCCGATGAAATTCCCGACGATTTCCCGATGGAAGCTAACCAGCCCGAGGCCTGCTTCATGCACTTCGAGCCCATCATCAACACGCTTTTCTACGACAGCGAGTCAGGAACAGCCGGCGGTGTGCTCCGCATGATATGCGAGGTCTACGACTGGCAGGGTCGGGCGGCGGGCAATATCGCAGGGGAGCTTAGCAGCGTCGGTCTCCTTGCACCGGAGCTTTTTAGCGGGGAAGTTGCAGCCGTTTTTGTGAACGAGAACCAATTGAGAGCCAGCTACTCTGCAGACCTTAGCGACATCGCGGTTCCCACGCAACCGGGTGAAATTCTTATGGTTATGAAAGGCGTATCCAGCGACGGCTCGACTTATGATCAGGGCGTCGGTTCCGCTCCGACGGATCCTATTGCTGCGTGGAAGGCGTGGCCAATCGACATTACTGATCCCGAGTGTGAGGTTGATGACAACAACTCTCACAACGAAGCTGAAGACATCTATGTTAGTGACCCTGTCTCCGGCAATCTGTGCGGCGGAGTCGATGACGAGGACTGGTACAGGCTCGATATTTTCACCGGTTACAGGCTTGAAGGTGAGATTCGTTTCTACTGCGATGCACCATCGTCAGGTGTGATATTTCATGATACCAATGGCTTATTCCTTGCCGGTGCTGACGTGATAGACGGTGTAGGATCCATCGACCTCGATGTACTGGATCTCGGAGTCGGCGAGTATTTCATCAATGTGTTTACTTCCAGCATGTCCCAGGCGGTAATCTACCTTCTCGAAATCGACGGTGACTTCATTGACATCAAGCCCATGCTACCTATCGACGTGACTCCATCGGACTTGTTTCTGGACGTCGATTGGACTGAGAAGCTGGGAAATTACATCCTTCTCCAGGGATACTTTGGCTTCTGGGTTCTGGATGTGTCCGATTCACTTGATCCAGTCATCGTGTCCCGAGTCTATGACATGCTGAGCCCGAGTCCGACCCTTGTCTTTCCCTACCTCTATTACTGGGAATCCGAAAACGACAATCCCGCGGGCATAGATCTTATCGACTATTCCGACCCAGCCAATCCAATTCATTACGAGGATGTTCTTACCATTTCTAACAATGTACATGCAATGACAGGCAATTCCGACACTCTTTATGTTGCCGTATCTGACGGGGTATCCACCGATATCTATATCTACGATATTGCCGTCGACCCCACCAATCCACAGGAGGTCAGCCATTTCAACGTCAATTCAGTCCAGAGAAGGCTCGCACTCATTGATCCCGAAGGACCTGAGACGGTGCTGGTGACGATGACCAACACATTCATGGGGCTATACGATGTGGAAGACCCCTATAACGTTACGCTTGTCGGGGCCAACATGCTGTTGTCCGGAATTCAACACGACATTGCAATTGAGCAGAACTACATCCTCAAAGCGTTTCAGGATGGCGCCAACAACGGCTATATTAACATCACCAGCTATTCATCCGGCTCGGGTTTAAGCGCGGAGTCGACGGTTTACGTACCTGGTGAAGCTTTGTTTGTGGATACGGCGGGCATGTATGCGTACGTCGGGAGCGGCACCCTCGGCTTGCAGGTGGTCGATTTCACAACGCCATCCGCGGCTACCTGGGTTACTTTTTCGCCTACGGTTTCCAATTCGCGTCATGTTTATGCGGAGGACGGGATTGTAGTTAACATACCAGACCACGCAGGCTACACCTGGTATGACATCTCGAACCCGTTGTCCCCTGTCGAGACTTACAGATATATGTGTTTGAACAATCCAGTCGATGCAGCAATAGTTGGAGATCACGCTTATTTCGCTGAGTACGGCGACCCGTCGTACACTGCTTTGAAAGTGGTCAATGTTTCCGATGGTTCGAAGGCTTACGTGGAAGCGGAATACCTGGTGGATGACACGCCTTGGCCCATAGCAGGACTCGGAGATATTGTCGCGATGGGCCAATGGAATGATTCCGACCTGTTGCTCTTCGATGTTTCAGATCCGACAAATCCGCAGTTGCAGATGCTGACGAACTACACGGACCAGATTTGTTCCCTGGCCATTACCGACAGCGCAGTTTACAGCGCTCTCACCAACGGATTCCTTGAGATCCTCGACATCAGCGCTTTCCCAATCGTAGTGCCGAAGACGCCCGTTAACATTCTTCATGAGGTCTCGAATCTGACCGTTTCCGGCGATTACATGTACGGTCACTCAGGACCGGACGTGTATGTTTACGATATCTCCAACCCATATGTCCCTGCTCCTGCAGGAAGTTACACACCGTTGCACGAACCCGAAGACCTGTCCATTGTCGGGAAGAGCCTCTATATCCTCACTACCGATACGCTCGAGATTGCCGACATAACAACTCCGACAGCGCCGGCATTTATCAGCGATCTGGCCATGCCCTACGCGCCCACTATGAAGTACATTGCCATGGATGGTCAGTTTGCCTATGTCACTGACACGGACGTGAATTGCGTGGTTGCTGTTAGCACATGGCCTCCGGATTCTCCGTCGATTTTCAATGAAATACATCCCGGTGCGGGCTGGTATCAGATTGGCATTGCCATTGCAGAGGGGTACCTGTACGAATTGCAGTATATCGAGGGCGTGAGAATTACAGACCTGTATTGATAAGGGAGCAAAAATATGAATTATCGAACATGCGGAACCATCTTGAATTGCATCCTCCTGTGCCTTTTTTTCACGGGTTGTGCATCCAATCCTGTTTCTATTGACGGTGACGTGGAACCCAATCAGGTTGCAGCTTGTGTTTCTGAGACAGCAAGCCACTACCCCCTTGGATTCTACGCGCTGGTTATCGACACGGAGGCAAATGCAATTGATGCGATTCCGGTTCGCTCGGCGAACCTGCACCTCAATCTGACCGACATCCTGAACACAACGATGGGCGTGTCGGCCGTAAGTGTTCCTAGCGAAGCGAATCCGGCAATTGGCCTTTTCGTTTTCGATATCACGCTCACACATCCGTTCGGAACGAAAAAGCAGCTCGCAGGATTCGATGTCAAGGGAATTCTGATGACACCCGGGTCCCTGACGATCGATTCGAAGGTATTCGCCGACGCCGATGAAACCCGGCTTGGAAACGCCGACGGGTACACCAGATGGTGGAATCCGACCGAGTTCACTTCGCCCGGGATGTTCGGATACACACAAGGCGTTCTGGCAAACGCGCCGGGATCGGCGTTGACCGCCACGGTTAATCCGTACAAGTACTTCGCGGATGCCTTCAGCAATCCCGATGACCCCATGGGCCCGGTCCACGGCGAACCACTCGATAGTGACACCGGTCGCGGCGTATTCACTGCGGGGAGCAGTAACACCAGGAGGTACAGGATTCAATTCCCGATGGCTCCAGGCCCTCAGGTTGTCTTTGGCTATGCAATCGATGCTTGCTGGGCGAAACCAACGCCTAATCCGCCCGATGATGTTCCGGACGATTTTCCGATCGAAGCGAACATGCCGGAAGCGTTTGATATCCATCTCAAGCCATTGGTAAACACACTCTATTATGATAGCGAATCGGGCATTGGTGGCGGTGTATTGCGTCTAAGAGCGAACGTGCACGATTGGCAGGGACAGTTGGCGGGAGACATTCCCGGTGAGGTTGATGGAATTCAGGTATTTGTTCCGGACATGTTCGCGGGGGGAGTGAGTTTGAGTTATCTTAACGAGTCAGCTACAAAAGTACGGTACTATATTGACTTGACGGGCACTGCCGTACCGAAACATTCCGGGAACACGGTTCTTGCGGTGAAGGTGGGTTCGAACGGCGGTCCGAGCTACGACCAGGGCGTGGCTCCCGCGCCATCCGATAATGTCGCGGCATGGGAAGCGATGAGTCTCGACATCCCCGATCCTGAGTGCGTTGGAGATGCAAACGACGATTGGCTGGAAGCGGTGGAGATAGCGTTCGGAGATCCCATTGCGGACCAGGTTTGTCTGCCGGATGACTATAGGGACTACTACTGGTTCGAGGTCCTGCCCGGTCACGAGCTGACAGGTGAAATTCGTCTCTACTGCGATGCTGAGCCCACGAAGCTGGGTCTGTACGACAGCTCTCAGACTCTGATAACCGAAGCGAGCGTGTCAAGCGGTATTGCGAGTATCGCTTTCGACGGGCTGGACCTCTGGCCGGGTCAATATTATATCCGGGTGCTGACATCCAATAGTACTCAGACTTCGCCCTACCTGCTGGAGCTGACCGGTGAACTCCTGAATATTTATCCGGATACGCCCGTGGACGTAACGCCTGGCACGCTGTACGTTAAGCCAAGGAGGATCTGGGTGCACGGAAATTACGCATTCCTGATTGGCTATGGCGTGTGGGTATACGACATCAGCAACCCGCTAAATCCGGTGCAACTCGTGCACGAGCGGATCCCCACTAGTGAGGACGCCTGCTTCCTCTACCCATACCTCTACTTCAGCGATCGAGTAGGCACAAATGAGTTGCAGGTGAACATGATTGACTTTACCGATCCCACTGCACCGGTCCTCCACGAAGACCTGATTCATTACATGGACGACCCGGCAGCTATTGCAATGAACTCAACGCACCTGTATGTCGGCACGAGCACACCACCCATTTCCGAGGTACTAATCTACGAATACGCCACCGACCCCCTGAATCCCACTCATGTTGGGAACCTTGGTGTCCCATATGAGCCGAATATACTGGAGCTTATGGATCCGGAGGGGTCGGAAACGCGGCTGGTGGTGGGCACATTGCATGACGTTCTCACCTTCGATGTGGAAGACCCGTTATCCATCACTCCGACCGGCATCTACAACTTCCCCACAGGCGCACTGCGGTCAATAACCGTCCAGGACAATTACATGTATGTTGGATGGTCGGATTCGGGGGAAGATGGATACCTATACGTGCTGGCACAGGGCATCGGCAGCATAAGTAAACTTGGTGACGTAGACATTCCAGGGGGGGCGTACCACATAACGCATGAATGGCCGTACGTGTACTTCGGCGACAGTTCAGCCGGGCTTACCATCTGCGAGGTGACCACCGCCTCAGCTCCAACTTACGTAAGCTCGACAAACCTCATCTCTTGGGGCGCCGACCTTGCCGTGGACAACGATACGGTTTACATCATCCCTCTCGACGCCGGCCTTCAGGTGATGGATGTCTCCACCCCACTCACCCCGGTTCCATTGACACGGCTTCCCGTGGTGAACTCAGCATACGCGATGGAGTTGAAAGATGGCTACCTGCTCGTTGCCGAGGTTGGCTCGGGCACATACGGAGCAATCAAGACGGTAGACATCTCCGATCCTGCCAACGCAAGTGTTGTGGCGGACTACTACCCACCCGATCGTCCAACGGATCTTAGCTTGTATGGTGACACGCTTGCCACAGCAGGTTCCATGAACTGGATGCTGTATGACGCATCCGATCCACTCGACATCCAACCCTGTAGCTCGACAGCCGAAGTGGGAGTTGTCTACGAGATAGGGCTCTACGGCGACGCGATCTACGTGTTCCTGGATTTGGTGGGATATCCCGTGAAGATCTACGACATCAGCAATCCGTATTCCCCAAACTACGAGAGCACAATGTTGATCAATGGCGACGTTCGGGACTTCACATTCATCGGTGGTTACATGTATGTGGTGGTCAGTGGCGACATCGAGATCTATTCCATTGTCAATCCCTTCGTTCCTGTCTATATAGACACCTACGGCTATTCTGCATTTGGCTTCAAGGAATCCGAGATTCATGGCGACCATCTCTATATTGCCACACTTGAGACACTGGAGATCGCAGATATCAGCACCCCATCATCACCTGTCCATGTCGGATCGGAACTGTTCCCTGTGGACGGTTCCTACTACTATAGCGTCATTACGGTGGAAGGGCAGTTCGGTTATATGACAGGTTACAATGTGATCCCTCAATCCTGTCTCTTGTACCCGCTTGATGATCCCACTGTGATCGGTCCGGTCTATGAAGGAAACACAAAGGCCGTTCGAGATATTCTTGCACTCAACGGTTTCCTGTATGAAGCAACCGAATATACCGGACTGCACATTTTCGATTTGTATTGATCCTCCATCCAACGGAAATCACAAGCCCCGGTCCGCAGCCGGGGCTTTTCTTGCAGTGACTTGTGACAGAGCCGGCATCCGAGGGATACTTGGATCGTTAACTCCCTCATGCTACAATGACCTCCCAAGAGGTACAATAAAAAGGGCTAGGAGGAGCACCCATGCGTAAGTTATTCTCAGCATTTCTGGCGGCGGGACTTCTGTTCATTCTTGGCTGTGGGGGAGGTGGTTCGTTCGAAAGGGATCTCACCGAACTGCAAGGGACCTGGGTTCAAAAGGGGGTTTATACGGGTCAAGTTGAGTGCGATGGCGAGGTCGAGCCATTTTATATGGAGTATGAAATGGTTTACACAATCAGCCCATCCAAGATTCAACCGTCAGATAATAGCCTGGTTTACTGGAACTGGACCGGGTCGGACCTTACCCTTGATTGGACCTTCTCAGTGAGCATGGGCCCTGATCCCGACTGCGGGATACAGGTGATGACCTACGGTTGGCACTACAGGGTGTCTTTCAACCAGAACCAGACAGCGGGAACCATCACAGGTTCGGTCGATTATTCGATGAAAGATGACTGTATGGACTGTACTGCTCATCTTGATCTTACCGGCAGCTGGGAAAAACTGTGAAGAGCGACCCACTCTCAGCAGATCAGCGAAAGTCGTTCCGGTTGAAATCACCCAATTACTGGACCTTGAGTTTTACTGCCAAGTCCGCTTACTCGTTTTGAGGTCCTCTTTGCGAGGTCACCGCAAGTCACGGTTGCCACCTTGCCGATTCCTCCTACAGCTTCGTGCCGTTCCTGAGGTATGATGCACGACAATGAAGCGACGGTTTCCGATCCGTACCCTTCACTGTCTGCCCGAACTGAAGGAAGGCGGGCTCGAGAGGGGCGTTGTTGACAAAGCGATCTGGCTCCAGGAGCACGGAATCGGCGCTGCTGTTGTGAGTTCCGGCGGCATCTGGGTCGAGCGACTCACCGATGCCGGCATCCCGCACTACAAGCTTCCCATCCATCGCAAGAACCCCTTGTCCGTCATCTCGTGCGCAAACGCGGTAAGGGAAATCTGCCGCGACGAGGACATCCACCTCGTCTCCGCTCATTCCCGGATGCCCGCCTGGGCCGCGCATCTCGCCACGCGCGATGCCAACGGCCATTCTCCTCCGCTGATAACAGAGGCCCAGGGCTATTACGAACGCCACTTTGTTTCACGAATCATGGTTAAGGCCGATCGGGTGATCGCGGTGTCCGGAGCAATCAGGGATCACCTGGTTCGCTCTCTGGACACTGACCCATCGCGAATAGTCGTGATCCCCAGGGGCCTTGACCATCGGCGCTTCCGGATTCAGTCGTCCAACTCCCGTTCAAGGCTTCGACGGGAATGGAAAATCCCTCCGGGTTCGCCTTTGATCGTCGGAGTTGGACGGTTGACCCCCACCAAGGGATGGCACGATCTCATCAGCGCGATGGCGAAAATACCCGATCAATCGTCGCACCTTGTCCTGGTGGGTTCGGATCACGGCAGGAAAAGGAAATATATCCGAAAGCTCCGCAGGATGATTGAGTCGCTGGGGATTTCCGATCGCGTCCGATTTGCAGGGCATCGCGATGACATCGCTGATGTCTATTCCGCCGCGGACTGCGTGGCGGCGCCTTCGCGGCTCCCCGAGCCGTTCGGACGCGTGATTGTTGAGGCACTGGCATGCAATCGACCTGTCATAGCTACCAAGGGGTGCGGCGCGGCTGAGTTCCTTGGCGATGACATCAATCATTTCATCGTGCTTCCCGCCGATCCGGATTCTCTCGCCGACCGCATTTCCTGGGTGCTTCGCGAACCGTCTCTCGCGAGCTCTTATGTGGCGAACATAGCAGATCGGATAAGATCCGAACTCACAATCGATCGACAGATGCGCGAGACTGTCGATGTGTATCGCGATTGCCGGCCCGATCTGCCCTGGTAGCTCCGCCTTCGCCCGTTTCGGCGGATAAATCCTGTGCTATACTTGCGAAAATTCGAATGAGGGGATTGAGTGAGGTAGTCCATGCCCTGGCTTCGGAGCATATATCTCGGTAGTGCATTCGCCATCCTGATGTGGATGCTGCCCTATGCAATCGGTATGCTGGTCCACTATTTCTCTTCGCATCGCTGGGGCAAGGCTGTCGGATGGCTTCTGATGGTCCTTTTTATCCCTTCATTGATTCTGGCGTTCGTATTCAAGTTGGCTCTGGAGAGCGTACTCTACACGCCCAACATGATCCTGTTGAGCATTAGCTGCTGGGTGATGATCGGGCAGGCGATACTCTGGAGGATGATCTGGTTCGGTTACGTACGACGGCGGCAAACCAGCGGATGGCGTACGGTGGCTCTTCCCGCTTTTTATGCAAGCCTGGTATTGGCGTTTCTTGCGTTCGGATCCTTTGTCGGCGAGCGAGGCACGAGGTATTACGAGGCTGTTCGCGCACAGAAGCAGATCGAGGAGGACCGGGAACATCTCTCCGCCGCCGGATACGAGCAATATCCCGGCGCGGATTTCCTGTTTGGCCACTCATTGATTCGAGGTAGCGGAAGCGGATGCGGCGAATCTCTTAGCTTGCATTTCCGGACCGGCGATTCACCGGAGCAGGTGCTCGACTTCTACAGGGAATCCGCCGATCGCGCGGGCCTTCGTGTGCGCATGGGCACACGTCCGGGAACCGGCATTCCAGTGCTTGTGGTATTGGGTGAAGACACGGCGATGGAGGTCGAGGGGTGGTCCGAAGACACCTGGTTGGTTACGGTGTATTGGGATATTGCGGAAGATTTCGAAGAGCGTATGGAAAGGTGGCATGAGTTGGAGCAGAAGTAGGCAGGTAATCTGTTTGTCGGATTTCTCTTTTTCCTGGTAGTCCCGGCAATTCGCGTGACACCGTCGTTGCGAACGCCCGGTC
>CBDUXL010000044.1:0-15287 GCA_965371155.1 uncultured bacterium | reverse complement strand
AAATCCTATGGTATAATTTTTCATTGAGAGGCCAATGAAAAGGTCTACTGCTCGACTAGATGGGGCTTTCTTGTCTGGAGGATCAAGCCGGGGACTGCGAGGAGGCGAACAATGAAAACCAGAGGTTTTATGACGGCAGTTGTTTTGCCGCTCCTGATTGTGTCGTCGTGCTCTGGAGGTAATTCTCCAACTACACCTGAGATTTCAGAGGCACTGACACCCGACTCTCAAGCGGCCAGGTATCAGTCACAGACACAGCTTCTGGGTTACTACGACCTCACTTTCGATCTCGAATCGGAAAGCGTCGAGGCCGTCCCGAACCGTTCTCTGGAGTTCACGACGAACGTCGTGTGGTTCCTGAACAATGACCCGACGACTCTCCTCTTCAAATTCCAGGAGATCACACCGGGCGACGACTACGTCGATATCGACCTGGATGTATTTATCATTCATCCATTTCCGGGTCAGCAGAAGTATGACGCCTACGATGTTCGGGGTGTTTTCATCGGCAACGGCTCGGGCACACTCAAACACAACAGCGACCTGAAATATCCTGTCCCCGGAACCGACCAGATTCTCCTGAACGCCGATGGATACACTCGATGGTACAACCCCGGTGAGTTCGGTGAACCCGGTCTTTTCGGATACACTCACGGCAACCTCGCACCGGCAGGATATGAGGGATCTGCGACCCTCAACCCTTACAAGTACTTCGCGGGGGGAGTGGGCTCCAGTGACAATGCCCTATGGAAATACATGACAGATGATTGGCCCCCCGTCAAAGGGTGTTTCCCAAACGGAGCGAGCGTGAAGCGCACATACCTCATCCGTTTGCCTGTCCCGGACCCCGGCATCAAGTATGGTTACGCAGTGCTTGCCAACTGGGCGGGCGGAACCCCCCTGGATCATCCAGCTCATGCAACCGAGGCTGTCGCTTTCAACGTAAACGATAACAGCGCGCTTTACTACGTTGATGGTCCCGACAGCGGCGGCCACTTGATTCTGGACATCGGGATTTACGACTGGAGCTCTCAACTTTCAGCCGGCGTCATGGAGGATTACAACATCATCCTGGAGAGTACTGTGCTCTCGACGCCGTACACCTTGTCCAAAAGCGATTTGACCCCAACTGACGGTGGCGATCACTACTCGATCTATCATGTCGAGATCCCGGTGGAATACGTTCCCAGTGCCTATGGTAATGAGTGTTGGATAATTGTTGAGTATCCGGACTACGACTACACAAATCCGCTCGGCGTTCCGAACGATGCCGCAGACGATCCACTAACGGCGTATTTCAGAACTGACATCAAGGTCCTGGACAGCTCGGAGGAATGCGGCTGGGCGCATACCTGGGGCGGATCAATGAGTGATGATGCCTGCGAAGTCGCCGTCGATAAGGATGGTGACATCTATGTTACGGGCAGACTCAGCCTTGATTTGGCCTTCGCCGGGAGAGCCTATCTGAAGAAATTCAAACCGACAGGTCAAATGCAGTGGAGCATGTCCTGGGGAGAAGGAGCCAACCATTGTGTCGGAGAGGGAATTGCCGTCGACGCCGACAAGAACGTCTACGTCTCGGGATATTTCGGTGGATTGACAGACTTCGATCCCGGCCCGGGTATCGACTTCCATTTTTCCAACGTCTACAGAGCCGCATTTCTCACCAAGTTCGACTCCGATGGGAATCACCTATGGGCCAGAACCTGGGGAGGCACTTCTCTTCCCGGCTGGGGACAGAATTACGGAAGGGCTGTCGGCGTCGACGACCTCGGGTATGTCTATGTCACCGGTAGATTCGATGGCGAGAACGCGGATTTGGATCCGACTGATGGAATCGAGTTGCACAACTCGTCTGACGGCCGGATCTACGTGAGCAGGTTTGACTCTTCCGGGAACTTCTACTGGGCACGCAACTGGGGCGCGCACAGATCCCACGGGGTTGCAGGCGATGGGTACGGAAATGTCTATGTCGTCGGCAGCTTCTGTGAGGATGATGTCGACTTCGATCCGGGACCGGGTGAGGAGATCCATAGCGCCACTATAGGCATGTACCATGACGTCTTCCTTAGCAAGTTCGACTCAGTCGGCGACTTCCAATGGGTTAACGTCTGGGGTGGAATATGGAACGAGAGCGGAAGAGGTGTTGTCACAGACGGCATCAAGAACGTCTTCGTCGCAGGTTTTTTTGCAAATGAAGTGGACTTCGATCCCGGACCTGGAACCCATCTCATTACTTCGAAAGCCACCGACCCCTTCCTGATTTCGTTCGATCTCCTGACAGGCAACTTCAACTGGGTCCGCGTCTGGGGCGGAACGGACGCCGACAGTGGCCGGGGACTCGGCATCAACGGTGCCGGCAATCTCTATGTTACAGGCTACTTCACATCTGAAGACGCCGATTTCGACCCGGGCCCCGGGATCGATATGCATGCCTCCGAATTTTTCATGGATGCCTATGTGAGCTGCTTTGATTCCCTCGGCTATTTCCAGTGGGCTCGTACGTGGGGCGGGAAGAGTGGCCAGAGAGGCTGGGGAGTTGCAGCTTCCGACTCGGGACGTGTCTATGTTGCAGGCGAATTCTATGGCTATGACATAGAGTTCGCTCCCTTCGACGCGCCATGCTTTGCGGAGTCCGATCTCCACAGCTCGAACGGAAGTGCCGATGCATTTCTGGTCAAATTCATGCCCGACGGGTGCTGGTAGGCACGAATAGAAGCGCCCAGGAAGCCGGCGCTGAAATCCTATGGTATAATTTTTCATTGAGAGGCCAATGAAAAGGTCTACTGCTCGATTAGACGGGGCTTTCTTGTCTGGAGGATCAAGCCGGGGACTGCGAGGAGGCAAGCAATGAAAACCAGAGGTTTTATGACAGCAGTTGTTTTGCTGCTCCTGATTGTGTCGTGCTCTGGAGGCAATTCTCCAACTACACCTGAGATTTCAGAGGCACTGACACCCGACACTCACACGGCCAGGTATCAGTCACAGACACAACTTCTGGGCTACTACGACCTCACTTTCGACCTCGAATCGGGAAGTGTTGAGGCGATCCCGAACCGATCTCTCGGTTTCACGGCGAACGCCGTATTGTTCCTGAACAATGACCCAACGACTCTCACCTTCTACTTCCAGGAGATCACACAGGGCGACGACTACGTCGATATTGACCTGGACGTATACATCACTCATCCGTTTCCGGGTCAGCAGAAGTATGACGCCTACGATGTTCGGGGTGTTTTCATCGGCAACGGCTCGGGCACACTCAAACACAACAGCGACCTTAGATATCCTGTCCCCGGAACCGACCAGATACTCCTGAACGCCGATGGGTACACTCGATGGTTCAACCCAGGTGAGTTCGGTGAGCCCGGTCTTTTCGGCTACACTCACGGCAACCTCGCTCCCGCAGGTTACGAGGGAACTGCGACCCTCAACCCATACAAGTACTTCGTACCTGGAAAACTGGGCCCCAGTGACAATGCCGTATGGAAATACATGACAGGTGATTGGCCCCCGGTCAAAGGGTGTTTCATCAACGGAGAGACCGGCGGGCGCACATACCTCATCCGCTTGCCTGTCCCGGACCCCGGCATAAAGTATGGATACGCAGTGCTGGCAAACTGGGCAGGCGGAACTCCCTTGGATCATCCAGCGTACGCAACCGAGGCTGTCGCCTTCAAAGTAAACGATAACAGCGCGCTTTACTACGTTGATGAAACCGACTCCGGCGGTCACTTGATTCTCGACATCGGGGTTTACGACTGGAGCTCTCAACTTTCAGCCGGCGTGATGGAGGACTACAGCATCATCCTGGAGAGTACGGTGCTCTCGGCGCCGTACACCTTATCCGAAAGCGATTTGACTCCAACCGACGGCGGCGATCACTACTCGATCTATCATGTTGAGGTCCCTGCGGATTACGTTTCCAGTGTCTTTGACAATGAGTGCTGGGTAATTGTCGAGTATCCGGACTACGACTACACAAATCCGCTCGGCGTTCCGAACGATGCAGCAAACGATCCGCTGACGGCGTATTTCAGGTCTGAGGTCAAGGTCCTGGACAGCTCGGAGGAATGCGGCTGGGCGCACACCTGGGGCGGACCATTGAGTGACTATGCCCACGAAGTCGCAGTCGATAAGGATGGAGACATCTACGTTGCCGGCAGACTCAACCTTGATATGGCCTACTCCGGGAGAGCCTACCTGAAGAAATTCAGACCGACAGGTCAAATGCAGTGGAGTGTGGCCTGGGGAGAAGGAGCCAACCATTGTGTCGGAGAGGGAGTTGCTGTCGACGCCGACAAGAACGTCTACGTCTCGGGGTATTTCGGCGGAGAGACGGACTTCGATCCCGGCCCGGGCACCGACTTACATGATTCCATTATATACAGAGCCGCATTTCTCACCAGTTTCGACTCCGATGGGAATCACCAATGGGCCAGAACCTGGGGAGATACTTCTGATGCCCTCCATGGACAGAATTACGGTAGGGCTGTCGGCGTCGGCGACCTCGGGTATGTCTTTGTCACCGGCGAATTTGAGGGCGAGAGCGCGGATCTCGATCCGACTGATGGAATCGAGTTGCATAACTGGTCTGACGGCAAGACCTACGTGAGCAAGTTTGATTCTGCCGGGAACTTCTATTGGGCACGCAACTGGGGTACACACAACTCCCACGGTGTTGCAGGCGATGGGTACGGAAATGTCTATGTCGTCGGCAGCTTCTGTGAGGATAATGTGGACTTCGATCCCGGACCGGGAGTCGATATGCATAGCGCGACGCCAGGCATGTTCCATGACGTCTTCCTGAGCAAGTTTGACTCAAACGGCGATTACCAATGGGCCAACATATGGGGCGGAATATGGCACGAGGCCGGAAGAGGTGTTGTCACAGACGGCATCAAGAACGTCTTCGTCGCAGGCTACTTCGCGAATGAGGTGGACTTCGATCCGGGCCCCGGAACTCATCTCATTACTTCGAAAGGCACTGATGCCTTCCTGATTTCGTTCGATCTCCTGACAGGCAACTTCAACTGGGTCCGCGTCTGGGGCGGATCGAAGGCCGACAGTAGCCGGGGACTCGCCATCAACGGCTCCGGCAATCTCTATGTTACAGGCCACTTCAAGTCTGAAGACGCCGACTTCGACCCGGGCCCCGGGACCGATCTTCATTGCACTGTATACCTGGATGACGCCTATGTGAGCTGCTTCGACTCCCTCGGCTACTTCCAGTGGGCTCGTACGTGGGGCGGGCTTAGTGGCCAGCAGGGCTGGGGAGTTGCGGCTTCCGACTCGGGACGTGTCTATGTTGCAGGCAAATTCGGTGGCCATGACCTTGAATTCGCTCCTGTCGACGCGCCCTGCTTTGCGGAGTCCGACCTCCACAGCGGGAACGGGAGTAACGACTCGTTCCTGGTCAAGTTCATGCCCGACGGGTGTTGGTAGGTCCGCGGCTTGCTCTCCCCAGTTGCCGAGCGGCTTCACCACATCCGACGGATAGCCACGTGCGCCATGCAAAGAAATAAGTTACAATGGTGCAGGAGGGTTTATTGATCAAACAGAATGCAGGGGTAGACGCACCGAAGGTCTTTGCATCACGGTTAAGTGGAGACACGAAATGAAATTCAGAGGTTTCCTGCCAATTGCTGGTTTTTTCCTGCTATTCGCATTGTCATGCTCCGGATCCCCAGGCGGATCTGTCGCCGCTGATCTTGTCGAACCGGCGGTCGATTCCCATCCCGGCCTGACTGCGGGGGGGATGAGACAGAACAGCGTGAACAGTCCCCATTTATGGGGTATCTGGGAAGTCTGCATCGATCTCGCGAATGAGAGCATCGAGGCCGTCCCTCTCAGGGGGGTGGCGTTCACCGCTAACGTGAACGGGTTCGTCGACGGACCGCCATCGAACCTGTTTCTGACCCTTGGAACCATCGACGTCCAGCCTGATTACACCGACATCCCGGTCGATGTCGGCCTCAGGCACCCGTTCCCGGGGCTGGACTCATTCACGGGATTCGATGTGCTCGGGGTATTCCTGGGCACCGGAACCGATGCTTACCCGGGTCCGGACGGCTTTCCCGTTTCCGGTGAAAACGACCAGAAGTTGCTCAACTCCGACGGCTATACTCGCTGGTTTAACGAGCCGGAGTTCAGCGGCGCAACCCTGCCGATGTTGGGCTACATTCCCGGCCAGCTCGGGAGTCCGGGATTCGTTCCCTCGGCGGAACTCAATCCTTACAAGTTCTTCGCCGACGACTTAGGGAAAGATGACGACGCATTTAATTTCCTTGTAAACAATACTGAAGACCGCGGGTGTTTCCGACCGGGCAGCGTGAATTATCGCCATTACGATCTGAGATTCCCATCGAGCACCGGAATAACGTTCCAGTATGCTGTAGTCGCGCACTGGGAGCCGAACATCAACGCGCCGGCTCCACCGGATGGGCTTGACGATTTTCCGCCGTCGGCAAATGCAGACGAGGCGCTGGTGATCGATATCAAGGATTCGAGCACAGCCTACTATGTGGACGGGAGCACATACGGCGGAAGCGTGATTCTGGACATGAGCCCGTGGGACTGGTCGGCGGAATGCAGTGGGGTTATGGAAGAATACGAGATCAGGTGTTACTCCGACGCGTGGAGCGGAGCATACGCGGTCGATATGACACCTACCGATCAGGGCGACAACTGGTGCGAGTTCCACGCTGCAATTCCGGTGGAAACGCTTGCTTCCGGCGATCCACTGCCGGTATGGATCAAAGTAAGCTACCCCAATCTTGACTACACAAATGACTTCGGTGTCAGCAATGACGCCGATGGGCCGCTGGCTGGATTCTTCCTGCATGCGGTGCCGATTGCGAGCGAGGTTCCGGCGTGGATCGAGGTCCTGATACCCAACGGCGGAGAGGAATGGGCGAACGGGTCCGACGAGGAAATCGCATGGGACTCCGGTGATGTCCTCGGAACGGTATTCATCGAGTACTCAAAGGACAACTTCGTCTCCGACATCAATGTGATTGCCACAGATGAAACCAACGACGGCAGCTTCATGTGGATGGATATCCCGGACGACCCATCCAACACTGTGCGCGTTCGAGTCAGTTCCACTGATGATCCTGCAATATTCGACATTTCCGACGAGGATTTCAGCATCATCGGCAACGGGTGGGCTCAAACATGGGGAGGCTCAGTAAGTACCGGAGCGGGCGATAACGGCTATGGGGTTGCTACGGATAACTCAGGGAATATCTATGTCACCGGTGTCTTCAAAGGCACGGTAGACTTCGACCCCGGCTCTGGAACCGAGAACCACACTTCGAGCGGCCATGATGATGTGTTCCTGAGCAAGTTCGATTCATCGGGCGTTTTCCAATGGGCAAGAACCTGGGGTGGGGGTTGGAATTCGGGCGAGACTCAGGCCGATGTCGGACGTGGGGTTGCGATCGACGACTCAGGGAATGTCTACGTCACAGGTTGGTTCAGACTAACCGCGGACTTCGATCCCGGTGCCGGGACCGACAATCACAGCTCGAATGGTAATCGAGATGTCTTCCTGAGCAAGTTCGATCCCTCCGGTGCCTTCCAATGGGCGCTCACATGGGGCGGAAACGACAACGACTATGGCCACGGAGTCACAATCGACGGCTCAGGAAATATCTACGCCACGGGGGAGTTCCACCAAACGGTGGACTTCGACCCGGGCGGGGGGACCGATGTGCACTCAGGCGGCGGCACCTACGTGAGCAAGTTTGATGCTTCAGGCACCTTCCAGTGGGCGGGCACATGGGGGGGTGGTAAGGGCTACACTGTTGCTGCGGACGACACGGGGAACATTTATGTCACCGGCTACTTTGGCGGAACTGTGGACTTCGATCCCGGCGCCGGGGTCGAAAACCGTGCTGCGGTTGGTTACTTCGATGTCTACCTGAACTGTCTCGATTCCAGTGGTGCATTCCAATGGGTGCAAGCATGGGGCGGAGTGTCCCTCGACGACGGCCGGGGTGTGGCTGTCGACGGCTCGGGGAACGTCTATGTCGAGGGCTATTTCCAGGGTGAGGTCGATTTTGACCCCTCCGGCGGAGTCGACATCCATGCCTCGAATGGCAACGCTGATATTTTTCTCAGCCAATTCAGCTCCTCAGGTGTGTTCCAGTGGGCACACACCTGGGGCGGGACTGGCTTTGAGTACGGGTATGGAGTCGCAGTGGACGGCTCGGGAATTATCTACACCACGGGCGGATTCATGAACACTGTGGACTTCGACCCCGGGGCCGGCATCGAGAATCATAGCTCGAATGGCTACCGAGATGTCTTCCTCAGCACTTTCAATTCCACGGGAGAATTCCAATGGGTACGCACATGGGGCGGCTCCAGTTCCGATCACGGTTTCGATGTTGCCGTGGACGGTTCGGGCTATTCATATGTTGCCGGCTCGTTCAGGTATTCCGTTGACTTCGCTCCCAGCGGACCGCCCTGCAACGAACCTTCGGATTTTCACTACTCAAGTGGTCACGATGACGCTTTCCTGAGCAAGCACATTCCGGACGGCTGCTGGTAGAGCTTCCTTGAGACACTCTCAATTCCAAGGCATTTCCTTTTGACATCCCACTTCCCCTTTGCTACACTCCCTATTCGCGCTTGGGCGCGGTTTTTGTGTGCTCTTGCGACTACTCGGGTGACCAAGGAGGTCCATTCTTTTGTATCAAATCACCATGAAACAGCTTCTGGAGGCCGGGATCCACTTCGGCCATCAGACCAAGAGGTGGAACCCGAAGATGGCTCGGTACATCTACACCGAGCGGAACGGGATCTATGTTCTTGACCTCCAGCAGACGCTGAAGCTTTTGGAAGTTGCCTACACCTATGTCCGCGACCTGACAGCATCGGGAGGGACTATCCTGTTCGTCGGCACAAAACGCCAGGCGCAGGAGGCGGTCGCCAAGCATGCGACCGGTTGTGGCTCGTATTATGTCAACCAGCGATGGCTCGGGGGAACGCTCACCAATTTCCAGACAATCAAGAAACGCATTGATTACCTCCACGAGCTGGAGGACAAGTTCAAACGCAATGATTTTCCGGGTCTGACTAAAAAGGAAATCCTGCTTCTGAACAAGAGATACGCGAAGCTAATGAAATTCTTCGGCGGCATCAAGAACATGCAATCGCTCCCCGACTGCCTGTTCATTATCGACTTGAAGAAAGAACATAACGCAGTCAGAGAAGCGAAGAAGCTCGGCATTCCGATCGCGGCGATTCTCGACACGAACTGCGATCCCGACGACTGCGACATTCCCATCCCAGGCAACGATGACGCGGTGAAGGCGATCAACCTGTTTTGCGGTACAATCGCAAATGCCGTTATCGAGGGTCGCGAGGGTAAGGATTTTGCTCCCGGTGAGATTCCCTCGCTTGAACCTGCGGAAGAAGTAGTGGCGGCGCCTGAGGAAACTCCAGCGGAACCCTTAACTGAACCTGCAACCGAGGCTGTAGCGGTTGCAGAGCAGTCGACCGAGCCTGCTTCCGAGGAGAAAGCGGAGGGTTCCGCGGAGTGATTGAGCCCAGAGCGGGGACGGCGCCCTGCCCTACATTGTAATGGAGGAAATCGACTGATGTCTGGCTATAAACCGACCGCAAAAGAGATCAAGGAGCTCCGGTCAAAGACGCTCGCGGGGTTCCAGGATTGCCAGAAGGCGCTTGCCGAGACCAGCGGTGACATTTCCGCCGCTGAGGAGATAATCCGAAAGAAAGGCTTGCAGGTGGCCGCGAAAAAAGCCCATCGCGAGGCGGCTGAGGGCTTGATCGTCGCCAGAATCGATGAGGACAAGAATTCAGGTGCAATGGCTGAAGTCAATATAGAGACCGACTTCGCGGCCAAGGGGGATCCGTTCCTGATCCTCACAACCACTCTGGTCAATCACGTGCTTGCGGCGGGTCCGGACGGAATTACCGATGGTCAGGAGACTTACGGAACGGAACTCGCTCCCGACGGCGGCAAGACCGTGAAGGAACTGATAGACGAAGCTATCGGGCAAATCCGTGAGAATATCAGCCTGAAGCGCGTTGCCAGGTTCAGGATCGACGGTCCCGGCGTCATTCATGCTTACATTCATCCTCCCGGAAAGGTCGGCGTGCTGATCGAGCTTGGCTGCGAGAATGAAGCAGACAAGCAGAAGTGCGACGAGCTCGCCCATGAGCTGACGTTGCAGATTGCGTTCTCGGACCCGTCGTATGTGAAGCCTGAGGCTATCCCTGAAGAGGTCCTTGCGAAAGAAAGAGAACTTGCAGAGGCGAAAGCCCGCGAGCAGGGAAAGCCGGACCACATTGTTCCGAAGATCGCCGAGGGAATGCTGCGGAAGTACTACACCGAGGAATGCCTCCTGGAGCAACCATTCGCGAAAGAGCCAAAGCAGTTAGTGAAGGATATTATCAAGCAGGCGGGCATAGCGGGCGTTGAGGTAAGAGGATTCGCGCGATTCGCATTGAAGTAAAGACTCGACTGACAATAGACCCCAAAAACGCCCCGATCAGGGCGTTTTTTCTGTACTGGCGGGGACACCTGCATTTCGGGGACGAAATGAAGTGTCCCCGAGAGAAACCCCGTGAGGAACCTCGTGAGGAACCCGATAAGAAAACGCTTGACACTTTCTAAAATTGGTGTCACTTGTCAATTAACTTGCCCACATCAAGATGTGGACCACCGGGCATCATTTCTCCACACAAAAAAAGGACCCTCCTCTTGCGGAAGGTCCCTAAATCTCAGATTAGGTCGTGTTCAGGGCTTGGTCTTATCAATTCCTTCCCTCTCAACTTCCCTGTGTTCAAGGACCTTCTGGGAAAGGTCCCACGGTTCCCAGAAGGGACAATCGGTGCTGCCGATGCCGTCAAGAATCAACGGTCCCTGCTCGCAGGGGAACTGATAAAGCTCCTTCATCGTGTGACCGAATATGTCGCACTTCGTCTCAATAAACGCAGTCTCCTCCAGGCCTTCGATCTCCTGGCCTTCGGCGGTTACCTGAAGGTTACGGCAATTGACACAAAGCCGTATTGTCTTGACTTTCTTATGCATCAGAAAAGCCGCTTGCCATTGGGTGGAAAACCTAAGCAAGCCACTGTCCCCAAGCACATGATACCACACAAAGTCCAGCCTTGAAAGCGTTAGTGTTGCAGCAATATAGATTAAAACGCCCTCGACCGTATCGTCCCATTTAGTTGCCTTTTTCCCCGCGCACCATTACCCTGCACCCTTATACTAATACTTCGACACAAAGGAACACGGATTCATGCTCCGCAGAACCCTCCACTTGACGACCACGATCCTCCTTGCACTGCTCTTCCTGGGAGCCGCACAGGCAGAGATCGGAAACCCCGAGACCGTCCTCTTCGCACGCTATCCGGCCCCCTCTCCGGAAGGGTCAACCCTGGCCTTCTCGTGGGCCGGCAACATCTGGACCGTGCCGATCACCGGAGGTCGCGCGACCAGGCTGACCTCATCGGAAGGATACGATCACAAACCGATCTGGAGCCCGGACGCGGAGCGAATCGCGTTCATGAGCAATAGACATGGATCCGAGGACCTTTTCGTTATCGACGCGAAAGGAGGCACCCCGGAAAGGATCACTTTCGCATCGAACAATGATTTACTGTCCGGCTGGACCCCAGCCGGCGACTCGCTCATTTTTTCCAGTCGGCGAGGCGGACCGTGGCCCGATCATCGTGCACCCCAC
The DNA here is from genome assembly GCA_965371155.1 of uncultured bacterium. Taxonomy (GTDB): domain Bacteria; phylum JAJVIF01; class JAJVIF01; order JAPKYR01; family JAPKYR01; genus CBDUXL01. The sequence continues at coordinate 3,564 of CBDUXL010000044.1, read as the reverse complement.
GTGATTGATCTGGCGGCGTCCAGAGGCGACGGGCCCGGCGCACCGAGAAAACTGGTCCCTTGCCCCGGAATCGGCGCCACCATGAACCCACAGGGAGAGATTGCGGCTTTCGAATTCGGACCGGGCGGGGGGTATCGCCAGGGTTATCGCGGACCTCGAAAGCAGGATATCTGGCTCTACCACCCGGGAAGCGGGTCATTCACAAGAATCACTGAGAACGATGTGTACAATACCGATCCGCAGTGGTCTGCGGACGGCTCGAAGCTGTATTTCCGCAGCGAGGCCGGAGGGTTCGGCAACCTCTGGATGTGGGATTCGGCAACCGGCGAGCTAACCGAGGTCACCCACGTCAGGAGCACTGGCCTTTGGCATCCGAGAATCGGCGGGACTGCCGGGTCGGAAGTGGTCGCGTACGAGTGGCGAGGCGGTATCTATGTTCAGGACCTGCCGCGCGGAAATCCTCGAGAGGTCCACATCACCGCCTGGCTCGATGAGGACCCAAACGCACCCGAAACAATCATCCGCTCATCAGGAGTAACAGAATATGCCATCAGCCCTGATGGCGATGAGATGGCGATTGTGGTTCGAGGTGAAATCTTCTGCGTCCGGACCGACGGCATCGGCGGAACTGATGCTTCCAGGCTCACCGACCATCCCGCTCGAGACTGGGAAATCCAATGGTACCCGAGAGGAGACGCGATTCTGTTTACGTCCGACCGCGACGGAATCGAGCAGCTTTACCGCGTCTCATCTGACGATCCGGACCACGAACGTCTCAGCGAATCGCGCCGGTTCAAGGTCGAGCGACTGACTCACAGCGAGGATCCATGCACCAGGGCGATCTTTGCTCCCATGCTTGACAACGATCCACCCCCGGCTCCCGCCGACCTGACGGTGGGTTATGTCCGGAATACCGGCGACCTGTGGCTGATGGACGGCGATGGGCACCATCAACGCCTTCTGTTCAGGCACTGGGGAACTCTGAATTTCTCGTTCTCCCCCGACGGCCGATGGCTTGCGTACGATCGACAGGATGATGATTACAACCTGGATATTTTCATAGCGGCGGTCGATCCGAGTGATCCTGACCTTCCCCCCTGCCCTGCCGACGGATGGGCCCCGTTTCCCGGGCGCTCCGGCGCAATCGACCTCATGCCATCGTGGGCTAATGGCGAGGTGAATATCACCCGTCATCCGGATGACGACTACATGCCGGTGTGGTCGCCCGACGGAAGCAAACTGGGATTCACATCGCAGCGTTGGTTCGACAATGTAGACGCCTACTTCATCTTCCTCCGCCAAAGCGACGAGGAACGCTCGCTCGAAGAGTGGGAACGTCAGGCGGAACCTCTCTCTGCTCTTCCGGCGACCGATTCGGATTCCGAAGAGGCCGGGGAGGAGAACGGGGAAGACAAGGACGAAGAAGATGCCGAACTCCTGGTGGAAATCGATTTTTCGGACATCCACCACCGAGGCCGACGATTAACGTCATATCCCGGACGCGAGGTCCTATGGGCGTTTTCGCCGGACGGCGAAACGATCGCTTATTCTTCCGATACTGACGGCACCAAGGATGTCTGGCAGATAAGTTGGACCGGCGAGGACGAAAAAGCACTCACAAACGATGCGTCCCCCGAATGGATTACATGGGCCGAAGAAGCCGACCGGGTTTTCTATCTCGCGGGCGGCAGAATCAGCTCCTGCGCACCGGAAGGCAGCGACTCGCAGGCGCACGGATTCAATGCCAGAATGACCGTGGACCCGCAAGAGGAAAGGATGTACAGGTTTGAGGAGGCGTGGCGACTTCAGGAAATCTGGTTCTACGATCCGACCTTCCACGGCCGCAATTGGGAAGCGCTTCGAGAGGAGTATCTGCCTATCGCCGCCGCCGCAAGGCACTACAGGGATTTCAACAACGCAGTCAATATGATGATGGGCCGACTGAACTCGAGTCATCTCTATTACAGCGAGGGCGAGACCTTCCCTGCCGGTCCGGAAACCGGCTACCCCGGATGGGGACTTGTCGAGGACACTCATATCGGACTTCTGGTTGACTGGGTTACGCCAAGGAGCCCTGTCGATGAGGAGGAGGCCGGAATCGGTGTCGGCGACAGGATTGTAAGCATCAACGGCTACGATGTCGGCGGCTGGGGTGGGGATCCTATCGCCAACTGGTGGCGTGCGCTGGACGACACGGTCGGTCGGGAGATCGAAATCGGGGTCATTGACGCGGACCTGAACTCAAGAGACCCTCGCTGGGTTCGTGTGATACCGGCTACATACTGGGACTGGTATTCCCTGGAGTATGAAGCATGGATGGCGGACAACCGGGAGAGAGTGGACGAGCTTTCCGGCGGAACGATCGGCTACACGCACGTGAGGAGAATGTATGAAGGGCAACTGGAGAGGTTCGAGCAGGATTTGTACACCGTCGGGCATGGGAAGGACGGGATGATCATCGATGTCCGCTGGAATTCCGGCGGCTGGGTCACCGACTACCTGCTCGTAATGCTCGACACGCGCCGTCACGCTCTCACGCAGCCTCGCGGTGGTGGTCTTGGTTACCCGGAGGATCGAACCCCTTTCTACACCACATCCCTGCCCATCGTTGCCATGGGGAACGAATGGTCGTACTCCAACGCGGAGATTTTTTGCCACGCGATTCAAACACTTGACCGCGGCCTGCTGGTGGGATGGCCCACCGGTGGCGGCGTGATATCAACCGGCGGAACCATGCTGGCCGATGGGAGCTACGTCTCCCTCCCACGTCGCGGATGGTGGGCGATTGACTCCGAGACAGGCGAGATTCTCTACAACCTTGAAGGGAATCCGGCTATCCCGGACGTAATAGTGGAGTTGAGTCCTTCGGATATCGCGACCGGCGCCGATCCACAGTTGGATGCAGCCGTCGAGGCGCTCATGAGTGACCTGGGCATGCGAAGGTGATCGCACGTTGGTATCCACACCACTTGTGGTGTGGTCTTGTGGTGTGGTTGCAGAGGGCGCGTGCCCCGCGCCCCTACAGTTAGAAAACGGGGCAATTATAGTCCCTATACAAATCAAATGATCCAAGATGCTTCGGCGGGGGATTGTAGTCCATATAGCAATAGTCCGAATAATAATTCTCAGGGTCTATGTCTATCACCAACTCCCCACAAAAATGATCATCTGAATAAATCCGTCCTCTCATTCTCAGTTCCCAATCGTATGTCTCGTATCCGCAATCCGGGTCCCAGCCGGATTCCCTGACCATGAAGAAGATCGTCACGCGGTCATCCCAGGAGCTGTAGTCCACCCATTCCGACTCGAACACCCGCCCTCGGTTGTCCCACAGTCGGGCACGATTGTTACCATCGTATATTCTGAGCCGAGCACGGAATGAATGATCAAACACTAATCCGGGGCGATCGATATCGACCCAACCCTCGTAGTACGCGTCGGTCTCTTTCCAGGTAATGAGAATTTCCCCGCTCCTGCATCCCACCAACAACAGGGCAAACAGAGGAAGAAGTAGATAAGTTAGACTTCGCATAGCGAACCTCCACAGGCAAAAGGAGCCGGGAA
>CBDUXL010000043.1:0-15420 GCA_965371155.1 uncultured bacterium | reverse complement strand
TGGCGGGGACACCTGCTTTTCGAGGACGAAAAGAGGTGTCCCCTGGTTTTGCTGCCTTGGTTTTGCTGGTCATGTCTTGTTCTGTAGCGCGGGAATGCATTTCCCAGGAATTGCAGAGTATGGTCACCAAGTCCCGGGAAATGCATTCCCAGGCTACGTGCTGAGACCCAAAAGAACGGTTCCCACGTCTCTGACGTGGGTCTATCAGCCGCATACCGCAACCCAAGGTGAAAACATGTCCCCTCAATCCGTTCATATTATCCACCACATCGGAACACTCCACACGCTGGCCGGTGGACCCCGTCGCGGTGAAGCGCTTGCTGATACCGCCGCCGTTTCACCCGGAGCGCTCGCATGGGATGAAACAGGCAGGATCATCGCCGTAGGCGGATTTGATGAGGTGAGGAATGCTGTCGACCACCGTGCGAAGGTCACCTGGCATCATGCCGGGGGAAAAATCGTCACTCCCGGTCTCATCGACAGCCATACACACAGCGTAAATGCCGGCAGCAGGGCGAATGAGTTCGTGATGCGATGTCAGGGCGCTGAGTACATGGACATACTTGCCAAGGGCGGCGGGATACTCAACTCGGCCGATCGCACGCGCCCAGAGTCGGTGGGGAGGCTTGTTGAGGTGGGTAGAGCAGCGCTCCGGAACTCGCTTTCGTTCGGTGTTACCACACTTGAGGCAAAGAGCGGGTACGGATTGCAGACGGAAGCGGAACTCAAAATGCTGCGGGCAGCAAAAATTCTTGAGGAAACTCAGCCGATACGCTTGAAATCGACATTCCTCGGCGCGCATGCAATTCCAAGGGAGTTCAAGGACGACCCGGACGGATATGTCGAGCTGGTCGTGACTGAAACGCTGCCGAGGGTCGCGGAGGAGAGGCTTGCGGATTTCTGCGACGTGTTCATCGAGGAAGGCGTTTTCTCGGTGGAGCAGGGAAGGCGCATTTTGGAGGCGGGTTTGGAATTGGGCTTGAGGCCGAAAGTTCATTGCGATGAGATCGTGCCGCTCGGCGGCACGGAGATGTGCTGCGAGCTTGGCGCGCTCTCGGTCGACCATCTTATTGCGATCACCGATGCCGGCATTAAGGCGCTGGCGGACTCCGATACGGTCGGGTGCCTGCTTCCGGGTACGAGTTTCTTCCTGAAAAAGCCGTTCGCGCCGTGCAGGAGGATGATCGACTCAGGTTGCCTGCTTGCTCTCGCGACCGACAACAATCCCGGCTCATCGCGAACGGAAAACCTGCAATGGATCCTTACCGCCGCGTGCCTCTACTATGGCCTCAAGCCAGAGGAGGCGCTGAGCATGGTCACCATCAATGCCGCCAAGGCGCTCGGAATGGAGGATGAGCTTGGCTCGCTCGAGAAAGGCAAGCGGGCGGATTTTGTCATTTGGGGCACCCCCGACCTGGCGGATATTCCGTACCATCATGGGGTGAGTCATGCAGAGAAAGTAGTTGTGGACGGCGAGTGGGTGTACGCCAGGGGATGACACGTGTCGTGGGCGCGCGCCCCGCGCCCCTACGGTCTATACCTCCGGTGATCCCTTCATCGGAGCGTACTCCCTGCAATACAGGCAATACGGAAGGTCCACCATGTCAAACTCGTACAGCCTGCACCTTCCCACTCTGCCCTTCCCGTCCGGGACATTCCCCTCAAGGTAAACGCACCTCGAAATCAAATTCCGCTCCCGGATACGCCTTGCGCGCTCGGATTCTTCGACTCCTTCGGAATGAGCGCTGAAAATGCTCGTCGCAATCGATGCCACCCCCAGGCCGATAAACACAATCGCGCCAATGGCCATCAGGAATTGATGTCCGGGCAGGATTGTTTCGATCAGCCATAGGATCGCGCCGACAGCCAGAACCGGCCATCCGACCTTCGCATAGATCGGCGATGTGGGCCGAGGTGTCTCCAGGCTTTGCACTCTCGCGCGGAATCTATCGAGCGATTCTTTAGGTCGATGCGGCACGGGGATGATTATAAGTGAACAGGAGGTGCCAAGGCTATGGCCAGCCGGCATTTGCTGCTGTCACAGCGGGTGTGATGCAAGAGGAATGCAGGGATAATGCCCTTCGTTTCTTCGAGAACTATTCAGCGGATGGCCTTCACTCGGCCCTGAATGAAGGTGTCCGCCGGGTGTTATTCGGCCTTCGTAAAAGTCCTCGACCCGCTGTAAGACAGCTTCGCAAGCGTCTCCTGGTCCTTCGCAGTCAGTACTGGTCCCAGCGTGGTGCCCGCCACGGCCCAGGAATAGGTCACGCCCTCCTGCAGCTCATCGTAGAAAGGCTGTGGCAATACGAACAATGACTGGTTGGAATTCAAAGGCAGATAGAAAGGCGCGCCCCCGGGGAGAATGCCGGTTACCCTCGCAACGTAATTAATCGCGCCGGGCACATTGCTCCAGGAGAACGACTCATTAATGCCGACTTCAGCGCCGGGCGACGGCGTATATAGTGTCGGAGCCACGAACTTATTGACAATAGAATGTTCACTCCAATGTTTCTGTCCACTGATTTCCGCAGCGACAGCCCATTCCCAAATGCCGTCCTGAGCATTCAGCTCCACATACAAAGGCGGCAGCAGGAGTGCCTGTGTGGTTCCCAGATTCAGCCCGCCTTGAGGAAGGACCTCGAAATGCTGCCCATCCACCCACGCGTCGAACCAGTACGCATCGGGATTCGTGCCCGCAGCCGGGTCCCAACTGAAGTTCAGACTGCTGCCGAGATCATAGTACGCCCCTGAGTACGGGGTTTTCAGAACGGGCGCCAATGGGTCGGGAGTGTAAGGCTCAATGACGCTGATACTTTCGAAGGCATGACCGTAGAATTCGACGCCGAAAGCAGTAACTTCCGAATGAACACCGATGTTCTTGGTTGGCGTGTAATCCGTCACCTTGACCAGCCAGTTTACAGTGCAAAACTCGGTGGGATCCAGGGCGCCGGTGCCGCAGGTCTTGCCGGCCGGCTCGCCGGGACCGAACTCCATTCCGGTGTCCAGCTCAAGCGTTGCCGTGACGTTGCTCAGGACGAAGCTCTCATTGTTTGTTATAGTCGCCTGGATCTCGAAGAGCTCATCAACATCAACCGGACTGTCGGGGACATCAACTACCGGATCAGCGTTCACAATGACTTCATTGACCGTTATCGAAATGTTATCCGAGTCCGTGAAAGTCGCGCCGTAAACGTCTCCTTCGCCGACTGCGCCAATTGTCTTTGTAGAGGAGTATTCGGTAACAATCACATTCCAGGTAACTATGCAGAACTGCCATGGGTCTAAATGGCCGGTGCCGCAGGTCTTGGTTTCCTCTTCCCCGACATCGAACTCCATCCCGGAATCGAGCTGCAACGTGCCCACGCAGTTCTCAAGGGGAAGGTCGCTGAGGTTGGACATCTGCAACTCAACGCTGAAAACCTCTCCCGGAGTCACGGGATCATCTGATGTAAGGGAGACACTTATCGACGGCTCATCAAGCTGTGTCATCGTTGTGTTAGCCGCGATGGCGTAATCTTCGTAAGAAAGCCCCTGCGCCAGTTCCGTTGCAGTCGAGGTGATAATCACATCCTTCCCAATGTCATCCGTTCCAAACTGAATGTACTCTTTGTTCTCGTAGGTTTTGGTCGTCTCATAAAGCAAGGTTCCGGCGACTTCGTCGTACACTTTCAGGTCCAGGTTGCTGATTTTCCATGATGTTTGCCCATGTTTGTTGTAGACAAGCACGACGCGGTCACCATCCTGAACATTCTCGATCCGGTAGAAATCCCCGTCGCCATCGGCATCCAATGTGCCTGTGAAAGTGTCGGCGATATGCGAGTAAGCAGCCCAGGCGTCGACATAACCGAATCCCGAGTAGTAGTCGGGCCCCGGGCTTGAGGGCGACGTCGTGAAATCCTCCGCCGTGGCGAACGTCAGTGCTCTAATCTCCATTGAGCTTGTAACGCCTGCGCTCATCAGAACAGCGACAACCCCGGAATAGTGCGGAGCTGAACACGATGTACCTCCGAACCCTCCCCATCCGCCTGTATTGGTAGGCGACGTGGCGCCTGTGGGCGCCATTATGTCCGGCTTGAGCCTTTCCTCCGAATTGTACGGGCCGTATACCGGTCCGTACTTGCTGTTCGTGAGATAGGCGTCATCGTCCCTTAGACCGGGTCCCTGATCCACCACTCCCACAACCGAGACACCGTTATAGCAGGTCTGAGGCTTGTCGTTCATCTGGTCATCGGCGCAACCGGCATTGCGATTACCCGCCCCGAGCGACCAGACCACATCGTACAGGTCAATCGTATTGTCAACGTACGCTGAAACGAAGTGGAGACCGTTTCGCTGCGAGCACGCAGTTGCGAAAACCAGGCTGAGATTGACTACCTCGGCGTCATTGCTGCCTGAACCGCCCAGCGCCGCCCACTGATATGCCTGCTGTAAGGACTGGTAACCGTCGTACCCGGGGCAAATCTTCGCGTTGTAGTAGGTTTCGATTCCGTACGCCATTCCGGTGTAGGTTGCATCCTGGCTCGCGACCACTCCGCAGGTATGTGTTCCGTGGTTTGACTGGTCTTCGGTGTTGCATCCAACTGCAGAGGTCGGAAAATACTGCGACTGAAGGTCCAGACCCACGAACGCTGAATGTGCACTGTAAACCCCGGTGTCGATTCCAAGCACATCCATGCTCTCGCCGTGATATCCCTGGTCCCAGACTACATTCGGATAAGCTCCCGGCCTCAGCTTCAATGCCTGAGCGGTGGTGTCCGTGAGCGGGATCGGTTCAATGCCTTCCTCAACGGCCTCAACTTCAGGGAGGGCCAATATCTCGTCAATACGCGCCCGGTCTGTTTCCACCACGAGAGTATTGAGTATCAAATCCCTTGCTATGACGGTGGTGTCACCGATGGATTCAAGCTTCCCGGCAGCATCGTCCTGCAGTCCATCCAGTGCGCCATGGAGCAGGGAGGTTACGTAACTCGCTCTTTGCTGTTTCAGATATTTGACTTGCTGCACCAAAGGCCTGACCTGAGACTGCACGGCACCGGACATCTCATTGCCTCTGTTGCTTCTGTAGACCTCCTTGATCCGGTCGGAAAGCTCCCTAATCTCCGAGTACGCTGAATCGGCGCTTTCCCGGACCGTTATGCACAGATCAGAAGGCGTGCCGCTCAGGAAGACAATCAAGTCAACAGGGCCCAGGCTTATGATGGAGGATAGATTTTCGCCGGGAGAGTCCGGCTCTTGCGACGAAGTAGACTGAGTAAGGTCCAGACCACCGTCAATATCAGGCGTCGTGGGAGCGGATTTGCCCGAGGAGCACCCGACTGCGGATGTCAGCAAAAGCGCGACAATAAACAGCGATTGGTGAACCGAAATGGGAAGCTTGCTCATGTGACCGGACCTCTTCTTGACGTGATCGGATGGACTGTTCCCCGAAGGGATTCAGGCAGATCATCTTGAATAGTCGGCATTTGACATCTTAACAGGTTGGGGATTTTTCAGCAATGATCGGAGTCGGTCTAATCCCACCGAGGGGATATCGAAGGGGTGCTTCCGTGATTTGATTTTGCTGGACGCATCTTAACCGGGACCGCGAGCGTCCGCGCTCGCGTCTTTGCGGGCAGGATGCCCGCGGTCCCGTGTGAGAAACATCCCTTTACAGGATGGGTATAATGTGAAATCACTTGGTTCGCTACTCCCGTAAGGAGGCTGATCGATTTTTACCACTTCCACCGACATATCGTTAATGATCTGGTCGATTGCTCTTATCATTGTCTGCGTAGTGTGGATCGTACGCTCTTTCCTTATTTACCGCACGACCCGCTTGGTTCGTCATTTTGGTGAACTCACTCCCCGAGAACCGGAGAAATGGCCTGCCGTTTCAGTCATCAGCGCGGCGTGCAATGAGGCTGACGCACTTGAGGACGCGGTGAAGTCGAAACTGGAATCCGATTACCCCGATTTCGAGATCGTACTGGTCGATGACAGGTCGACAGACGGGACGGGGAAGATTGTGGACCGTCTTGCGGAAAACGACAGCCGAATCAAAGCTGTTCATATCGATAAACTACCGGACGAGTGGCTTGGTAAGCCGTACGCGCTCCGGCGTGGAGTCGAAGTCGCTCGGGGCGACTGGTTCCTGTTCACGGACGCCGATGTGCATTTTTCAAGGGACTCGATCCGCAAAGCGGTCGCGTTGTGCGAGGATCGCAAGCTCGATCAGCTCGGCGCTCTTCCAAACGTCTGGGGAATTAGCTACCTGCTCAATGTTGTTATGACCACCTTTATCCGCACCTACAGTTTCGGAGCGGGATTCTGGGGATTGGACAATCCGAGAGTCGAGACGTTTACGGGAGTCGGTGCTTTCAACCTGGTCAGGCGGTCGGCCTATGAAAAAACCGACGGATTCGAATGGCTCAAGCTCGATCTCGCGGATGATGTCGCTCTCGCAAGGATGATCAAACGCGCGGGCGGGAAGGTCCATATTGTAAACGCGATGCGCAGTCTGAAGGTTCAATGGTACAAAACGGTCAGGGAAATGACGGTTGGTCTCGACAGGGTTGCGTATGTCACATTGGGGGATTTCACGCTTTGGAAGACGATTCTGTTCTGCCTGCTGTTTCTGGGCTTTGAGTTACTGCCGTTCCTGGGCCTGCTGTTTGTCGGTGTTCCGTGGCTTCAATGGCTGTGCGTTTTTATGGTCGTTCTTGGACTTGTGAACGCGATCGGGATGAATCTCTGGGCCAACGGTCCGGTGATGGCGGCATTTCTGTATCCGGTGGGGGCAATCATTCTGGCCGGCATCATGCTGAGGGGAGGCTGGCTCGGGTGGCGTCGACGCGGAATTTTCTGGCGAGGAACATTCTACTCTGAGGAGACTCTGAAGAAAGGCAAAAGGATATTTCTGCCCTAAGAGAACCGGTTCGGCACTCACTTTCCAAAGCGGGTAGGCCAAGTGGGTAGCCCAGGTTTTAGCCTGGGTTCTCAGTACAGATTGTCCGCTTGCTGACGCGCGCGGTTCGGACACGATGAAGCATTTCCCGGGCTACAGGTCCGCTTGCTGACGCGCGCGGTTCGGAATCCCACGGCACGTAGCCTGGGAATGCATTTCCCAGGAATCGGTGACCATACTCTGCAATTCCCGGGAAGTGCATTTCCGGACTACAGAACAAGATATCACCAGCAAGACCAGGGGACACCTCTTTTCGTCCTCGAAAAGCAGGTATCCCCGCAATTCCCGGGAAATGCATTCCCGAGCTACCTCTATTCAAGACATACTTGGCGAGTATCTTACTAGTGGCGCGACACATTAGTATCGCTATAGTTCCTCTATATGTAGGGGTGCTGGATGTTCGTTCAAATAAGCGATCCCTTTTAGTAGTCCCTTCGGCTCGAAGCAGCCTGTGCAATTCGGGCAGATCGTCAGCGTAAAGTGGGGACACTAGAAACGGATTGGTTGCCATGAATGTAAATCATGTCATGTTGTTCGGCCTTGTCAAGCATATATAGCGACAGTCATTAGTGCACCACCAGTAGGTTGGCCAGTGAGACTTGCCACTAAGAACATGTCATAGAATGAACTCCGTGAGACTCAGCCACCAGGTTGGGCGTCTTTCGCGCGGATCATGTTAAAAGGTTTTGTAGATTAGGGTAGTGACGGAGTTTACATACTTATGGCTGCCGGTGTTCCGAACGGTCTATTCAGGATTGAAGAGTGCGACTGAAGTAGATTGTTTGTCCTTCAAAACACCGACTTCCAGCCCCGGTGATCCATTGCCGGGGCTTTTCCTCATGATAGGCAACGCGGCTCATGAATGCTACATTTGCGCTTTCTTCCCGCAGCATTTCTTGTATTTCTTCCCGCTACCGCATGGACACGGATCGTTCCGGCCCACTTTTTGCTTCTTCACAACCGGCGTCCTTCGTCCGCCCCCGGCCCCGTGGGTTGCAGTCATCGCCGTCTCGTATATCGACTTCTCCTGCTTCACAATGCGCGCCGCAAAGATAAATTGCAGCGAGTGCTCCTTATACCTGCGACGCATCGCCTCGAACAACAGGTGCGATTCCTTCGTGTAGACAACCAGCGGATCCTTCTGAGCGTACGACACCATGCTGACCCCGTCGCGAAGGTCATCAAGGCCCCTCAAATGATCCACCCAGTGGCGATCGATCATGTTCAACGCGACGTATCGCTCCAGATCGCGCATGTCCATGCCGGTGGTGGCGATCTGCTCCTCCTTTATCTCGTAGAGCCTGTGTCCATGCTTCGTGAAAAGCTCCACCAGTTCCTCGAATTGCTTATCTTTAATTTCGGGCAACTTGATCGTGTCGCCGTACGGCGCCACGGTTCTGAGCTTTGTCAGGAGCCCCTCGAGGTCCCAATCATGAGGTTTGAGCTGCGGGTTGCAGTACTCCATGCAGGCTGCTTTGACGACATCCTCGATGTAATCGAGGATGGTGTCCCTGATATCTTCCCCGTCCAGGACTGCATTGCGCTCGCGGTAAACCACGGACCGCTGTCGCTCCATGATGTCGTCGTACTTCAGGACATGCTTGCGGATTTCGAAGTTGTGCCCCTCGACCTTCTTCTGGGCGTTCGCAATCTGCCTGGACACAAGTCCGGACTCAATCGGCACGTCCTCCTCCATGCCGAACCGGTCCATTAGGTCTTTCACACGCTCGCCGCCGAAAATGCGCATCAGGTCGTCTTCCAGGCTCACGTAGAACCGCGATGAACCCGGGTCGCCCTGGCGTCCGGATCGCCCACGGAGCTGGTTATCTATGCGCCTTGATTCATGACGCTCGGTTCCGATAATATGCAGTCCCCCGGCTTCGATTACCCCCTCCCCCAGTTTGATATCCGTACCGCGTCCGGCCATGTTGGTGGCGATTGTTATCGACTTGCTCTGGCCTGCGTCCTTGACAATCTCCGCCTCGCGTTCATGATGTTTGGCGTTCAGGACGTTGTGAGGGACTTTCTCACGACGAAGCATCGCCGAGAGCATCTCGCTGGTCTCGACCGCAGTGGTTCCTACCAGCACCGGTTGCCCCTTCTTGTAGCAGTCCTTGATATCCTCAACGACAGCCTGGAACTTGCCCTTCTTGGTCTTGTAAACTAGGTCCGGCCTGTCGTCCCGGATCATCGGCTCGTGAGTCGGTAGGACCGCGACATCCATCCCATAAATATTCCGGAACTCCTCCTCCTCGGTCTTGGCGGTACCGGTCATCCCCGCGAGCTTCTCGTACAGGCGATAGTAGTTCTGGATCGTGATCGTGGCCATCGTCTGCGTCTCGGACTGGACCCGGACATTCTCCTTGGCCTCGATCGCCTGATGCTGCCCCTCGGAAAAACGCCGCCCGTGCATCAATCGGCCGGTGAACTCATCAACGATAATCACCTGGCCGTCCTTGACCACATAATCGATATCCTTCTTGAAAAGCGCATGAGCCCTCAATGCAAGCTGCACCTGGTGCGCGTGCTTGGCGTTTCTCGGCTCGTACAAATCGTCGATCCCAAGCGTGCTCTCGACAACATCGATCCCTTCCTCAGTGAGTGTTGAGCTCTTTTCCTTGTCGTCAAGCTCGTAGTGGACATCCTTCCGGAGCCGCCGGGCGATCTGATCGTATCGCTTGTATTCCTCGGATGCCTGCTGGGGCTGGCCGGAAATGATGAGCGGAGTTCGCGCCTCGTCGACCAGTATGCTGTCGACCTCGTCCACGATCGCGTAGTACAGCTTGCTCTGGACGCGATTCTGCGCGCTGGTCACCATGTTGTCCCTGAGATAGTCAAACCCAAACTCGGAGTTGGTTCCGTATGTTACGTCGGACCGGTATGCAGCGACTCTTTCATCGCGATGCTGCCCGTTCTGAAGATAGGCAACCGTCAGGCCGCACAGTTCATAGATAGGCCCCTTCCAGCCGACGTCCCGTTTCGCCAGGTAATCGTTGACCGTCACAAGGTGCGCTCCCCGACCCGCGAGCGCATTCAGAGTCAGGGCCAGGACCGCCGCCAGGGTTTTTCCCTCGCCGGTTTTCATCTCGGTGATCCGCCCCTTGTGAAGCACAACCCCCCCGACTATCTGCTCATCGAATGCACGCAGCCCGATCGTGCGGCGGCCCGCTTCCCGCACACAGGCGAAGACTTCGGGAAGCGCCTCCATCATGATTTTCTCGCGCTTCTCGTAGTCGAACTTGACCTCCTGGATTGGGTCCCTCCACTTAAGGACCTTTTCCCTGATTTCGGTCTCGGAGAGTTTTTCGATTTCAGGTTCCAGCGATCTGATATGGTCGGTCTGGGCGAAGAGCTTCTTCAGCTCTCGCTCCTCGGTCTTCATGACCTTGTCGAATAACGTTTTCAGTTGGCTAGGCATGTGTCAACCTGATCGTCCCCCGTTGATCGGCTATGGGACAACCATTTCATTATACGGGCATGGGACTGAAAGGAGCAAGGGGAATTTCAGGTGTCCGCTCCCTGACGGTCGCGACTCGGTTCATCGTGTCCGAACCGCGCGCGTCTGCAAGCGGACCTATGGTTGAGTCATGCTTGACAAGAAACAGGTCTTGAAGGCCATTAGCAACGGGAATGCAGCGGATGAGGATCGAGCAGAGACGGTGGCGCCTACAAGTCCTTTTGAGCTTCCAGCTCGAAAGGACTTGCAGGTGTCTCTTGTTATGGTGCGTCAGGAGTGAGTGGGATTGGTATGTGAGTCACCATAAGGAGATGCACCTACAAGCTCGAAGACTCGCTTGAAGATGCCACCGGTCATGCAGAACTGCTCCACAACCATCAAAAACTCCGTATCGAACAACACCGGGAGCAGCTGACGAGGCGAAAGGCAATCGTTGAAAGGGTTTTCGGAGTGATCAAGGAGTGCACGGGGTTCCGGAGATGGACGGCGAGAGGACTGAAAGCGGTCAAAACTAAATGGACCCTGATCTGTACCGCGTACGATTTGAAGATGCTGTACAGGGCCTGGGCTAACGGAGGCCTGGCGTTCGAACCCGTTTGACGATTCTCTCCCAACATTGATTTCCCAGCCAGGCCCATTCTCAAGTTCTGCAACAGTCTCGTGCATTGCCGAGCCACAACCTGCGATCGCTACGAACCCAAAAAAGGAGCCTGAAACAGTTACTCAATCCAGCCGGACCTGCTTCTGCATCCTCCTGAAATCGCAGGGGGATTCCTTCTTGGCTGCGAAATTACTTTGACAAGCCAGTCCCCTGTGCGCTAGCATGTATGTCCAAAACCTTACTCTCGGAGGTTCGGGATGAAGTATGCTCATTTCGCGGTGATCCTCGCCTTTTCCTTCATAATGTTTATTGGATGTTCAGGAGGGAAATCAAACCCGATTGCGCCCGGACATGAGGCTGTCGATACTCCCGGCCTGACTTCGGGTGTCGATGATCCCTCGCATGCGGGCGCGCAGGGCAGCGCCGGGAAGCACCTCCCGTTGTTTGTCTACAGGCTGCGCCTGGGTGAGGATGGGAGAACGATCGAGGCAGTGCCGGACAGGGAGCTTCTTCAGCACATCAATGTGTCAATGTACCTAAGCCCGCCATTTTGCCCTGACTGCTTTCAGATCTATGCAGTAGCGGCAGACCCAGTCGCGGGCTGGATCGAGCTTTATGCTGAGATCAGGAACCCTTTCTCGGTCCTCGGAGCCTATGATACTCGACTGATCCTGGATGCCAAGGTCCCTGGATACGGGATCATCAACCCGGATGGTTACACCGAGCTGTTTGATATTGTTGGAGAACCCAGGAATCCCTTTTTCGCTTTCGCAATTGAGGAGCCCCAGCGGTATTTCGGGCCTGGAGAAACACACGCACGACAGTTTTTCTTTTACTACCCTCCGGGCGGGTTCGACATGGATGATTTTTATCTTATTGTAGAAGTGTCGATCCCCGATAACTGCCCGGAACCATTCGAGATTGTTGACATACAGCTTGACACGCACGCCATTCCCTTTGGCGGCGGGCCTGTAGGAATAAGTTGCCGAGTACATAGCTGGTGGGATGACATCGAGCAGGTGACGGTGCTCATAGAGGAGACTGGGAATCCGACTCCTTTCTACACTGTCGATCTGACACTCGATAGCCCCGGCAGCGACCTGTATGTGGGCGCAATCGACATGCCACCGGGGACAGTGCCGCTCGGGGATTACCAGCTTTGGATCAGGACTCGCGCATCGGATGCAAGGTATGTAATCAGCGGCGATCCTTTGGTCTACATGTGGCAGGTCGAAGACATCGAGATTGTTAACACGTACACGGCATGGGATGGCATCGCATGCACTTGGGGGGGGATTTTCGACGACATCGCCACGGGAGTTGCGGTCGACCTGTACGGCAATGTATACGTGACAGGTCAATTTTCCGCCGTCGTGGACTTCGATGAGGACGGACCCGAGCCGCCGCGTGTGTCGCATGGCCTGGCCGATATTTTTCTGATCAAATTCAGCCCGGGCGGCATGATTCGCTGGATTCGCACCTGGGGCGGGATGACCTCCGATTATGCTAACGGCGTTGCTGTTGACCCCTTGGGTGACTACGTCTACGTAGTGGGCGATTTCTTTGGCGTGGTTGACATGGATCCGGGCCCGGGATCGACCTGGGCGTATTCAAACGGAAGCTACGACGCCTTTGTGAGCAAATTCGAGCCGGGTGGCGATTTTCTGGATGTTGAAACATTCGGTGGGCCGAATGTCGATTCCGGCGCGAGCGTAGCTGCGGATGCCGACGGCAATGTCTTTATTACAGGCGCATTCAAGGACACTGTAATTTTGCCCTGGCCGATACCGTCATTGGTCTCAGAAGGCGATAAGGATGCTTTCCTGGCCAGGTTCATTCCGGAACCGGGCGGGGGGATGGGTATGGTGTTTGACTGGGCGGAACGGTGGGGCGGCGACTACGAAGATGCCGCTCTGGGAGTCGCAGCCGATGCAGATGGTGACGCCTTTGTTACAGGATATTTCTGGGATGCCCAGGACTATGATCCAGAGCTCGCGTCCAGCGGCAAGTCGGATGTGTTCCTGGCAAAATACAGTGAGAACGGGATCCGCAGATGGATCACGACATGGGGCGGCGAGCAGTTCGATTCGGGCCTTGGCGTTGCTGTGGATGATTCCGACAATGTCTATGCCACAGGCTGCTTCCAGGGAGAGACCGAATTCTCTCCCGGAACCGGAATCGTTGTCTCCGCGGGCGAAGCGGATGCCTTCCTCATCAAGTTCCGCGACAATGGATCCACCTCGTCCTTCCGATGGGTGGAGACCTGGGGCGGCGAGCTGCAGGATAACGGCGTTAGCGTCGCCACTGTGGGATCCGATTCAGTCTATGTCGCGGGTCGTTTCAAGGAACTTGTCGACGAAGGTCCCGCCGATTGCTCGATCGCTTACGTGAAGAAGATGGAATATGACGGCGATGAAATCTGGGAAGCCCTCTGGGGCGGTCCGGATGCGGGCAGCGGCGCCGGTGCTAATTCCGTGGCTGTCGACACTCTCGGCGACCCGTACGTCGCGGGATGGTTTCTCGGCACGGTCGACTTCGATCCTCAGCCGTCACCAATGGATGAGTTCCACACCTCGAACGGCCAGATGGATGCATACGTGTGCAAGCCTTTCGGGCCGTTACCCGGGCAGCCACGGTTCGAGTATATCGAGCCTTCCTGGGGATATCGGAACCACATTATCGCCGCCACGATCTACGGCGTCGCGCTGTCGGGCGTAATAGAAGTGTGGCTCGAGAAGTCGGGTGATATCTCAGGACAGAAATACGCGGAAACGGTTCCTATCACCACGTCCAACACTCAGGTGACTTGTAACCTGAGTCTGTATGGCGTTCCGCCGGGTATGTATGATGTGTGTGGTTGGGACGGAGGAAACCTGGTCGAGCCGATTATAGAGGGCTTCGAGGTCAAAATCCTGCCGATTGCGGATGCAGACTGGACGTTTCTTGTTTACATCGAGGAGTGGTCGGATCTAACTGATGCTATCTGGGAAAATATAAATGAAATGGAAGAAGCCGGATCATTGGCGGGAGACCTTAACATACTTGTTCTGTGGAATAAACTTACTGAGCCGGACTGCATTTATTACATCCAGCGAGATGAAAGCTGGTGGCCTACAGAGTGGATCAAGATAATCTCTCCAATGGTGGACTGCGGTGGAGCGGTACTTCCCCTAGACGGCAAGTCAGAAAAGGAGATCATGGAGGATTTCCTCATTTGGGCTATGGGGAATTACACCGCCGATCACTATGCTTTTACAATTATGACTCATGGCCCTTGGCCGTATGCCAACGCGCCGATCTGGACTGTTCGCGACGCATGTCAGACAGCGCTCGATCACCCCGTCTGCAATGTGGACAAACTGGACATGATCGCACTTGAGGTCTGCAATATGGCCTACTTCGAGACCTCATACTGCCTCAGGAATGTAACGCGATCCGTCGTGGCCAGCGAATTAAATATTTACAGCGTTCCATTCTTTGGTTCCGGATTCCCTTACGACGATTTCCTGCGCTACCTGCGTGATAACGCAGCCACGTGCACCTATGTTGAGCTAGGCCGGGAAATTGTGGAAAGCTACAATCAATTATCATGGTACCTCTGGCCCTTTTTGAACAAGACTCTCTCCGCTGCCTGCACCGATGATCCCCTGTTCTCCGATGTTACAGATCGCCTCAATGATTTTGCAGACGAGTTGATCGCCGCGTTGCCCGATCCGGCGTACAAGGCGGCAATACTTGAGGCCCGTTTGGAATGCGGAACCTGGGGTAAGGACTGCACAGATGGTGACTCGACGGACCTGGGCTTTTTCGCAGAACTCATTGAAGCCAAGGATGCTGTATTGCCTGCTACATTGGCAGGCCCGACAGGAGCCGCCCATTTGCTTCGGGACGCAATAGATGCCGACATGATCAGACACGATCACGCCGGTGGAAAGAATCCCGGCCCCTGCCCGTACGAAGAGACCGGCTGGCTAATATGGTTCCCGAACGACATTGCCGATTACGACGCGTTCAAGGATGAGTACAATCCGGAATTCGGCGGACTTGGTATGGGACAGACTTCGTGGGACGACTTCCTCGAAGCCTGGCTTGCCGGCTCCGGTGAATTCGGCTGGGCACGAACCTGGGATGCAGGCGGGGGTCGAGGCTATGGAGTTGCCACCGACGGCTCTGGGAATGTCTACGTCACAGGCTATTTTGGTGGCACAGTCGATTTCGACCCCGACGGCGGTGATCCGCACACCTCGAATGGCTCTGCCGATGTCTTCCTGAGTAAGTTCGATTCATCTGGTAACTTCGAGTGGGCGCTAACCTGGGGTGGGTCAACCAACGATAAAGGGCAAGGAGTTGCCACCGACGGCTCTGGGAATGTCTACGTCACGGGCTATTTTACGGACACTGTCGATTTCAACCCCAGCG